>JAHYJA010000007.1 GCA_019429325.1 Bacteroidales bacterium
CCCGCCATAATATATTTCATCTGTCAGATAAAATCCCAGACTGCTTTGAAAGGAAGAGGGCTTGTTGGAAAAAGAGGTGGCAAACTCATCCCCGCTGTTCCTTCCGTGGGCAACAAGGGAGTGATGCACCACTTTGATTCTATTCATGTCAACAATCCACATGCGCTCCGTGTTGGAGGAGAGTGAAAAATCAATGATTGTAAGCAGGTTATTCTTTATTTTGTTACCGGCTTTGAGATTGAAAAATCCGGTGATTGCTCTTGTAAAAACCTCATACTCAGGCTTTGGTACATCACAATTCAGTGTTTTGTAAAACCAGGTGAAATAAACTTCCGGATCCGGATTAAAGTTTTCAGAAGATGAATTAATCTCCCTGTTACCCATAAGAAAATTATGATTAACCGGAAGGACGGATAAGATCAAAGCACAAATTGTAATTCGCTTTTTCGACATTGGATGACTGCAAAATCACCGCAATGTAAAAAAAAGTATTTATATTCCTGTTTTCCGGAAAATATATTACTGAAGGAATGTTCACTCTCCCGTCCTGACTATAACGGTTTCATTGTTATTTTCGATATCAGCCGTTAATTTCTTCAAAGCTTCTTCAATCACATCCATTTCATTATTGAACCCGCGTTTAAATGACTCCCAGTTTCTTTGGCTCTTCCCGAAATTTTCCAGCCGTGCCTTCATAAACTTGATTTGTTCCTCCAGATTGGAGATCTTTTTCCCGTTAGGAGCATCAGTTTTTTCTTCCCGTTTTTCTGTTTTTGTGGTTAATTCAGTAATCCCTGTATCAACATCCCTGATTCTCAGATCAGACTGGCTTCTGAACGATTCCCAATCTTCGGTGGTTGCAGCTTCAAGACCAGCATTCAACAAGGAGAGCGCTTTAGCCTGGTCGGCTTCCTGCTTTCTGGCCGATGACCGGTAGCCGGTAAAAATTATGCCGCCGATAAGAGGGATAATTAATATCAACAGAAAGAACTTTTTCCCTTTAAAATGTCCCTGGTTCATTTTATAAAGTTATATCCTTCAGGTAGGTGAAAACACCAAATAACTTTAGAAGCCAGATGATAACAGCAATAACAACCACGATATTCAGTATGCTTTTGATCTTTCGATCCATAGGGATGTAATTATTGACGAGCCATAAAAGAACACCCGCAACAATTAGTACAATTAAAATAGTTAACAGTGGCATAATATTAATTTATAAGTGAAATTCAAAGGTAAGCCGCATTAATTCCATAAGTGTTATATAACTCCCTGAAAAAGTTACATTATTCACACCTCCTTTAAATGGCTGTATTTTATTTGCTGTTAACACCTTTGCTTCCGGCCTGCCGGTTACTTCGCGCGTATTAAGCGCACTTCCCAAGTATGAGCCAGATGATAATAAAAACCACAATAGTACCTAAACAGCCGCCACCAGTTTCCAGGCTCCGAATACTGAAATGAGCCCTCTTAAAAGATTATTCATTGTCCCTTATGTAACGGGTTTGATAATTATAGCTGGTAATCAAGCCGAAAATCAGGAATATTAATCCCATTAAAATTATGCCTTTGGAAAAGATTATCAGTGAGATAATCAGAGAGATGAAGCTTAACCAGAAACAAGCTGTTGCCTTTATCTTCATGACTTGTTTTATTTAACGGAAAGAATTTCCCGTGTTTTGTGAACAGAAATATGTTATGCCGTTTATTTCAGTAATGTCAATAACTGTAAGATTATGCTCAGCGAGGCGGTTGGTTACATCCATTACTGTTAAACTTCTGTCAGTTCTGGAATCGATGATATTAATTAGCTTGTTCAGGAATTTAGCGGAGCTGTAATACGGTAGACGGTCTCCATTCTGTTCATTGTTTTTGAAGCAGCCCACAAAATAAGCCGTCCGGGGCAGCAAGCGGTTTACCACACTTAAGAAGCTTTCAAGATGCTTAATATTATTCAGTTTCTTAAGATTTATCAGTGTTTTAACCCTTTTCAGGTCGCTGGAATCATAGTAAAAGTGGTGACTGGACGAGAGAGTCAATAAATTTGGCTCTCTCGCAAGCTTTAACCAGTGCAGATATTGATAGAAGTCTTCCCCTGCTTCAGCACGAACATTTTCCAAAACAGGATTGGACACAGATATTTCAGGTACGCGACATTTCTCACGATTCCGTTTTTTAGTGGTATCGCCAAGAATTGCGGGGCTTTCCAATACTGAAATATTTGCCATTTTAAGTGTTTAAATTCTATGCTGAATAAATGTGTTTCCGATAAGATTGTCTGTCTGACTATTTATACTTCCCCATGTAAAGATAAGCAACGAAACCGCCGAATCATTACACAATTCCATCAATGAATTACATAATTCACAGGGTGTTGAAACGGAGCCTCATTTAATTCAGTTCTGAGCTAAAATGGATAGTTTTTAATTCTCCTGATTGTAATACTTCCCAGTCCGGATTGAGGGTTAAAGAATCATTTATCTTAACCTGGCTTTATTTTAGAATATCAAAGGATTTACAACATTAATCCTGTAACGGAACTCATACCTTAGCATTATTTCATGTGATCCGTTACTATATTTTCTGAGCTTGCTGTTATCAAAATCGTATATGTAAGCGACTCTGATCTGGTTATTTACCTCAACCTGGAGTAATCCTGCAACTGACCGCCCATTCCTGTAAGAACCCCCTGCCCAGAACCGGTCAAGATAACTGAAATGAGCATTTATATCGTAAAGGATCTTTTCCCCTGGTCTGTAATTCAAAAGTGACGAAGGGAGGAATTTTAATTTTGAAGATAAATTTCTAACAAAACCTGCTGTAAGCATATAATTGTACTGACCCGGATCAATATTGAAGCTGTATTTGTTTATTTCAAAATTAAACTTATAGCTTAAAAACTTTGGTATTGAGAATCCCAGGAAGTAATTATTGTTCGAGTAATAAGTCCCAAAGCTAAAACCCGGAACGACAAACCGACGTGGGCTGATAAGGTAAAATTCGTCTCCCTGGTCGAGTACCACAAGATCTGACCATGCAGTATTGGTAGTTATTAATCCTGCGCCAAGTCCAAAAGAGAGAGTTCCTTTACCGACGTCGATCTTATATGCATAGTTGGTGATAAACCGGGTTTCTTTTGTTACACCGATCTTGTCGTTTATTATAATAAGGCCCAGTCCGACTTTGTCATCTCTTACGGGTGCATCAATCAGGAGAGTGATTGTCTCGGGTGAGCCTGCGATACCGGTCCACTGTTTGCGGTACAGGGCTGCAATATTCAATGCCCCCCTGGCTCCTGCGTAGGAAGGATTGATTGTCAGAGGATTGAGGACATACTGGTTTATGACAGGAGTTAACTGACCTGACAGACATAAAGGTATTGAAAGCCAGAAGAATATATTTGTAATCCTCCTCATTTTATCGTCTGATTACAATAAAACCTTTAATAGATTTACCATTCTCTGTTTTCAGAACATAGAAATAAGTATCATCATGGAGAGGCTTATTATTGAAGTCAACGCCATCCCAATTATTGTCATAATCAAGATTTGTATATACAATAACTCCTCTCCTGTCGAAAACCACTAATTCCGTACGATCCTGTGCACTTAAACCTTTTATCACAAAATAATCATTTCTGCCGTCCATATTAGGAGTTATCAGCGTAGGAATGATAAAATCATGAACAGTGATAGTGACTGCGTTAAAAGATGGCGGGCAAACACCGTTAGAGACGCTCCACAAGAATTTGTTTATGCCGGGTGAAAGTCCGCTTATTGAAGTCTTGGAATAGGTTGTGTCAAAAATCTCACCGGTACCCGAGATTAACGACCAGCTGCCGGTTTCATAATCATGGGCAAGCTCAGCATTCATGGTCGTACTAAACTGGCCCTCCAGGACCTGGTCTGCCCCCGGGTTGGCGACAGGTTTTTCCCGGACCTCAACTTCGACATCGACTGAATTCTGACATCCGAACTGATCGGTAAGGGTAACTGTAAAGGTGGTTTTCGTGGTTAGCGTTGCAACAGGATTTGATACATATGGATTGCTTACCAATGTGACAGGTGACCAGGAGAAAATGCCTGTTCCCTTTGCATTGAATTGAACATAATCCCCCCTGCATATTGCCGGATAAGTTCCTGCATCCAATGAAGGCAATTCTCTGAAAATCACTCTGACAATATCTGTTGAGGTACAGTTGTTTTGTGCCTCAGTCCATGAAAAGTCGTATGAGCCAGCCTGGTCGACAGTGACTCCAGCGTTGGGTTGATGATTATCCGGTGAAAATACGGCATTGCCGGGGCCGCTGATTTTGGTCCATGTACCTGTTCCTTTTGTCGGGCTGGCATTGAAAATGAAATCCATGTCACATTCATATCCTCCTGATCCCGCATTTGCAACCGGAGGATCCTGACATCCGCATGACACTGAAAAACTGACTCCGGTTGTTGTGCATCCCGATGAATTTCTTACTGTAATGGTGTGGCTCCCGTCGGCAACATTGACAAAGGAAGCGGAGCTCTGGTATGTCCCGCCATCCAGCCTGTAGGTAAGGCCTGAACCTGTCGGAGCGGTTACCGTAACAATTGCTTTACCATAACCCTGTGAACAATCTACTGTCTGTACCGGGCTTGCAGGTGATGCCGGTGGGCCATTGATAACAACATTTGCTGATAACTGTGATGTACATCCGGCTGCACTGGCAACTGAAAAGCGATATGTGCCTGCAGTAAGCCCCGAAACAGTGGTACTTGTTCCTGTACCCTGTATTGCACCCGGATTGATTGTCCAGCTTCCGCTTGCAGGCAAGCCGCTTAATACCACGCTTCCGGTCGGTGTTAAACATGTTGGCTGGGTGACTGTTCCAATTGTGGGTGCTGTGGGAATGGCATTTACCCTTAATGTATAGGTGGCTTTTACTGCGTCACACGGACCGGACGGATTATTGGTGGTTACCGTTATTACAACTGTTTTTCCGATATCATTATTGCGAGGTGTGTATGTAAAAGAAAAAGGTGACTGAGATGTTGAAGACGGACTCACCGAACCACGCCCATTTTCTGTGAAATAAACTCTTGTTGCACTTCCACCGAAGGTATTGCCACTTATTGTTACAGAAGTTGTGCCGCATGTGCTTCCGCTGCTGCTGCTTAGTGTAACTGTCGCAGGATTCACACAACCGGAGTCTTGCCCCAACCCCTTTATTGAGATCAACATAATAAAGCCTGCCAGTAGAAATACTGTTCTGACAAGTCTTAACTCATCGGTATAGTTGATTTCTGAATGAGATTCAGATTTCATGTCAGCTATTATATCGTAAATTCCCGGATAACCCTTTGCATTTTTGTATTTGCAGATAGAATATTCTGGTTGAAAGTTATAATTGTATTGTAGCAAAAGTGTTATATAATTTTTGAAAAAAGTTGTAATATTCACGCATTAAACTTGCTTTAATGAATGTAAAGCATGTATCAGCATTCATTTTATTGATATATCATTCTTGCAGGTTTTTCAATTTCAAAATCCCTGAAGCCAAAATCAGTTGTCCTGAATGCGTTCATTTTGAAAACATCATATCCGATTCCCGGAATTGATGGATAAAATGAAATGGAAATTTGAAATGTATTGAAAATCATGTGCTCGTTTTTAATTAAGACTCCCAAACCTATCTGAGAGTAAACTTTGCTGGTTTTAAATCCTGTTTTCTCATGGCCAAGCATGCCAAGCGAACAGCTAAGAAAAGGCCCAAACCAGAATCCGATAAAATTCCATGGGGCATATGATTGTGTCTGGAGGGACAATAAAAGGCGGTTGGTACCTGATAATGCAGGACTGTTAAATCCATCCAGTCCGTAACTGTCATTGATTGTCAGGCTATCGGATGACATCATGTTCATACCAATAGTCATCTGGGGTTTAACCAATTGCCTGAATTTCCATCTCCCGATTTCAAATAAACCTGTAAAGTAATTTACACCTACTGTCAGAACACCCTGTTCAATTTGTGATCCATGAAAGAAAGTTCCGTATTCGAAATTAGAGCTAAGGTATCCCAGTTTATTATAGTTCCCGAAGAAGACCCGCATGCCTAAATAGGGCCGCCCGGAATTATTCTTAACCTGATAGCCGCCAGTCAGTGCATATACCCTTCCGACAGGTACATCTTCAATAACACCATATTTAAAGATAAACTTATCCTGCACATATATCCTTGTCGACATTCCAATTGTGGCCAGATAAAAATCTTCACTGGCATAAATATGTAATGGATCATCATTCTCAGATGGTTTTTCAAGATATCTGACGCGCAGATAACGTGCTGCCAGAATTAAATTGGTTACCTGCTCCTCTCCGGTATGTCCCTTAAAGATCTGATGGGCACTGCCGGCCCAAAAATCCTGAGTCCTGAATTTCAGATTAACAGGAACATAAACCGAATTTATATCCTTCAAGGAGTCTTTTTTAACCTGAGTAGCAAAAGAAATACCCGCTGCCCATTTTGCCAGTGGGGAGAAAAACGGGCGGTCGACAGCGAAGCTCCTGATGGAATTATTGTATCCGTCAAAGCCAAGATGCAGTTTCGCACTGATGTAGGTGTTCCTTATGTTTGGAATGTTGTAGTTTGTATTGAAAACATTTATCTCATGATTAAAGTCTCTTGAAAAGAGATTTTGAAATTCATGACCATATCCTAAAAAATTCTTATCGGTTAAACCGGCCCTGATTCCTGAGGCAGAGATGGAACCTTCCGGGATGATACTACCCTTATCCAATACCCGGACAGAGATATCTACTGAATCGGGTCCTGACTCTGACTCCTCAACCGAAAAAGCAACCTCATGCACATATTTCTGGCTTCGGATCAAACGTTCGGATTCTTTCACAAGTAAAGAATTGAAAGGTTGATTCCTATGGAAAAGCAACAGATTCCGGATCGTGATACCTTGTGTTTTGATATGGATCCAATTGCCTGCTTTAGACAAAAGATTCTGTTTCCTGACTAGAGTGTCCCAGACTGAGTAACCAAAAGGATCCAGGGTAATAACATCGATATTACGTATTATTTTTCCATCAAATGCACTATAAGGTTTTTGTGTCAGCCTATCATATCCTTTACTGGCGGCTCTCTTATTCTTCAGGCCGGGGGTTGCCGGCGTGAATATTAGCCGAAACATAAATTCTGTGATTCTGCTTCTCTCGGAGTAGGATTCAATGTTTTTATAAATCTGAGTTGAGTCTTTTCTGACACTGTCCTGCTGTGCAGAAGCAAAATCACTTATCGGGATTACAGCAAGAAAAAATATGAAAGATTTTCTGAACCACATTTGAGCATGCAGTTATTGATCCTGAAAGGTTATCAGAATGAAAACCGGGTCTGGTTTATTCGACTTGGCACCGTGAGCAGGGATAAATTCAAAAAGTACCGTTAATCAGGTGCCGGTAACCAATGACTTTTCGAATTGATTTAATGATTAAAGCTCAGCGATAATCCTGAGCACCTCTTCTTTTGTTTTGCCGAGCTTGATCTGAAGCCTTCCGATCATTTCATCTTTTTTCCCTTCAGCAAACATTAAATCATTGTCTGTAAGCTGTGCAAATTTTTGTTTAAGCTTACCTTTTTGCTCATTCCAGTTTCCTTTAACTTCTATCCGATTCATTTTTTTAATTTTTTAATTGTTTTAAATACTCCCACTGCAAAGGTCTGCCCATTATTCCCGTAAGCTGTTACACAACTCTGTAAATAAGTTACATCATTCACGTATTCCCGAAAGCGCTTCGCCCTTTATGATTATGGTAAATGAACTTAAAGGGATAATGTGTGAATGATGTAACTCTTTTCCGGAATTGTATAATGGTTTTATGAAATAAACACTAAATCTTTGTATTATAGATATTTCCGGATAAGAAACCAAATTCAGCGCCGTCCTCCGGGAAGATTATCACACCATAGTATGAAAATGCTTTTGAAAATATTAATCGGGACAATTGCTTTAGCTCTGTTATTAGCAATTATTACGACAACTTTTATAAAACCCTGGCTTGGGGAAAAAATACGGGCAGAACTGAATAAGGAAAACAGGAACTATGAGGTTGAAATAGAAAAGGTCCATATTCTGATACTCCGGCCAGGGATAGAATTGGAGGGTATTAAAATAAACTCCAGGCCGGGGGATAGGGGCGACCGGAATATTGAAGGAGAAATAGAGTCTGCAAAATTTAAAAGGATCAGTCTCGCCCGGATCATTATTAATAAAGAATTCAGCATCAGGGAAGTAATAATTTATAACAGCAGGATTAGGGGGAAGATACTATCACCGGGGGATACAATACCACCTCTGGTGTCGGCCATGAACATCCGGATAGGCAAAATACTTTTTGATAAAATCAACCTGTCGATGGAAGGCACCTCGTCTGCACTCTCATATTCGGTGAAAGAAGGCTATTTGAAATTTTACAATCTGAAGGTTGAGAAGAACGATACCTTATATAATGGTATTGTCAGTCAATTTGATTTTGAGGCTGAAGAACTCAATTCGGTATCGTCTGACAGTATGTACTCGTTTACAGCCGGCCGGCTTATCTATTCTGCAACTTCAAATACTCTGGCTATAAACAGCTTTTCTGTTCAGCCGAATTACAAAGATTATGAATTCACATCACGGTTTGAGTTCCAAAAAAGTCGTATTGAAGCCACCTTCAGCAATATTTACTTTCACAATTTTCTTATTGCAGATTATTTCACGTCCGGCAGCCTGGTGAGCTCCTGGATTGAAATTGGGAAAATGGATATGAATGTTTTCCGTGATAAGCGAAAAAAATTCGCGCATATTAACAAACCGGCATTCCAGGATATGATTTACAGCTATCCGGGCACTATCAGAATTGATTCAATAGGTCTTATAAAAGGGAATGTCACTTATGCCGAACATGCTGAGGAGGCAAACAACCCCGGAGTTATCAGCTTTAATGAAATCAATGCCAGGATCTATAAAATAACCAATGATACCATTTACAAAACAGAAAGCGCTTTTTTGGAACTTAACGCTGATGCCTTATTGATGGGGAAAGGCAGGATGACTATTTTATTAAAAGGAAAAATATTCGACAGGCACAATACATTTTCAATGTATGGAACTCTTTCAGATATGGAAGCAGATGAACTGAATCCTATACTGGAGAAAAATGCCTTTATCTATGCTACGTCCGGTAAAATAGATGGAATGAATTTCAGTTTCACGGCTGATAATACAAAAGCGACCGGCAGAATGACAATGCTTTATCATGGATTGGACCTTGCCTTTAAGAACAAACGAACGGATGATACAACAGCCTTCAGGGAGAGATTTATTTCATTTATCGCCAACAGAAGAGTGCCGGATTCAAATCCGTTCCGGGGGCAGGCGGTAAGAGAGGGGATTATTGAATTTGACAGGGATCCGGAAAGATTCCTATTTCATTATTGCTTCAGGTCAATCCTTTCAGGAATCACATCCAGCCTTCAGAAAAATTTATAGAACACTGAATCTGAAACATTGAATTACCGTTGGCTTCAGCCAACGGACCCGGGAATACCTCTCTGATATTGGGCTTTAGCCCAGGCAGGGACTAAAGTTCCCCCGGACTTAGTAGAGGGGGGCTTCAGAGATCCGTCAGCTGAAGCTGACGGCAATTGAGTGTGCTTTACAGGGATCTGAAGTAATCCGTCAGCTGAAGCTGACGGCAACTGAGCAGGACTTCTTCCTGCATTACCATTTCCTCCTGGAAGCGATCCAGCCAAGCAGGAACCCGAGACCTAAACTTATCAAAATCTGTCCCCAGCGCAAACTGGCCATATTCATCGAGCCTCCGCCATGTCCCAATCCTTTCATCCAGGTAGCACCGCCCAGCAACAGAAAAGCAATTACTATAACTGCAAATGCAATAATATAGTAAAGTATTTGTCTGTTTTTTCTTGTGCTCATTTTATTTATACTATTTCTTTGAAGCCACCAGTAAGACAACTCCTCCAACACCCATTACGGCTATCCCGACCAGCGGAGACCATTTGAGGTGGTGCCTTTTGTTTGCATTAATTTGAATATTCCCTATATCAACTATTTTCTCTTTGGTGAAGAAAGTAAAGGCTGTAACAATGGTTAATAATAAACCAATTATTATAATGACGATACCTGCTGTTTTCATATAAATGGTTTTAATAATAATAGCGGAAAGATATGGAAAGATCACTGCAGAAGTGTTACACAATTCCTGATATGATTTACATCATTCACACATAATTAGTCCGAAGTCCGAAGACGGAAGACGGAAGTCCGAAGACGGAAGTCCGAAGACCGAAGACCGAAGAAGAAAGGAGGGGGAGAAGGGGGGAGAGGGGGAGAGGGGTAGAGGGGGAGATCGAATACCAAGGGAATAATTTAGAAGTTTCTTCAGACTTGCACGACCTGCACGACTTGCACGACCTGCACGACCTGCACGACTTGCAAGACAGTCTCTTGCCCTGAGCCCTGAGCACTGTGCCCTGAGCCATTAAAGACCGAAGAAGAAAGGAGGGGGAGAAGGGGGGAGAGAGGGAGAGGGGTAGAGGGGGAGATCGAATACCAAGGGAATAATTTAGAAGTTTCTTCAGACTTGCACGACCTGCACGACCTGCACGACTTGCAAGACAGTCTCTTGCCCTGAGCCCTGAGCACTGTGTCCTGAGCCATTAAAGTCCGAAGACCGAAGACCGAAGACCGACTTCTATAGACAATGATTGATTACGTTTTTTTTATTTTCTTAATGATCGGTTTAATTTTTATCAGCGGAGGTAAAGTATCGCCCAGCAGAAATCCGTAGGGTTCTAATTGTTCAATATTGTCGAGAATGAGCTTTACAATAGCCAGTATCGGTATTGAAAGAAACATTCCGGGGATTCCCCATAAAGCATTCCCGACAAATACCACAATCAGCGAGAAAAGGGCATTGATTTTTACTTTTGAGGAGACTATTAAGGGAACGATGAAGTTATTGTCAATAATCTGGATTACAAAATATGCCACCATAACATAAACGGCATACCAGGCTGACGATTTGGTAGCCAGCGCAATCATCACTGGAAGCGCGACTCCCACGATCCCTCCGATGTATGGGATTACATTGAGTAAAGCGATAAGTATCCCGAGAACAAAAGCGTAATCGATTCCGATAATCAAAAGAGCAGTAGTATTCAGTGCTGCCATAATAACAGCTTCCATTACGAGTCCGACAAGATAGCGCTGAATAACGGTTTTTGACCTGGTGATTATTATATTCACCTTGCTTTGTTGGTTTGTAATGAAGAGTTTGTGAATAAAGTCGATTATGAGAGGCTGGTAAAGCAGAATAAAAAAAACATAAACCGGGACTAAAAACAATGCAATCAATATGCCGCCAATACTGACGAGGGTCTTCCCGATTGCCGCCCCGCTGGAATTCATGATTTCACCCTTTGTTTCCGTGATCCATGCAAATATTTTCTGAGAGTTTATGTCCAGATAACCTGAAGCCCAGATGACTGCACTGTTAAGTGCTTCGGTAAATTTTTCGATCAATGCCGGCAATGATTCGCTCAGACGGTTGATCTGCGAATAAATAAGCAAACCAAACGCGGCAATTATTATTATGGTAAGCAATAAAGTGATTGCAATAGCCACTATCCTGTTAATTTTCCACTCTACAAAAAAATTAACAACAGGGTGGAGCACAATGGCTATAATAATCGCGAAAACGAGAGGGATCAGAATACCTTTTGCAACATACAATATGGTGAACAAAGCAATTATACCGATAAAAGAGAGAGATGCTTGCGCGTAGAATGGCAATTTTATTTTTTCATCTGTCACGGCTTTTCCGAGCTCTCTGCTTTTTTACGAAAAATACGTTGAAACAATAAATGGCTGAGCGATTTAACCTCATCAGGGTGCCTTGCGACAAGGTTTGTAACACCTAACTGTAACACAACACCGAATAGTTTTCTGAGTATATTTCCTGACGCACCCACAATTATCTTTCTTGAGAGATAGCCGGAAGCTAAACCTGTTGCAGTTCCCAGGATGTTGTCGATAAGATAGGGAGAGGAAGAAATATCCTTTATGGTGCTTTTAATCAGGTTTACAGGCTTTAAGCTCTCAAACGTAAGGTGGAGTTGCTCTTTGAGCTGCTCTCCCCTGACTGTTTGCTCTTCTTCAAGTATTTGAATGGCATTTTTTATATCTGCAACGGAAGTAATGTTTTCCATGTGATCCTATCTAAGCAGAAGTTTGATGATATTGTTTCCGATGAACTTTTTAAGCCGCTTATGCATAAAGAAATGCACAAAGATACCTGCAAGGCCATAAAAGCCGGCAACAATAAAGAAACCGTAAAATATTCTTCCCACTATTTCTCCAAGCCATATAGCTAATCCCAGATTAAGAAAGACAAGGAAGGAAACAGCTAAAACAAAAACAACATAGTGAGGGATGAATGAGGAAACGACATCCGATGTTTTATCAACAACTTTGAGTTTTCCCAGCTCATAACCTGCTTTGCCGAATTCTGTTGCTTTTTCGTATAGTGATTCAATATTCTTCGAAGTATCTTCCATGGTTGGAATGCCTTTAAACAACTTAACCTGTTGCCGCTTCAGCGTCTTTTTTCGCTTTTTGCGTTCCGTCCTTGCCCTTTTCGGTAAAATCAGTAACCTCTTCTTTTACCTCTTCAAGTTTTTCAGAGATATCATTAAGAAATTCATCGAATTTTTCTTTCGCAGTTTCCAGAAAATCCTCTCCTTTTTTTGACATTTTTTTTCGGGTAACCTTACCTTTATCCGGGGCGAATAAAATCCCCAGCAAAGCACCGGCGGCGACTCCGGCTAACACGCCCAATATTACTTTTCCTGAACTCATAATCTTGTTATTAAATGATAAGTCCACTCTGAAAGGTCATAGCTTCATTCGCTTCGCAAATTCGCAACGGCTTTGGAGAATGGGCTTACCGTATGTTAATAAAGTGATAATTCTAAAGGATCCTTCGTCCCTGAATAACCCTGACAATTACTGCAATAATTGCAATAACAAGAAGAATATGGATGGCTCCGCCGACACTGTAGCCAAAAAATCCGATGGCCCAGGCGATAAGGAGTACCACTGCTATTACATAGAGTAGATCTTTCATGATTTTCGTTTAATTTTGTTTTACAATTTTACAGCAGAATAACCAACAGAATGATAACAAGGAGCAATGCTGCACCTGAAATGTAATAACCGCCGCCTATTGCCTTGAGATTGTGTTTGATAGCCTTTACTTCCTTCCTCATGTTCTTTTTTTCTTCCGAATTCAGCTTTGACATATCCGTAGCTTTTATTTCATCCAGCCTTACAAGCAATGTTCTGGCTGCAGCAGAATCTGCCGGTGTTGGAGCAGGTAAGGTAACAGGCTCATTTACAGTTGCTGCACTTGACTGAAATGGCACAAATGCAAACGAAAAGCACACTAACATTAAACTAAGAACGATCTTTTTCATTTTAATTGATTTTTATTATTAATAGATACACGATAATTGTTATTTTATGTGATTTGGTTATTTACCTGTAAAAATTATCAGCTTTATTAATTCTGAGGTTTTAAATATCTTTTCAATCACCAAAGGTAGGTCAATCAGTTCTGCACACTCTTACATAATTTCCGGGAAAATTTACATCATTCACGTATTTTGGCTCTGGCCTGATTAATTCATTTGACTATCAACCTCACGAAGAAGCAATAATCCGCCATCGCTGCTTATGCAGGCATACCTGCCAGTGCGGTTACTGAATATGCCAACCTTCCTTTACCTTAAAGTTTTAACCTATACAAAAATGGTTAAACGTCGCTATGGAAATCTGTGAATTATGTAAATTTTTGTAATAATTGTGTAATAAATAATTAGCAATTTCTTAAATAACTTTACGCAATTATATCCAAAAAAATCACTTCAAAAACAGCCCGACCTCCTGGTATCAGTCTATAATAGAAATATATATCTGCAAATGAATGAATAAGACAGCATCTAAACTCGCAATAGAAAGTCTTCAAAAGTCACCAAGTGGCATCAAGGGGTTTGATGAAATAACCGGAGGAGGGTTGCCAACCGGCAGGCCAACCCTGATTTGTGGCGGTGCAGGCTGCGGTAAAACACTTTTCGGATTGGAGTTTCTTGTACGTGGTGCAACTCAGTTTAACGAACCGGGCATATTATTGTCGTTTGAAGAAACTATTGAGGAATTAACCAAAAATGTTGCATCACTCGGTTTTGATCTGGAAGATCTTGTTAAGAATAAAAAAATTGCTCTTGACTATGTTCGTGTTGAGCGCAGTGAAATTGAAGAGACCGGCGAATACGATTTAGAAGGTCTGTTCATAAGACTTGCTTATGCAATTGATAGTATCGGAGCAAAACGTGTTGTACTGGATACGATTGAATCACTGTTTGCCGGATTGCCAAACCAACTGATCCTGCGTGCAGAACTGCGGCGCCTGTTTCGCTGGTTAAAAGAAAAGGGTGTTACTGCAATTATAACAGGCGAGCGCGGAGACAAAACATTTACACGGCAAGGACTGGAAGAATATGTCTCTGATTGTGTTATTATGCTCGACCATCGCGTAACTGAACAGACCTCTACACGCCGTTTACGAGTCGTTAAATACCGGGGTTCAACCCACGGCACCAATGAGTATCCATTTCTGATCGATGAAAATGGGTTTTCAGTACTGCCCGTAACCTCCCTGGGATTGAACCATACTGTATCAAATAAAAGAGTCTCGAGTGGCATAACGCTGCTTGATAAGATGCTTGAAGGAAAAGGCTATTATCGCGGCAGCACCGTTCTTGTTTCCGGTACTGCCGGAGTTGGGAAAACAAGTATCGCGGCTCACTTTGCAGAAGCTGCCTGTAAAAGGGGCGAGCGTGTCCTTTATTTCTGTTTCGAAGAATCTCCGGACCAGCTTATGCGAAATATGCTTTCTATCGGAATAAAATTAGAGCCCTGGGTACAGAAAGGGCTGTTACAATTCCATGCAACCAGGCCAACACTTTATGGTCTGGAAATGCATCTGGCTGTAACTCATAAAATTGTAAATGCCTTCAAACCTGATATTGTTATTCTGGATCCCGTAAATACCTTCGTTGTTAGCGATAAAGAGTACGAAGTAAAAACAATGTTAATGCGCATTGTTGATTTTCTTAAGTCAAAAAACATAACAGCTTTATTTACCAGTCTGACATCAGGAGACACCTCGTTAGAGAATTCTGATGTCGGAATATCATCATTGATAGATACCTGGTTATTACTACGCGACATTGAATTGAGCAGTGAGCGCAACAGGGGAATGTATGTTCTTAAATCGAGGGGGATGGCTAATTCCAACCAGATCCGTGAATTCATCCTCACTGACCACGGCGTGGAATTACGTGAGGTTTATATTGGTGCCAGTGGAGGATTAACCGGTTCGGCCCGTGTTGCACAGGAAGCGCTTGAAGACGCCGAATTGTTGAAGCGTAAGCATGAAATTGAACATAAAAAACGGGAAATAGAACGGAAAAGGAAGGCATTGGAATCAAAGATTGCAACATTACATGCCGATTTTGATTCGGAAGAATCCGAAGCTGTTAAATTGATAAAAGCAGAACAGGATATTATTAAAAAACTGGAACAGGACAAAATGGAAATGGCAATCAGCAGAAAAGCTGTCATGGAAAAAAGGGCACCCGTCAATTTGAAAAAATCATTATAAATACTATCCTATGAGAGCAAAAGAGGTGAATTCAGAAATGATAAGTAAAAAAGGGAACCCCGATAAATCGGCAGATGATAAATGGGTGCTTCGTTTATACGTTGCGGGAGAATCTCCAAAGGCTCTTACTGCATATGCAAATCTGAAAAAAATATGTCAGGAACAGTTAAAGGGGAGATATTCCATTGAAATAATTGACCTTTTGGAAAATCCACAGCTTGGTGCCGAGTACCAGATACTTGCCTTACCAACGTTAGTGAGAAAATTACCGGTACCCGTTCGTAAGATAATCGGTGATCTTTCAAATACAGAACGTGTGCTTGTTGGACTTGATATATTACCAAAGAACTGAATTATAAATATATATATTATCAGACGTATTTATGAAAAAGACTAAGCTCAAAATAAAGGAGACTCCGGGAAAGGTTGAACAGCTTATGCCTGAACAACACCAGCGTAAATATATTTTACGTTTATATATAACCGGTACAACGAATCGATCAATCATGGCAATAACCAACCTGAAGAAGATTTGTGAAGAATATCTTGAAGGGCAATATGATCTTGAAGTGATAGACCTGTATAAAAACCCAAACTTAGCAGAAGGTGACCAGATAATTGCATCCCCTACATTGATTAAAAAGTTACCACTTCCATTCCGTCGCATTATTGGTGATATGTCAAATACAGAAAATGTCCTTTTAGGATTGGATATAAGAGAGGTGAAGAAAAGTTAGGACTACGGGAGTTTTAAATCATTTGGTTTTAAATTAAAGTAAATGTCAAGAACAAAAGAACAGCTCATAATTGAAAATAAGAAATTGCATTCACGCCTGGTTGAAATTGAGGAGGCTCTTGCGGCAATCAGAAACGGAGAGGTGGATGCGATAATGGTTTCCGGAAAGAAGGGAGATCAAGTATATTCTATCAGTTCTGCCGAAACACCATACCGTACTTTCATAGAAGAGATGAGCGAAGGAGCAGTTACTCTATCAAAAGAGGGGACAATTCTCTATTGTAATCGTAGATTTGCTGAGTTAGTTCAATCTCCATATAATAGGGTTATTGGCTCATCCCTCAAACATTTCATCACACCGGATGATAATCCAAAATTAGATTTCTTCCTGACTCAACCGGCTCATGACAAACATGATGTTTTAATAGTATCCCTGAAAAACACTTTATATCTCAGACTGTCAATTCACTTTTTACCACCTTATCTGCAGGGAGATAATTACATACTCATAGCAACTGACATATCGGACCTGAAGAAAAAAGAGAGTGAGCTGAATGAAATAATTGTTAAGTTGGCAAACCACATAAATGCTTTACGGGCTTTACGTATCGAAAATATTAATGATACCCTGGATGTTGAAGGAAGAAAAAATAAATTAGAGACCGCAAATAAAAGACTGTATAAAGAAATCCTCAAACTAAACAGGTTGATAGAAAAATTAAAACAAAAGCAAAAGCAAAATAAATATCAAAAGAACGCAACTTCCTGATACAATAGGTAGGTCAATCAGTTCCGCACACTCTTACATAATTTCCGGGAAAATTTACACCATTCACGTATTCTGGCGCTAGATCTTTTCCATGTACCAGTTCAGTGCTTTTTCGATTTTCTGATAATGAAAGATTGTTGTTATAGCTTTCTGCAGCCGGATAAAAGCAGTTTCACTTTTAACGATATAATCAAATGCCTGGTGTTTCATACAATTAACCGCAACTTCAATTTTATCCTGGGAGGAGAGCATAATGACAGGTATGAGCGGATTAATGGTTTTTATCCTGTCGAGTGTTTCAAGACCGTTTATGGCATTCTGATCAACACTGTCGAGATGATAATCAAGGATAATAACATCGGGATTTTGTGAAATACTGACAAGACATTGTTCTCCGGTTGCAAAAGTTCTTATGTCCGACTCAGTAGTTTCTGAGAATTCAATCTCCAGTGATTTCAGGTACAAAGCATCGTCATCAACCAGAAAAAGCAGTATCTTTTTGTCGTTCTTTTTCATGAATTTTTGGTTCAGACAGATGAAGCATAGCCGATATTGATGCAGCTATTCTGAATGGGGTCTGTTCAAATACCATTTTCCCCGAATCAACTTTTGCGAGGTCAAGTATGTCATCGATCAGCACGGTTAAAGCATCACCGCTCAGCTTTCCGTCGCGTATGGTTAAAGGGAAATCTGCAACGAAACCTTCACTGAAAACTTGTTTGTAAACGTCACGCGCTTTTTCAGGTTCTGTAAAATATTCGAAAAAATCTGTACCGATCAGATCCTCCCGGGTTACTTCCGTTATGTCAACGGAAGCTTTGTTTATATCGGTTATTTTCCCTTCGGGACTAATGGTGAACAGCGGATCAAGACTCGCTTCAATCAGACTTCTGGCATATTGAGATTCCCGGCCTTTCAATGTTCCCATAATGATTTATTTTGATCCCTGTGTTTAACTACGGAGATTAAAGGACACATGTTCCATTTAATTCCTAAATGAACAGCAGATGGCAAAGTTATGGGAAGGTGGGGGCCTCAGAGTTACATAATTCTGATTAAATATTACATGATCTGCATATTTTCCGAAGAAGGCCTCTGTTTGCGTTTAAGATTTTTGAAGTGTGATGGAGTAAGCCCTGTCATTTTCTTAAACTGGTTTGACAGGTGTGCCACACTGCTGTAATGCAGTTTCCATGCAATTTCTGTAAGATTGAGATCATCATATACCAGAAGTTCTTTTACTCTTTCGATTTTACTGGTAAGGTAAAATTTCTCAATAGTGACCCCTTTAACTTCTGAAAAAAGATTGGAAAGGTAAGTGTAATTATGATTAAGTTTTTCGCTCAGGTAATCGGAAAGGTTTGTTTTTATCTGGTCCGTATTGTAATGCACCAGTTCAATGATAAGATTCTTAATCTTTTCGACCATAATGTTTTTCTTATCATCCAGCAGTTCCAGCCCTATCTCTTTCAGCGAATTACTCAGTGTCTCCCTTTGCTCATCTGAGAGCTCCTCCATTATTTCAGTCTCACCAAGTTCAACTTTAGTGTGATGCAAACCGAGTTTTTCCAGCTCGTATTTGACTACGATCTGGCATCGGATGCAAACCATATTTTTAATGTATAGCTTCAATAGCTATATTTCCCCTGATAAGTGTATAATAAATCAAAGTTAAAAATAATATCCAATAAATCAAAAAACTAATGATCGATCACACTTTGCCCGAACATGCTTTTGGAGTATCTTCGTATCCTCAGCCGGGATGCGGTAAAAATTTAAGCAAGGCAGGCATGCATAAACTTCTTGAATATAACATCAGGCACTATCTGCTCTTATTTCTCACCATTTTCCCGCCCTTTCACGATGCTTCATCGCAGGAATATTTCCAGCAGGAGGTAAATTACAGGATTCAGGTTACACTTAACGACACCAGACATGAACTTAATGGCTTCGAGTCAGTTGAGTACATTAACAAATCTCCTGACACTCTGGAATTTTTATATTTTCATCTGTGGCCGAATGCGTATTCGAACAATAAAACCGCATTAGCCAGGCAGATATTCGAAATGAGGGGTAAGGGGAGACTGTTTAATGATCCGGAGCTGAGAGGATTTATTGATTCCCTTGATTTCAGGGCAGACGGAAAACAGGTTAAGTGGTACTTGCTCCCCGGGTCTCCTGATATCTGCAGGATCATCCCTGATAAGCCCCTGAAGCCGGGAGACACGGTTTACATTACAACGCCTTTTCTTGTAAAGATCCCGAAGGGAGTCACTTCACGCTTAGGACATATAGGGGAGTCATACCAGATTACCCAGTGGTATCCCAAACCGGCAGTTTACGACAGATCGGGATGGCATCCGATGCCATATCTCGATCAGGCTGAATTCTATTCGGAGTTTGGCACATTCGATGTAACCATTACCCTGCCTTCCAATTATATCGTGGGAGCAACAGGCAACCTGCAGAATGAAGAGGAAAGGAGATTCCTCGATTCACTTTCTTCAGATGCTCACCGGATGATAAATCCCGGTTATGGAGGATTGAGTTTCCCTCCATCCTCCCCTCATATGAAGACATTGCGTTACACTGAAAATCAGATACATGATTTTGCCTGGTTTGCTGACAAGAGATTCAACGTCAGGAAGGGAAGCGTTGTTCTGCCTGAATCAGAGAGGAAAGTAACAACATGGGCTATGTTCACACTTCAGGAAGCTTATCTCTGGGAGAAGGCCGTCTCATACATCGACAGCGCTGTCCTGGCCTTTTCAGGATGGATCGGAGATTATCCCTACAATACATTTACTGCCGTTCAGAGTGCCCTCAATTCCGGAGCAGGGATGGAATATCCGGGTCTGACGGTTATTGGTCTTGCAGGAGATCCTTACCTGCTGGAACAGGTGCTGGTCCATGAGCTGTGTCACAGCTGGTTTTACAGTGCGGTTGGATCTGATGAAAGAAGATTCCCTTACATGGACGAAAGCATCGCCAGCGCTTACGAGTCAAGATATCTGGATGAAAAGTATCCCGGAAAGAAATTCTGGGAAATTGGTTTCAGGAACATCAAGCTGGCAAAATTTTTCCGGATCGATGAATTACCGTTGTCGCGAATTCAGGAGCTCGATTGGATTATCCCGGCCCGCAGGAACCTGGAACAGCCTGTTAACCTTCCGGCTACTGACTACGGCTACGATAATTACGGCAGTATGGTCTATTTCAAAGCCGCCCATGGTTTCAACTATCTGCAGGCTTATCTCGGAGAGTCCCTCTATGACTCCATTATGCAGGATTATTACCGGACATGGAAATACAGGCACCCTTTGCCGGAAGATCTCAGGGCAATCTTCGAATCTCATACGACGAAAAACCTTTCATGGTTCTTTGACGATTTCCTCGGTACAACCAGGCGGCTTGATTACGGGATTGTACGCCTTAAGGATAACCAGCTGCTTATCAGAAACAGGGGAGAGTTAAATGGACCACTGTTATTAGCCGGATTAACCGGAGATTCAATCTGTTCAGAAAAATGGATGGAAGGGTTTGCCGGAAAGAAATGGATAGATATACCATGGTGCAATAGTTCTGAAATAAAGATAGATCCGGAACACATAATGACCGAGTTGTACCGGCTCAACAATAACATACGGACATCAGGCCTCTTCAGGAGAACCGATCCCTTTCATCTCCGGTTCCTGTATACTGTTGAAGATATTGATTCAAGATCGCTGTTATATTTTCCTGCCCTTAACTGGAACAGTACGGATGGCTTTATGGCAGGTATGGTGTTGAATAACGGAACGCTCATACCCAAACCTGTGGAATATATTCTTATTCCTTTGTACACATTTCACAATCAGAAGTTTGCCGGATACGGAAAAATATTGTTCAACATAACTCCATATAACAATCCGGTCAGGATAGCAACATTAATTCTTGAAGGGGAACAGTTTGGGGCGCCTGGCGATCAGAGCTACAGGAAAGCAAAAGTTGGACTGGACCTTGGATTCAGACCCGGCAATATGGTTAATCCGGTCAATCATAAGGTTTTTGGGTATTATCTGGCGGCATCGGACCTTCGTCAGATTGAGCTCCTTGTGCCGGCAGGGATGAGCTCATTCATGCAGATCGGATATGTTGTGGAACGGCCCGGTAAAATCAATCCCTTTACGCTGACGGTTTCTTATGAATCAGGGAAGTCGTATCAGAAGAGTTCAGCGGAGTACAACTATCTGTATAGTTATTATGGAAGGAACCAGGGGCTGGGTATAAGGTTTTTTGCCGGAACCATGCTGAAAAACAGAAACACGCATCCCTTCTATGGTTTTTCCCCGGGCGGACGGAGCGGACGTGAACTGTATCTGTATCAGGGGTTATATCCCGATCGTTTCAGCGAGGCTCAGAAAACATTCTGGTCGAGACAGATGAGCCTGTCTGAAGGAGGACTGGTTTCTCCCGTCAATGACATCCTCGGGTACAGCCGCTGGCTTATGTCGTTGTCTGTTACGAGCAGTTTGCCGGAGAAAATTTCCTGGATTCCGGTCAAACCATTCATTAACCTGTTATTGAACGATCATGCAGGCGTAGAATCAGAAGGATTTCCACTCTTCCTTGAGGCTGGAATCAAGGCTGGCATAAACAACTTTTTCGAGATATACCTGCCTCTGATTGTGTCTGAAAACATTGCATCCGTAACCGGAACATTTAAGGACAGGATCCGCTTTGTTTTCACTCTCGGTCTGATCGATCCTTTCAGGTTGAAATAGCGGAGAAAAACCTTCACTCTGCACCTTGAGTCGAAAGCAACGGGGAGGCTTTTAAGATCTGCGGATCATTTCACTTTCAGGCAGACCAAATTCTTCTTTAAGCTCAATGCCAAGCGATTTAAGTTCATCAAGGACCGGATTATAGATCTCTGGCAGTACCGGTCTGTAAACACCAGCCAGACTGATCCTGTTCTCAAGAATCATCCTGACAGCTATCGCAGCAGGAAGAGCGACCGTGCGGGCAATTGAGGTGTTCGTAGCAGGCGTGCCGAAATCAACCATCCCCGATTTGATAACCTCTTTAGAACCATCCGGATAGACTGCCAGGAATATATGCTGAAGGACAACCATGTCACGTTCATTGGCAGCCAGTAACATTTTCTGTATCATCCGGTCCGATGTGATCTCAAAAGGTGTTGTTTTCGTATAGGCCAGCTTCTCGTCAGTGAAAAAGCCGAGCCAATCAAGCGATCTTATCGCTGGTGAATCAGTATGCAGGCCAAGCTTTCCGGCAATGCTTTCCCTGACGTTGTCAGTTTCAATGCCCGCCCTCTCAGCAATAAAACCTGCATAGGACATGCCTGAATAATTTCCGGTACTATTATCCAGCATATTAAGGCTCTTCATTGCATCTATTGTCTCGCACCATCCCTTATACCTGAAGGTTCCCCTGTACATGGTCCTTGCCCCGGGGATGCCATAAATATCAATATAACTGATTGAATCCCTGTTCGGATATACCTCGAGCTCACCTACTCCGGGAAAGAAATATCCGAATCTGTCCTTAAAAAGATTTTCAGCCTCAACCCGGACCTTCATACCATTCTTAAGATAGAGCGCGCTGTTCATGCCGGCCATGATTACTCCTTTTGGGCTCCACGAGAACTTGTACCCCAGCGGATTATCAGCCGCCTCCGGAGCCGGCAGTGCTCCGCAAAGGGAATAGAACTCCTCAACTTCTCCTCTTTTCCTGTGAATATGATCTATTATCCTCATGGCACTCATATGGTCGATCCCCGGATCAAGGCCGGTCTCATTCAGGATCATTACATCCGCCTTCACCGCTTCCTCGTGCAGGGCTTGCATTTCCGGCTGGACATAAGAAGTGGTGACAAGCGGCTTGCGGTGACTTATGCAGATCCTGGCAACGTCAGTATGATACCGGTACGGCAGGAGAGATACTGTAATGTCATTTCCCTCCACCAGCCGGTTAAGGGTATCAGTATCATCCATCGACCAGCGCAGTGACGATCCGCAGGGATGTCCTGCTATCATCCTGTCGGCCTTCTCCCTTGTGGAGGTCGCGATCTTAACCCTGAAATCCCTTTCAAGAAGATATTCTACCATAGGCTTCACTACAAGCCCTGCACCAAGGATAAGGATCTTTTTCATCGGGAGATGGATTAAGGAACTAATTAAAACAAGATAGTGAAGTATTAGGGAATTTGCAAGGAGGTTTATCAGAATGCTTCTGACACTGTAAAACCCCGACCCCCCCTGCCCCCCCTGAGAGAGGGGGGGAATACGCTGGACTTAAGGTAATTAGTAATAGCCGCAGAGGATTACCCCCCTGCCAGGGGGGGTGACACGCGTAAGCGTGTCGGGGGGTCTATCCTGATGACAATCCGGAAGAAGAATTCAGCAAGGTTTGTAATGTGGCGGCACCCCCCCTGCCCCCCCTGAGAGAGGGGGGGGAATATGCTGGACTTAAGGTAATTAGTAATAGCCGCAGAGGATTACCCCCCTGCCAGGGGGGGTGACACGCGTAAGCGTGTCGGGGGGTCTAAGATTATCCAGAATCCTGAAGAGCTCTTTCCCGGGAAATGTGCAGAGAGTAAAATGGAAGCAACATGATCTGTTCATATTTATGAACAAAATTCTAAAAGGGTTCTTATTATATCCCCTTCAGTGTATCTTTGTCATTAACTGTTGAACATTGTAAACCAGTAAAACATTTTCGCTGCCGGATGTCTGGTACCCAGAAATATGTCGAAACACCGCTGATGAAGCAGTATTTCAGCGTCAAGGCGAAACATCCTGATGCAATACTTCTTTTCAGGGTTGGGGATTTCTATGAGACCTTTGGCGAAGATGCGATAAAAGCTTCAGGCATACTGGGAATCACTCTTACAAGAAGGGCTAACGGAGCTGCTTCCTTTGTCGAACTGGCAGGATTTCCCTACCATGCCCTCGATACCTACCTTCCCCGCCTGGTACGCGCCGGACAGAGAGTGGCAATATGCGAACAGCTCGAAGACCCGAAACTGGCAAAAAAGATTGTAAGACGAGGAATTACTGAGCTTGTAACACCAGGCGTCTCTCTCGATGAGAATGTCCTGACGCATAAGGAAAACAATTTTCTGGCTGCACTCCATATTGACAAGAAGATAGCAGGGGTAGCTTTTCTTGATATATCAACAGGTGAGTTCTTTGTCTCGGAAGGTACAGTTGATTATATTGATCAGGTACTTAATAAGTTTCAACCCAGGGAGGTACTGTTCGAAAAGAGGAAGAAAGATCTGTTCTTTGAATATTTCGGGTCTAAATTCTATACATTCAGGCTTGATGATTGGATATTTACCGATGAGGCGGCCAATGACCGCCTTCTTAAACAGTTTGAGACCAATTCATTGAAGGGATTCGGTGTTCAAAATTTGTCGTATGGCATTATAGCGGCTGGAGCAGTTCTCTATTATCTCGACATAACACAGCATGAAGAACTGGGCCATATAACCAATCTCTCAAGGATTGAAGAGGACAGCTATGTATGGCTCGATAAGTTCACCATCAGAAATCTTGAGCTTTTTCATTCTGTATATGAAGGGGCAAAAACCCTTATCGATGTTATGGATTGCACCATCTCCCCGATGGGAGGCAGGTTGCTTAAGCGTTGGATATCGCTTCCCCTGAGGGATATTGAACCAATCAATGAAAGGCTGGAAATCGTTCAGCATCTCGTAAATGATACCTCTTCCAGCGACAGTATGACACACCTGATACGCCAGACAGGCGACCTGGAACGGCTTGTTTCAAAAGTTGCTGTCGGCAGGATCAACCCTCGTGAAATGGTACAGGTGATGAGGGCACTCCAGGCTATCGGACCAATTAAGGAGCTTTGTGAGGGAAGCAGTTGTCAGCCCCTTGTGAGCCTCGCAGAACGGCTCGATCCGTGTAAATCCATAGCGGGCAGGATTGAACGTGAACTCAACGGTGATCCTCCGGCCCTGGTGAACAGGGGGAATGTGATAGCGACGGGAGTGTCGGATGAACTGGATGATCTCCGGAGAATACTCTACAGCGGAAAGGATTATCTGGCAGACCTTCAGAAAAGAGAAAGTGAACGGACCGGAATAACTTCGCTGAAGGTGAGTTTTAATAACGTTTTCGGATACTATATTGAGGTAAGAAACACACACAGGGAAAAGGTGCCCCCGGAATGGATAAGAAAACAGACCCTTGTAAGTGCTGAAAGATATATAACAGAGGAACTTAAGGAATATGAGAACAAGATCCTGGGGGCAGAGGAGAAGATTGCTGAAATTGAAGTGAGGCTGTTTAACGATCTAGTGAAATCAGTTATTGAGTTTATTCCGCAGATTCAGCTCAACTCTGCCCTTGTTGCCCGCCTCGATTGCCTTCACTCATTTGCTGTAATATCAACTGAGAATAATTATACCAGACCGGTTTTAAACGATTCAGGGAAACTCGAAATAACCGAAGGACGCCATCCTGTGATCGAAAAACAACTGCCGCCCGGAGAATTGTATATTCCCAACGATCTTTTTCTTGACACTGAAGAACAGCAGATAATTATTCTGACCGGTCCGAATATGTCGGGTAAGTCTGCCCTGCTTCGTCAGACCGCCCTTATTTCCATAATGGCCCAGGCGGGATGTTTTGTCCCGGCAAAAAAGGCTCTCCTGGGTATAGTCGACAAAATATTTACCAGAGTAGGTGCGTCAGATAATATCAGTCTGGGCGAATCGACCTTTATGGTTGAGATGAACGAAGCGGCCAGTATTCTGAACAACCTGTCCGACAGGAGCCTTGTATTACTTGATGAGATTGGAAGGGGAACGAGCACCTACGACGGGATATCCATTGCATGGGCAATGGTTGAGTACCTTCATGAGAACAGGTTTAGGGCCAGGACTCTCTTTGCCACTCATTATCATGAACTTAATGAGATGGAAAATTCCTTTGGAAGGGTTAAGAACTATAATATTTCAATCAGGGAACTGAACAACAAAATAATATTCCTCAGGAAATTAAAAAGAGGGGGTAGTGAACATAGTTTCGGCATCCATGTGGCTAAGATGGCAGGCATGCCGAAAAGCCTTGTAAACAGGGCATCAGGAATACTCAGGGAGCTGGAGCAGAGTCATGAGAAAAACGAGCTTGCCAAACCGATAGCTGATATTGCAGGAAAGAGGGAAGGTTTGCAGCTGAGCATTTTTCAGCTGGATGATCCGGTACTGAAACAGATAAGAGATGAATTACTTGATCTTGATATTGACAACCTGACCCCGGTTGAAGCCCTGAATAAGCTTTATAACATTAAAAAATACCTTAAATGACAGGGTTCTGACCCTGCTGAGGATCAGATAATTTCTTTCTGGTTGTGGGAGTTGACAAACAAAACGGTCCCGATATGGTCATATCCGTTAAGTACAACATCCCCGTTATGCTTTAATCCCTCCACCCGGAATCCGATCATGGTAATTGCAGCAGTTGCCGATTTTTCATTGATCAGGCTTTTAGTTGACCTGCCTGGCTCTGTCCCAATTATTTCGATATTCTTTTCAGTTATAGGGAGCCTCCCTGAGATGACAAGTTCAGAAAGTTTGCTTCTCGTCTTCTCATAATCTTCGGGTTTGCAGATCTCAAAGATCCTTATGTTTGCCTTTTTCCAGCTGGGATGGCCCAGGATAATGAAACTGAGTAGTATAAGCAGGCTTGAGTTTTCCGGTTGATCAAAACTGATCCAGACGTGTATCCCGTTGCGGAATACTAAATCCTTTCTGCTGGTAGCCAGCAGACAGATATCAAAATCGCCTGCTTTTATCAGCCGGATATTCTCAATTATCTCCTTAAGATTATCAGGATGCTCTTTGTCATATTCGAAGATCACCATGTTGTTTTCCATACCTGAGATGCCCGGCACCTGAATAGCCTGGACAATAGCGGAAGTATATGATGGCGAGATTATTGTGTCGACATAAACATGATTATTCGTAGTATCATACACCTCAATCAGCTTTGCCAGCTCCTCGGAAGCCTGTTCACTGGTAGCCCTGCAATAATATCCGTCAATACGGTGAAGATATGTCGCGAAACCATACCTGTACGAGATCCAGTTCAACAAGTGGAACGCCCGTGCGCGAACAAAAGAATCTTTTGAGATACAGATTGCGCTCGGCCTCCACTCCTTGGCTTTCTTCCTGCTTCCGGATTTTTGCAGGTAAACCTGAAGATTTCGGTTCATCTGAAAGAGGGCATTTGCGAAGAGCGATTCAAGCCCGTGCCGGTCCCTGTGGTAATACTTGATATACGTATAGATACTCATCATTACCAATATAGATGCAAGGGCATATGGGGCATTGATCCTGAACATTACCCATATAGCAATCAGAAAACCTGTAAGAGAGAGGTACCATCTTGATCTGAATGATGGCCTGTATGAGGGAGAGGAACCGAAGTGATTGAGAAAGGAGATAAGGCAGAGCGAGCCGTACGTAACAAGAAAGAACATTGATATGATCTGTGCGACCGCGTTTACACTGCCAGCTGCCACGAAAACAAAAGCGATAATGATTGTTACCAGTGAGGCATTAACCGGTTCACCATCTGATTTTCTGCCGTATGAAAGCCATTTGTTGACCTTTTTTGACGGAAAGGAAGAGTCGAGGGCCAGTGCCTGAAGTGTCCTGGGAGCAACCATCACTGAGCCCAGTGCCGACGACATTGTCGAGGCTGCAAGCCCCAGAGGAATGATAAAGGCACCTGCGATGGCAATCTTTGCCATTATCAGCTGATTGTTAAGCATATCCCCGGCACTTACCGTTATCGCCAGCTTATAGACTACAGCCACATAGATCACCATTCCGGCCAGGGTAGCAGTTGTTGTGCCGATGGGGATCGATCGTGAGGGCCGTTTGAGGTCTCCTGAAAGTCCGACTCCCGCTGTCATTCCGGTGAAAGCGGGAAAAACGATGGCAAACACTATAAAGAAATCGTTAAGGTTCCTGAGATCCCCGGGGGGGAGCTTGTTTCCCGTAACGGTTCCGTATTCAGTTGTCCCCAGAAAAAAGAGAAGAATTGAAATAAACAGTATGCCCGCAACAACGTAAAGTGCCTTGACTCCCAAATTGGCACCCTGTCGCAGGATAACAAAACCGAGCACAGCCATCACGGGAATGCTTATAACCTGGCGGGGAAGATGAAAATTGAACCTGTTCGCGAAAAAATTAAAAAGAAACTCGAATGACTCTGTAAATGCGATCACATAAAAAGCAACACTGATTGCCTGCGAAAGGAAGAGCGCGATGCCGATGGTGCCTCCGATATTCAGCCCGAACGAACGGGAAATAATGAAGTACTCACCTCCGCCTTCAACCCTTTTGTTGGTGGCAAGCTCAGAGATGGCAAAAGCGGTTGGTATAGTTAGTGAGTGCCCCAGTATGATTATAAGCACCACACCCCAGAAACCCAACGTCCCGACAGCAAATCCAAACCTGAGGAAAAGGATAGCTCCGAGTATGGTTGATATTGCTGTGAAGAAAACTGGAGCTGTACCAAATCGTTTCTTACCGGCTTCTGGTTCCATGATAACTGCCTGCTATAAGGTGAAGAGCCAATTTAAATGATCAAATAAAAGAAAATTAATTATCTTAACCGTAAAAATAGAGAAAAATGAAGAATTATACATTTCTTCTGCTTGCATTCCTTATTATTCCGGCCTTACTACCCTGTGAGGCCTGCGCCCAGCCAGGATCAGTCAGGCAGGTAAAGCTTACCAGTTTTGAGCTGCAGTCCTCATCCCTTATCGATGACGACGGAGAAATATTGTCAACAACAGGTTACAGCTCTCCTGTCTACTGGTTTCCGGTAACTGTGCCCTCAACCGTATTAACCGGACTTGTTGCCAACAACGTTTATCCCGATCCCTATTCGGGACTGAACAATATGCTGATACCTGATGCTTCCGACGAGTTCAAAGGTTCCCCCGACTGGCCCCTGGAAGGAGAAGTATTCAGGAAGAATGTAATGAGTACTATTCTCAGGATACGTAATCACCCCAGTCTTCTTGTATGGACCGGCGGCAATGAGGGGCATGCCCGCCAGGAACTTTACGATTTCATGAGGAACAGCATCATTTCCCACGACGGCACAAGACCATTTATCCCCAGCTCATCCGGCTTTGCAAAACTTCCGGAAGGGTGGGCCGCCTCATGGCCCGATAACCTGCCCGGCGGTGTATACAGCGGAGGACCTTATACCTGGAGGGATCCGAAAGATTATTACAGGAGGGCCATTGCAGGCAGAGACTGGGTATTCAAGGACGAGACGGGTATTCCTTCCATGCCTCCTTATAACATTCTGCCAAGGATAATCCCCGACCTGGTGTGGGACAAAACCCTGCCGTTCCCCCTGAACCATACATGGGGATACCACGATGCGGCTACAGGTAACGGACGCTGGGACCTCTATTACAGGGAGATGGTAAACAGGTACGGTGAGGCAGAAAGCATGGAGGAGTTCTGCGATAAGATGCAGCTGATGAACGCAATGGGTTACCAGGGGATCTTCGAGGCAGCCGGACATAAACTTAACGATATCGGCGGTGTTATGCTCTGGAAACTGAACGCCGCATTCCCCAGCGTCGTCTGGCAGGTATACGACTGGTTCCTTCAGCCTAACGCCGGCTATTATTTCATGCAGAATGCATGCGAACCATTGCATGTACAGCTTAACCTCAGCGATTACATGGTTGCAGCTGTCAACAGAAGATATAAACCTGCTCCCGGGCTGACAGTCACGGCAACACTCTTCAGCAATGATCTCAAACCCGTTTTCAATCAGTCAGTCGTATTAAGCCTTTCCCCATCAGAAGTAAAAGAGGCAATTTCTCTTGCCCCCGAAATTGAGAAGATTAAGGGGGTAACATTTGTGGTCCTGAAACTGAAGGACGGAACCGGGAAAACAATTTCGAACAATACGTACTGGCTCTCTTCCGACGGAGATTCCAAGGCAATGAACGAAATGAAGGAGACAGAGGTAAATGTCATCGCCCGGATTAGTGATGTCAGAAATACTGAAAAAGTATGGAACGTGGAAATATCCAACCCTTCCGATATGCTTGCCTTTTTTATAAGAGCACAACTGATGGATGGTCCGGATGAGATCCTGCCCACTTACTGGTCGGGGAATTATATTACCCTCGCTCCGGGCGACTCAGTTAAACTGACTGTTAGTTGCCCTGTTTCACTGTCAGGGGGGGGATCTCCCAGGCTTAGAGTCTCAGGTTGGAACGTAAAGGAGAGCGTGGTGACACTGGAGAAAGATTAATCAAACTTACAGGAGAACAGAGATGCTTACAGCGATTATGAATGCTACTGCCTACACAGGAGCAGAGATAGTCACAGGGAAATCGTTGCTGATCAGGGATGGCAGGATAGAGTCATTCACTGACCCGGGATCGGTACCGGAAATTGCCCGGAGAATTGACTGCAGAGGAAATTATATTGCTCCGGGACTGATAGACTTGCAGATAGCCGGAGCGGGCGGTTATCTTTTTTCAGATGACCCCACGCCTGAAGCCCTTGAAGCAATCACCGGAGCAATAGTCCGCGACGGCACGACAGGATTCCTTATTGTGATCCCGACAAACTCATTTGATGTTATTCGCAAAACAATCAGGGTTATAAGGGATAATCCTCATAAAGCACTTCTGGGCCTGCATCTGGAGGGTCCCTATATTAACCCGGCAAGATCGGGTGCTCACGACAAGGCTCTTATCAGAAAGCCCGACAAAGATGAGATCGCCGGCCTGCTTAAGGAAGCCGGAGGGATAATAAAGATGGTGACCATTGCTCCCGAGCTTTGTGATGCCGGGTTCATTCAGGTGATTAAGGATCACGGAGCTGTTGTGGCGGCAGGTCATAGTAACGCTACATTCCCGGAAGCATCCTCCGGCTTTGACCGGGGAGTCGGGGCAGTGACACATCTTTTCAATGCCATGTCGCCATTTCATCACCGCGACCCGGGCCTTCCCGGAGCCGCATTTCTAAACGGGAGAGCCTGCGCCAGCATCATTGCTGACGGTATCCATGTGGGTTACAGCACGCTTATGATTGCGAAAAGGATAATGAAGGAACGCCTGTACCTTGTGAGCGATGCAGTCGAGGAAACCGAAGGAGGCTCCTACCGGCATGTCCGGCAGGATGACCGTTTTACTCTGCCCGATGGCACCCTTTCAGGCTCGCTGCTAACAATGCTTGCAGCAGTCAGAAACTGTGTGGAGAAGGCAGGAATACCGGCCGATGAGGCCCTGAGAATGGCTTCAACTTACCCTGCACGCCTGATAAATGCTGATGACAGAGGACAAATAGCCCCAGGATTCAGAGCAGACATTATTGAATTCAGAAGCGATTTTCGATTGAAGAGAGTTTACACCGGTGGTTATTCTGTTTTGGAAAACAAAGAAGATAAGAATAACATGCTTTAAAGATGTACAGTAAACGAATGATCTTTTTGGCATGCTGCATCGGAATGATGTTGTTCGGTATCATCCTCATAACCCTCGGATCAGTACTCCCTGAACTGAGGGAGAAAATGAATCTGGATGATATATCATCGGGTACTCTATTCTCTATCCTGCCTCTGGGTATACTGGGCGGTTCTCTTGTGTTCGGCCCTGTCTGCGACAAGTACGGATATAAGATTCTTCTGTCACTCTCCTGCATTTTCATATTCGCGGGCCTCGAGGGTATAGCTTTCTCTCCTTCACAAAATATCCTCAGGATCTGCATCTTTTTTCTGGGGTTCGGGGGTGGGGCAATAAACGGGGCAACAAATGCCCTCGTGGCCGACATAAGCGATGGCAATAAAGGCGCTGACCTGAGTACACTGGGAGCCTTCTTCGGTGTCGGGGCGCTGGGCATGCCGGTAATCTTAGGTATAATGGGTCAAAGGTTCAGCTTTGAAATCATTGTGGCCTCGGTTGGATTAATGACACTCGCAGCAGGAGTTTTTTTCCTGTTTATTAAATATCCTCTCCCTAAACAACCTCACGGCTTTCCTGTGACCGGAGGCCTCAGGATGCTAAAAGACAATCTGCTGCTCATGGCTGCCTTTTTTCTCTTTTTCCAGAGTAGTTTTGAAGGGATCTTTAATAACTGGACAACCAGCTTTATCCTTGACAGGATGCCTGTTTCCCAGGGCAAGGCACTATTTGCACTGTCAGCATTCGTGGCTGGTATGACGGTAATGAGGCTGATCCTTGGTAGACTTCTCCGGACAATTTCTATTCCACGAATCTTATCCTGGTCGTTTGTTCTCATACTTACAGGACTTGCTCTGCTGAGATTAGCCTGGTCAATAAACGCATCAATACCCGGGTTGGTGCTCGTTGGTGCCGGGCTGGCCGCCGGATTCCCTGTTATGCTGGGTATTGTCGGAAACCGTTACAGTGAGTTCTCAGGAACAGCCTTCAGCCTTGTACTGAGTGTCGGCCTGATCGGAAACATGTCAGTAAACTACCTGATGGGGATAATAGCTCAGAATTTTGGTGTACATCATTTAACATCAGCAGCATTTACAATGCTGGCAGCAATGGTCTTACTTGCGATACTCATAAAGCGGAAAAGCCCGGCAATGTTTAGATGATGCCGGTTTATTCAGGCAAGCTGTCTGTCACGAATTCGGCTGATGAATGACTCTCTGGGGGAACGGTATTTCAATCCCCTCCTTGTCGAAAGCAATTTTTAGGCGCTTACGTAACTCGCCTGTTATCTCCCACTGCTTCAGAGGTTTGGTGTCACCAAGGATCTTTACAACAATTGCAGAATCAGCAAACTCGTTCACCCGCAGGAATTTTGGAGGACTGATTATGAATTCCTTATAAGCGGGATCCCCTGCAAGCTCGATCCCGGTCTCGTTTATCACCCTGATCACTTTCTCAAGATTGGAATTATATGAAATCCCAAGATCCAGATTAACCCTGGCAAAATTCTTGGAAAGATTTGAGACTCGTTTTACCTCACCATGGGGAATATGGTGTACTGTTCCGTTCAGGTCTCTTAATGTTGTCATCCTCAGGCTTATATCTTCGACTGCACCACCTGTGCCGTCAACATTAATTACATCCCCGATCCTGTATTGATTTTCAATTATAATAAACAAACCTGTTATAATATCCCTTATAAGATATTGTCCGCCAAAACCGAGAGCCAAACCGACTATTCCGGCACCTGCCAGTATCGGAGCAATTTCAAGACCAGTTTCCTGCAGGATCATCAGCAGGGCGATTGTGAGAATTGTTATTCTGAGGGCTCCGTTAAAAATCCTGATCAGAGTATTTTCCCGCCTTTGTTCACCTTCCAGCGAACCTGTTTCATGTTTAATAACTGCAACCCTTACCGTTTTTTTTATTATTCTGCTGAGAATCTGGTTCAGAAGCAAAGCAGCAATAATAATAATGACAATTCTCATTCCGTGCGTTAAAAGCCATGGAATGATCATTTCGCCCCATTCTCTAAGTTTTATCTCCATAGTGGTAGTATATTTATTTATGATTACTGTTTTAGTGCGGCTTTTGAGAATATGTAATCGGGGATAGACTGATTGAATTTTACCGATGTAATTACAAACTCCGTTCCATCGCCCTGTTTAAGCATATCCTTATAGATGACTTTCATCGGGAACCAGCGGCCTTCTATCTGTTTTACTTCTGAGAGAGAGGTTCTTTTAAGCAGCTGACCACTTTTGGCAAACAGTTCTTCACGCAGGGGAACATACCTTTCAGTATCGATCCACATCTTTCTTTTATGATATGCCACGTCAGTTACCTTCGCGGTAAGGTCGAGGATCCATGTATTTCTGCCATCGACAGGTTCAGTTCCTGTAACCTCTGAATCATAGATCTCTGTAATCTTCCTGTCGTCCATCATATCTTCGTATGAGAGATCAGAACCCATTACTGATTGCCTGAGCATGTGCCCGGAGATCTGTATGGTGCGGTCGGTTGACGGAGAATAGATCCAGAGCTGGTTCTCAAGCTTCAGCATCTTCGTGCCCTGTTCGCGGGCCGGTGAGAGGTATTCGGTAAAGGATTGCTTATCGCCCACAGCATAAGTCCTTGAGGTGATCGTCCTGCTGGCCCGGTTGCCATGGATTATCATCGATGATTCGAATATCCGGTTATCCGACGACATATTCCTTTCAACCCTCTTCAGAATCTCGTTTGCATCCTGTGCTGTAGCGCTTATCAGTAAGCAGGTTGACAGGATAGGGATTAATATTGTTTTCATTTTCTTCTTCGATATTATGCTTCAAGTTCTTTGAACAGCCTGGCTGTCTGTCGTTTATATATTCCGATTCCGGAGAGCATGGTACCTATCACCGTCGCTGCTATTCCGGGAAGGAATCCTATATAGAAATCGGGAGGGGTGATTCTTGCCCTGATAGCTTCGGGCATGAGCATGGCTGATCCCTGCATCATTCCCGAGATATTGATCCCGTATTCCTGTACAAGCCATGCAAATGAGAGCCCAAGAATAGTGCCAAAGACCGATCCGATAATCCCTATCATGACCGATTCAATGATCATCGATCTGTAAACATGCCCCTTCTCTTCCCCCATGGCGAGTCTTATTCCCACCTCTCCATACCGGCGGAGGCCGCCCAGGAGGCCGGCGTTCCAGAGTACAAGCGACATGGCAAAAATGAAAATCAGCGAGATATAAGTTGACCAGCCTTTTGCCAGGTTTACATAAGTCCCCATTCCACCCTGGCGGCTCAGGCTCTTCATTACCGGAGCAAATTCATCAGAAACTGATCCAAATGTTGCATTAAACCTGTCTGCTTCCGACAGTGCAAGATCGTCGTTGTAAAATCCATCCAGGAAGAACCCCAGGATCTCACCGGTGGCATCTTCCATATCAAGCGCCATCCTCACATCCTCAATATCTGCAATGATCGTTCCCCTGTCGAGCGCTTCCTGTCCGAAAAACAAGGTGCCTGAAATTGTAAAATTATGAATGGCCATTCCCCCGAGCATGGTTGAGCTTATGAGGGTCACCCTTTCACCGGGGTTAACCTTGAGCTTCCGGCTAAAGGTCTCACTCAGCAGTATCTCACCCGGAGAGCCCGGCAGTTTGCCTCTGACCAGCGATTTTTGAAGGTTCAGGCGCTCAGCTTCACCTGAGCTTTCAGATAACAGATCCATCCCGAAACCCATGGCAGGTCCCTGGGATTTTGTCTCGCCACTCTCATCCGGTGCATCAACAAGTCCTCCGAACTGGATACGTGGTGTCCATTCAAACCCGGGAAATTCCCGATCCAGATCTTCCAACAAAGAGCTTATCCCTGTAATGGCCAGATCGTTGGGTATCTGCTGCATATTATCGGAATATGCTCTTGTCATTACTTTCACGTGGCCGGTGGAAAACCTGGCGTTGGTTTCGATAGTATCGCCCATAAAGCCTACTATATAGGCATGCAGGAATACAGTCAGCATTACACCGACAGCGACTACGATAATAGGCAGCCTGCTTCGGCTTTTATCTCTTAAGAGTCCCTTAAAAAGAAATTTTATCATTGTATTTTCCCCCTTAATGCTTCAGTTGGATTCATTTTCGCTATTCTTCTTGATGGCCAGTAACTTACAACAGTAGTGACGAGCAGGACCAGAAGTACTGTCGATACCACCAGCCCGGCACTGTAAACAGGATACAGAGTCTGGGCGATCGCCATTCCAAAATCACTGGCATCAACAGGCATTGTCCACCCGGCTTTTGCCTGCCATGCAAGAAAAGGTAATCCGTATGCCGCCGAAAGCAAGGCAGCAAAGACGGCATACATCGCTCCCTCAACGGTGAAAAGGCCTACTACCTGCCTTCGGGTATAGCCAAGTGCAACATAAGTGCCGATCTCCTTCTGCCTCCGGAAAATCGAAAGCACCTGCGTATCAAATATCGCCAGCATGGCAAGAAGAAGAAGTACCGCATAAAGCACCGACTGACCCGTGGTCTTCATCTTGATCATTTCATCAACCTGGGCTGTAAGAATCTCTTTGGGCTTGTGTGTCCAGCCAGGCACGTCAACCACCGGCGATTCACTGTTCCTGTACGTAAGGATTGTTGCCTCTCCCTCAAGCCCCATCATCGACTGCAGCCTGTCAAGAGGAATATAGACCTGGCCCTGGTCGACAGCCGGCACACTTACGGTAAAGATATCGGTGATAAGGATCTCAGCGGCATCGAAGGTGCCCTGGTTGTCGCGCCATTGAATGGTTACCCTGTCGCCGATGCCTGCTTTCAGGTTTTTTGCCATCAGCGATCCTATAATTGAGGGAATCGCATCCGTCATCGAGGTGTCAAGCTTATGGGCGGGAAGCATAAAAATGCTCTGATTTGGGTTGATCCCCTTGATCATAATAGATTGAATGCGTCCCTGCGGGTATATTGTACCCTGTGCGATCAGGTAAGGTTCCATGTCTCCCTTTTCTATCTCGCCTGTGAACTCACCGGGTATTGGTGAATGGCTGTCACTGAACGTAAAAGGATCATAAGGGTCATAAGACTCGTGCCAGTATTGCCCGCCTCCTATTTCCCAGTTGGTCATGTCTGTTTTTGCCTGCTGATCCCATCCTGACATCACTCCCTTCAGCCATATTATTATTACGAACGAAAAAGAGAGGACAATTACGTTCAGCCAGGTTCGCAGTCCGGCTCCGATCAGGTTCCGGAATGCCAGTTTGATTGCCAGTTTCATATTCCTGATGATTAGTTGGATATAATAATATCGTTGTCCACCCTGCCGTCAAGGAGGAATATTTTGCGGCGCAGGTAACTTATTACTTTATCGTCATGCGTGGCAAACAGGAAGGATGTCTTTAATTCCCTGTTAAGGTTCACCATGGTTTTGAGTATGTTATGCGAGTTAGCTGCATCGAGATTTGCTGTGGGTTCATCGGCGAGTACGAGTGAGGGTTTCTTTACCATTGCCCTTGCGATGGCCACCCTCTGGCATTCTCCTCCGGAAAGCTGAGGGGGCTTCGATTTTATCTTGTCGGTCAGACCCACCCACTCAAGGGCATCTGTTACCATTCTCTTTCTTTCAGTTGCCGGGTATTTCAGGAGTAACAACGGGAACTCAATATTTTCGTAAACAGTGTGCACGGCGAAGAGGTTGTAGCTCTGGAAGATGAATCCCAGGTTCTCCTTGCGGAGCCGGGCTGCCTCTCCGGTGCTAAGAGCTCCGATCGACCGCCCCAGGACTGTTACTGAGCCCTCCGATGGCACATCGAGCGAGCCGATTATATTAAGAAGAGTGGTCTTGCCCGATCCGCTGGGACCTATAAGCCCTGCAAACTCCCCCTGCCCCAGGGAGAGCTTTATACCGTTGAGTGCGGTGAATTCGCCCTTTCCCATGGGGAAGCGCTTGACCAGGTTCTCAATTCTGATGATTTGCGAATTTTCCATTATAAGCTTATTAATGATTAAAAACGAACATTAGCTGAACACCTTTCCCTGCAAAAATGTTCTGTGAAGAAGTTTGTGCAGGAAGCTGAAATAATTCCGGATTCCAGTATGCCATTACATAAAGGATGATATTATCGAACTGCCTCTTCCAGTTAAGAAAGCTGTATAGGTTATTGGCAGTCCAGTTGTAGTAAAAAATTACGCTGAGGTTATCGAACAGACCAAGCGGATAACTCAATGTCATCAGCGAAAATGTGGTCCGGTTGGAGAATGAAAAGGGTTTCTCATCGAAGGTGGCAAGCAGCTGTTCGAAAGCCATGTATAATCCGTTGCCGAGTGCGAAAGTATAATCGATTCCGGTATTTAGTACAAGCTGATTGGTTAGCATGCCCACATCCCTGCTTTTATGGGTGAAGGAACCCTCAATCCAGATACCGGTTATGAGATCCCATTTTGCATCGAGGCCCACCCTGTTTTCGGGTATCTTTTCTAAAGGAAATACGGGGAATCCCATACTCCTGCTGTCAGCTGTCCGGTGGTGGTACGAGATTGCAGCTTCACCCCTTGGGACTGGTACCTGGACCCTGCCTCCGAATTCTGGTATCTTTCTGTTAGATGGCATCAGTTCCCATCCTCTTCGGGCCTCATTCCCGTATAATCCCCACAGCCATACGCTTGAATTATTGAGAAAGTAGTACCTCGTCAGCAAACCCCACACTCCGTCTGTCAGCTGCAGGGGATCGCGCGGATCCATCTGGTCAAACCACATCAGTGGTCTGAGCATCGATGCGGAGCCGAAGTTAAGCTTCTGCAGGCCAAGCCTTATCTCAAGATGATTGGTGGTATATCTTATCCAGGCACGGTAAGGCTTCAGATTGCCGGATGCGGTAAGAGTGTCGAAGGGATGGACTCCTGCACTGCCGAAAATATTTGCGGATAATTCGCTGTCGAACTTACCCTGCCGGCCGGATTGTATGCCAGAATTGATCTGTGGGATATATCTTATTCCACCCCACAGAGGCAGGTCGCTTCCGGTATTGGCATTAGCCCACGACGACAGCTGGCCACTGAAGCGCAGGCTGTCCTGACCTGATATCAGGGTTAAGGGAAACAGGAGCAACAATATGAAACTGAGCCTGGTCATCAGGTATTAGTCATGCTGAGAAATTCCGTAAGTAAAGAAATTTGCGAATTCAAGTATCAGTTCCTGCGGTGTGTCATATAATTTTATAAGATTCTCATCAGTTAACATGGGTATTAGATGCTGTGTCAGGTAAAGAATGAATTCAGGTTTGAAATCTTTCCTTAACCAGCCTTTTTCCTGGGCATCTCTGAAAGATTTAATAATCTCGTTCCATGATCTTTCAGTCAGATCCTCCACGAAAGCCTTCAGTCCGGTATCGTTGCTTTTATAGAAATCCATAAGAAATTCCTTGCTCATGTCGTTGGTCCCCTCCAGCTTCATGGTAATTATGGCCTTAAGCTTATCGGAGGGAGACATATCAGATCTCATCACAATATCAAATCTTTCCACTCCAATTCTTACCTCATTCTCATAAATCGTTTTTGCCAGTTCTTTTTTGTTTTCAAAGAACCGGTAAAAAGTCATTTTGCTCACTCCCGCTTCGCGGCATATCTCATCCACATTTACTCTTCTGAACCCATATTTCCAGAAGAGTCTCCGGCCTGTTTCCATAATTGCCCTCTGTTTCGGGTTCTCATATTCTGTTTCCATGACCTGAAATTACAATAAGTGAATAAAGATACAAATATAGTAATATTATATATAAAATGTATTATTTATGAAAAAAATAACATCATAAGATAAAAAACATCTGAAGCCAAATTTGATCCGTCAGCTAAAGCTGACGGCAACTGAGTAATTCTAAGGAACATCTGTATCAGAAACTATCTGAAATTTACTCAATTGCCGTTGGCTTTAGCCAACGGAAGAGGGAATCAATTGCTTTTGGCTTCAGCCACTCAATTGCCGTTGGCTTTAGCCAACGGAAGAGGGAATCTCCATTGTTATAGGGCTTTAGCCCAATTTATGGGCATCAGATGAAGCTGAATCAGATCAAAGAATAAATATCTTTTGTGCTTAAAAAATTTGCACATCTCACATTTTCTGCTTAGCTTTAATATGTTAATCGCTTGCATTTCTGTGTTATGTCATATTTTAGGATTCTGGTTCATTGCGTATGGACCACAAAAAAGAGAATTCCTTATTTGAGGGATCAGATAAGAAATGAGGTTATTTCACATATCCGTGAGAATGCTAAATTAAAGGGGATATGTATCGATCACATTAATGGATATCATGAACATCTTCATGCTCTGATATCATTAGGAGGTCAACAGAATATTTCTGAGGTTATGCAGAAGATAAAAGGGGAAAGTTCTTTCTGGATCAACAAAAACAGATTAACCAGGTTAAAGTTTGAGTGGCAGGATGATTATTATGCAGTTTCTATCGGAATGAACCAGTTAGAGATTCTTAGAGATTACATCCGGCACCAGGTTCAGCATCACCAGAAAGTTTCTTTTAAGGATGAATTAAACAAATTAATTGAGGAATACAGGCTTGAGAAAATCAGGGACTAAAGTCCCGGGACAGGGGGGAGCCTCATCATTCCGTCAGCTAAAGCTGACGGCAATTGAGTAATTCCAAGGAATATTTGTCTTATAATCTATCTGAATCACAATCAATTGCCGTTGGCTTTAGCCAACGGAAGAGGGAATCAATTGCTTTTGGCTTCAGCCACTCAATTGCCGTTGGCTTTAGCCAACGGCAACAGGGAATCTCCAATGAAAAAGGGCTTTAGCCCAAAACAAGGGGGATGTGAGCCTCATCAGTCCGTCAGCTAAAGCTGACGGCAACTGAGTAGTGCTAAAGCAAACATTTGTGTCATAATCTATCTGAATCACAATCAATTGCCGTTGGCTTTAGCCAACGGAACAGTGAATCAATTGCTTTTGGCTTCAGCCACTCAATTGCCGTTGGCTTTAGCCAACGGCAACAGGGAATCTCCAATGAAAAAGGGCTTTAGCCCAAAACAAGGGGGATGTGAGCCTCATCAGTCCGTCAGC
>JAHYJA010000179.1 GCA_019429325.1 Bacteroidales bacterium
CCGCGCCAGCCTGGGAGGAAAAGCAGTTGGCAGTTGGCAGTTGGCAAAGAATATTTTCTTGCCCTTCGCTCCCTGCTCCCGGCCCCCTGCTCCCTGCTCCTTGAATTCCCAAACGCATCACCTGATAAGAACCTTTACCTCTCTCACAAATGCATCCTCGAATTCCTTATCCGTTATTTTCTCAAGTACTTTTGCCGCTTCCGAGAAAGTATCAAACTTTCCATAAAGATAGTGATAAAGCCCGTCTATCTCCTCTGTCTCCCTGACACCGCTGTAAGCACGGAACATTCTGTTCATATCCACCCGTATCTTTGTGGCTTTAAGCTGTATAGTGAAATACACCTGATCCCTGACGGGCCTGTCGCCGGGTATTTTAGAGACCTTCTTGATGAACAGATCGTCAGGATATCCTTTCATTATCAGATCATCCTTATGTGCATAAGCCTCTTCCCTTGTCAGGAACTCCCCTGTGGTGTACCTGTAAAACAGATCATTCTCGTTGTAAATAACCTTAATGTCAGATACGTACCTGAAGTAGCTGATGTCCACAGGGTTATACAGGGCCATCACCTGCACGGTGTAGAAGAGGATCTCTGAATCGGCAATATTTGTATCACCCAGGTCACTCAGCTGAAGGTCACTGCGGATCATGCCTGCATCAATCGCCTCGGCAGGCGGTATGACTGAAAGGTCAATCCTTTCGTAATCCCCCGGCTTGCCCAGGTAATCAGGGTCTTTCAAAAGGTTAACGTCGAAGTTGAATATTTTCCTGTAACTGTCAGGTGCAATTGCCGTGTCGATGGTATGTGTCAGGTAACCCTCTCCCGTAAATGCGATCCTGAATTTCCCTCCGGCGACAATGAAGCTATACTGGCCGGTATTCTTGTTGGGATACCCGACATCCAGTGTGTCTCCCGTCGTTCTGTCAGTAAGGTGAATGGCATATTTCTCATCAAAATCAACTGTTGTATCCTGAAGGCTCAGTGTGCCCCTTATCTCAAATATCCTGTTATCTCCTGCGGTTGTGAAGTCAAGAAAATAGATATCCCACTTCTTGTAATCCGTTCTCTGGGAGTAAAACCCATACCTTCCGTTGTCCCAGGGCTGGAGGAACTTATCATCATCGGTGGTGTTCACGGGTGAGCCGAGGTTCTGAGGCGTACCGAAGGCGCTTCCTGTCTTAACACTCCTGAAGATATCGAATCCTCCCATCGAACTATGTCCCTCGGAACTGAAATAGAGCAATGAATCGTTAAGGATTGTGAATGGCGTGTCCTCGTTAAAGGGAGTATTGACTGCAGAACCCAGGTTTATTGCAGGACCCCAGTCGCCCGTTGCATCCTTCCCGGACACATAAAGGTCGAGTCCGCCGTGTCCTCCGGTGCGGTTGCTTGTAAAATAGAGCCTATTGCCGTCGGCGGAAACGGAAGCATGTGATTCGTAGAATTTTGTATTGATATTTCTGTTAAGTCTTTTTGCGGGGTTCCATTTTCCGTTCCTGTATTCTGCAGAGTAGATGTTTCCGTCGTAATTATCGCTCTTATAGAGGAACAGCTCGGTGCCGTCGTGATTCAGCGAGCAGGAGGATCCGTCCCTGCCGGCATTTAAATCGTCGGTAATATCGACAGGCGGTTGCCACACCCCATCCCGTCTGGTGGACCAGAGAATAACATTCAGCATTCCCCTCCGTTCTGTGTAGACAAGAGTATTGCCATCGTGGCTCACGGCAGGATTACCGTTGACCGCGCCCTGGTTAAGCCCTGATCCAAGCGTTGACATTGTCATCGGAACAGGATTCTCCTGAAAAAGTGTTGCGTTCCTGCAGGCCTGCATGAGCTGATCGACAAACGCCAGATTCTTCATCTCTCCTTTCACCTCAGGTCCTGCAGCAAGTTTCTTGAAATTATTGAAAGTAGCGATGGCCAGATCGGGCTCATTATTGATCATATAGGCTTTGGCTAAAAAGAACCAGGCATCGAGCGGAGCTCTTTTCTCACTGTGTGATCTGATTCTTGCTTTAAAGGATGTGTTCTTAACGGCAGATTCAAGATAGGGGATGGCTTTTTCTTTTTCATCTGTGATGTTCAGGTAGCTGGTCCCTATCTTATACTGAACATTTGAATTCTCAGGCGTCTCCAGAAGCAGGTAGAGGGGGTTCGCCATATCGTAATCCTCGTAGAGGTAATATGATTCGGCTTTGTTGAAGATCTTTTTCTTCTGGGATCTTGTCTGCGACCAGGCAGCAACCGGGATAAGCAGGAACATAACTATGAACTTCAGCCGTATGGCGGTTATCTGTGCTCTGAATCTGATCATTTTAACAAATATATAATACTTTTTTAAGAACTTATATGATGCGGCAACTCCTATTTCCCGGTAAAGGTTATTTTGTAGATATCTTCGAGACCGTATCCGGTAAATTCCTTATGTATCGAATAGTAGCCCGATCTGCCATCGCCAACCGGCATGAAGAAAAAATTATCATCGGGATTATTCAGCGGATATCCTAAGTTTTCGGGAATGCTCCACAGGTCGTTTGCCTGCTGTTCCGACCTGAAGATATCATATCCTCCGACGTTCTGATGGCCTTGTGAGCTGAAGAAAAGAGTTTTTCCCCTGTTGGCAAGGAAGGGCCTGTCCTCGTTGAATTCAGTGTTTATCCCGGGTCCCAGGTTAACCGGCGGGCCCCAGTCACCGTTCTGTTTGTAGGAGACCCAGAGGTCGAGTCCTCCGTAGCCTCCCGGCCTGTCGGATGCAAAGATCAGCCTGTTGCCGTCTTCAGAAATGAAACCATGTGATTCCCAGTATTTTGTATTGATATTCCGGTTTAGCTTTGCAACCTTGCCCCATTTTTCCCCGTCGAAAGAGCTTACATAGATATCGCTGTTGTTATTATCGTGCTTTGAAAGAAAAAGAAGCCTGCCGTCAGAGGAGAGGCTTGAAATAAAATGGTTGCCGTCTGACTGCAGCTCGGCAGTAATGTTCACAGGCTGGCTCCATTTTCCGTCGCTGAGGCGCGAAACCATAATTGCATCGTAGAACTTCATGGATATCATGTAAGCGAACGATTTCCCGTCGGCTGAGATGACAGGATTATAATCTGCATGTTCCGTGTTGAAGACAGTTCCAACATTTTCCTCCCTGAAGCTTACCGGGTTCGCCATTAATTCTTTAGCACTTTCGCATATCCTGATTTCATTCTGAATGAAACTGATATTCTCTTTGTCCTCGGGGAGGAGAGTCTCGAAGTATCTTTGCCAGGTTTCCCTGGCTTTATCGAACATATAGTTGATCCTGTAGGCTCTTCCCAGATCAAAGAGTGCATCATACGGTGCGGCTTTCTGGTTCAGTGTTCCTTCCCTGTGCATGGCTGACATGTTTTTAACTGCAGTTTCCAGGTAACTGATCGACAAGTTCTTCATGCCGGCGGTATTAAGATAGCAGGCACCAATTCGGAATGCAAGGTTGTAGTTGTCGGGATTGACTTCATACAGGGACAAATAATAAGGCAGTGCATCGGCGTAATGCCCGTGAAGGAAGAAGTATTCCGCATCGAGGAAAGTCTCCTGGAGATTGCCGGGACTCTGGGTCCATAACGAAACGGGAATAGCTATCAGGGCAAAAAGAGGGGCAATTCTTCTGCTCATATCTGAATATATTTAATACTCAAATTTATAAAAATATTGCCACTCTGGTAATCACTTACCAGTTTATTTTGAAAAACGACCTAAACCCGGTCATAACCGGGCGGGTCTGCCGACTTCTTTTTTCTTCTTCGTCTGAGCAGGAACAGGAGCAGGAAGAGGAATAACAGAAGCAATCCTCCGCCCGCAACCAGTGCAGTAGTAAGCGTGTTCCATTTCTTCTTCGCGTCCGGTACTTCCTGAGGTGCTGCAGCTGGCGGTTCCTGCGGAGTATAAAGGATACTGTCGGCCGGTCTGTCAGGTTCTTCGGGTCTTTCATCGGGCGCAACAGCCCAGACCTTCCTGTAGGATACGATCACCTCGGCCGATGTGGTATTTCTGAAGCGGTCCTCAAGGGTGAACACTACGCTGTTTTCTCCCGGCAGTGGGATCAGAGTATAGGAGAACGACGGATCTGTTATCCTGTAATCTTTTGATGATATCTCTTTAAATGCAGCCCTGTGAGTGACAGTGAGGTCCGACAGGGTTTCAGCCCTTAACCTGATGGTAACGGGATCGTCGTTTGTTACTATTATGTACCTGTTCCCTTCTATCGCAAGCTCCGCAATCAGATCTGTCCTGGGGAGGATCGTTGACGGGATCAGAAAGGTATCGGCAGGGTATGTAAGAGGAAGGTCGATGATCCTTTTCACCTTCTCGGCCGCCTCATTCTCGTATGTAAATTCATAAACACCCTGTTCCAGTTGTAATTCATACTCTCCTGTCGCCTGCTCAGCATAGATAGTCGCCAGCGTCTCATTATTCCCAGTGTCCACAACACTAATCTTTACAGGGTCGGAGGGGAATGACGCCTGGTCGGCTATTTTTGCCAGTCCGATCACAAAAAATTTCCTCGGGTTTCTGTCTGAAAAGATCTCCACCCTGTAGATATCCTGGCGGCCGAAGTTACCGGGACTATATTTCGCGATATATCCCTCATTGCCGTTGTTGAATGGTTTGAAAAAGATATCATCGTCGGTGGTGTTCAGCGGGAACCCCATGTTCACCGGGGTTTTCCACTCACCTTTTCCGGGCACCTCAGCATAGAAAAAATCGTATCCTCCCATGTTGAAATGTCCTCTCGAGCTGAAAAAGAGTAACTTATCGTCTTCTGAAAGGAAAGGTGTTTCCTCGTTCCAGGGTGTGTTTATTACCGGTCCGAGGTTGACCGGGGGGCCCCAGTCCCCCGATTTTTCCCTCTCTGAGACATAGATGTCGAGCCCGCCGAATCCGCCGGTCCTGTTGCTGGTAAAATATAGTTTGCGGTTATCGCGCGAAACGGTTGCGTGTGATTCCCAGAATTTCGTGTTTATCCTGTCGTTCAGTTTAACGGGAAGAGACCACCTCCCGTTCTCGAACCTCGATGTGTAAATATTGCCATCATAATCAACCGAGCTGTAGAGGTAAAGATCCTTGCCGTCGGCTGAAAGTGATGTCGGAAAGAAATCCCTGTCGACCTTAAGTATCTCGTTCATGTTCACAGGCGGGTTCCAGACGCCATTTGTTTTTATTGCGTAAAGGATAGCGTCATAGAAGGCCAGGCCTCTCGAGAACACTATAAGGTTCTCGTCGTCTGACACGACAGGATTGAATTCCGAGTTGGCAGTGTTGATTATGTTTCCAAGGTTAGTTTTCCTGACGTAGACCGGGTCCTCCATCAGTTTTTTTGCATTGTGGCATGACCGGATCTGCAGGTTGATGATTGTCGAATCGTAGATTTTCGGGTCGAGGCTCGTTTTGAAGAGCTGATAAGTCTCGATAGCCTTATCGATCTCGTTGTTAATCCTGTAAGCGTTAGCCAGGTGATACAGCGCATCCCATGGTGCCTCTGACTCCCTGAAGCGTCCATCCCTGTAACCGGGGCCTATCTTTTTTGCTGCCGCTTCGAGAAATTCAACATCTACAAGTTCGCCGCTTTGGCTTTTAACTCTCACGCTCTCTCCTTCGTTGAAATCAGATTTGCTTAAAAACTCTTCACTCATATAAACACCGCTCGCC
>JAHYJA010000180.1 GCA_019429325.1 Bacteroidales bacterium
CATCATTGCCAACTCTTTCCAGGCAATGGAAGAAAAAGGGGGGGCTCTGACGGTTACTCTTTCAGTTGTCAGTGGAGCACGGTTGAGAAAAACGTTAAAAATGCCCCCTGCGGATGAGTATGTGCTTATAAGCTTCGGGGATACAGGACCGGGGATCTCTGAAGAAGTTAAGGAACGTATCTTCGACCCATTCTTTACGGCACGAAAGTCTGGAAAAGGAACGGGACTGGGGTTATCGATAGTGCGCGATATTGTTTCAGATTTAGGCGGAGAGATATCCGTATCAGGGAAGAAGATGCACGGAACTGTTTTCAGGATACTGCTTCCCCTTGTTAACAACGAAGCTCTCTCAGGGGATAAAAATCTGATATAATTAAATCAGGATTGATTAATTTTGAGCTTTGAAACTAAAAGACTACGATGGCGGTAATTCTGCTTGCTGAAGACGATAAGGAACTTAAGGAAATGCTGAAGATCGCACTTGGCCGAAATGATTTCACTGTTATCGAGGCTGAAGACGGTAAAGAAGCCATCACACATTTCAGACCCGGCATTGTTGATCTGGTCATTACCGATCTTATAATGCCTGATGAGGACGGCCTCAAAGTTATTTTGCGGCTCAGGCAGATCAAGCCCTCCCTGAAGATAATTGCCATTTCCGGCGGAGGAAAGGCCGGGCCGGGCAACTACCTCAAAATGGCCTCGACTCTTGGCGCTGATGCAGTTTTCTCAAAACCCTTTTCCATCGCTGATCTTCTGAAAAAAACTCAAGAATTGCTTGGCTATGAACATTAGGAGCAGGATTGATGTTAGCAATGAAAAACCAACAAAAGATATTTGAAACCAATAACCAAAATTGAATATTATGTTAAAGAAGAACGTAGAAGAGATCTGCAACAGACAGGTCGAAAGAGAAGGTTATTCATCCAACCTTTACCTTGCAATGGCGTCCTGGGCCGAAAATTCGGGTTACAGCGGCATAGCTGAGTGGCTTTACAGCCAGGCTGATGAGGAAAGGTTGCATATGATGAAATTCATCAGGTATATAAACGAAAGGGGCGGGAAAACTGTAATCCCGGCATTTAAAAAACCCCCGGTTGACTATAAGGATGTTGGGGAAATGTTCAGGGAAGTTCTTAAACATGAGATATTTGTCACTGATAGTATTAATGAAATTGTGGACCTGACACTCACCGAGAAGGATTTCAATACTCATAATTTCCTTCAATGGTTCGTGATGGAGCAGGTTGAGGAGGAAGCATCGGTCAGAACAATAATTGACAAGCTTAATCTGGTAGGCAAGAACAATATGTACCAGTTCGACAGAGATATCATGGGTCTGAGAGGAGCTCCTGACGCGGCAGCATCGGCTACATGAACAGGCTGATCATATTACTTTCAGCACTGTTTTTTGTCACACCTGTGCCTGATGCCAGGGCACAGAATTTCGTATTGAATTCTTCGGTCACGGGCGTATGTTACGCCGGAACGAAGGTCAATAAAATGTACATCCCCCCGCCTAAGGGGTTTGATAAAGCTGTTGGCTCCAAGGGGAGTGCGACAATCAATGTCATCTATTACGGTTTCCCTGCAGAGGCAAAAAATGCAATGGATTATGCTGTAATGATCCTCAGGGCTGTTCTCCCATCCGATGCAAACATAACCATCAGGGCAAACTGGCAGAGATTAACAGCATCCGGTGTCCTTGCCAATTCAAGAATAACCGGTTTCGCGGACGGCTGGACGATCAATGCATTCAGACCGGATGCCTTTTATCCCATAGCCCTGGCAGAAAAGATTGCCGGAAAGAGTCTTAACGATGATGCGGAGGCTGATATTGAAATCACTTTTAACAGTGCAGCCAGCTGGTACACAGGTCTGGATGGGAATACCCCTGTCTCACAATATGATCTTATAACTGTGGTCCTGCATGAGACATGCCATGGGCTCGGTTTTTTTGACAGCATGGATACCGATTTCTCACTCGGCTGGTACGGGGCAGGTTCTGTTCCGGTTATCTACGACCTGTTTATCGAGAACCTGTCTGAGCGGAGGCTGACCGATACACTTTTCTTTGAGAACTACTCACCGGCACTGCGCAGTGAGCTCACCGGAGGGCAACTCTTTTTTAACGGGCCCCTTCTTCAAAACTATTCCGGCACACGTGCCCGACTGTTTGCTCCCTCCACCTGGGATCCCGGATCAAGCGTATCCCATCTCGACGAGACAAGAACTCCCGCCGTCCACTCCCTTATGACACCATTCATTGACAAGGGAGAAGCGATACATGATCCCGGGCGATGGACACTCTCGATCCTGGGTGATATGGGCTGGATAAACACAAGGATTGTCCACAAGCAACTGTCCGATACCGAAGAACCTGTTGCTCATGTCACTTTAGCTGTATCTGTCAGATCCGATACACTTTATAACCGCAACAAAGTGGGGGCAGTCTATTCATTCGACGGATTCCAGACAGAGACTTCAACCTTCCTGACTTCATTTTCAGGGAACGATGATTTCTCTGCAATCATAGATGTTCCAGGCTACAATATAAGCATGGAATACTATTTTTTCGCGGAGGACCACTTCTTAAGGGAATATAAGATGCCTTCCCCGGGAAAAAGAGCCCCTTTCAGGACTTTCATCGGCATCGACACCATAAAACCCCTTATCAGGCATGTATCCCCGGGATATGTGCTCGATAGGATCGATACAATTAAATTCGAAGCGGAAATAACAGATAATATCGGGATTGACACTGCCTTTATTGAATACCGGATCAATGACGGGATCACCAGATATTACGGACTTACCGTAAATGATTCGATCAACTTCTCTGCGGCTATAAACTTTAAGAACGAATTGCTTAAAGGGGACGACATAATTTATTACAGAATCACTGCTGCTGACAAGGCAATGACTCCCAATACCAGGGTTGTGCCATCTGCAGGTTACTATGAAATTGCAGTTGAGGGTACAAAAGCAGTCGTTGAAGCTTATTCAACTGATTTTGAAGATATTGATAACGATTTCTTTATGACCGGGTTTAAAATTGAAAAACCTCCCTTGTTCAGCGATTTTGCCCTGCATACACGTCACCCCTATGAAAGCCCCGAAGTAAATGATTCAAGCCTGGAGTATATAGCCATCCTCCGTCATCCTGTCATTTACAGAGCCGACGGCATGGTCGTCAGCTACAGGGAGATCGTACTGGTTGAGCCGGGAGAGGATGGCTCACTCTACGGTTCCATGGATTTTTATGATTATGTTATTATTGAGGGATCAAAAGATTTTGGCAAGTCATGGTTCAGTCTTACTGACGGTTATGACAGCAGATACAATTCCGCATGGCTTGATGCATTCAACAGCAGGATCTCCGGAATGAACTCCGGCTATACAGGCAGGGAAACAGACTATTTCAGCAGGGTGCTCAATCCTCAGTTCCCGGAGAACATCCCGGAAGGAGATACCATTGTGATACGGTTCAGGCTCTTTTCAGATCCCTACGCATGGGGATGGGGATGGGCAATCGATGACTTCAGGATCAATCCGCTGATCAATAACATTGACGAAACAGAGATCACACCTTTCATCATATACCCCAACCCCGGGAGCGGAATGATAAACGTAAAAACCGGGTCTGCCGAAAACGGAAAACCGATAGTTTACAGTGTCTATAATTCATCCGGCACCTGTATTGAGAAGGACCGGCCCCTTAACGATTCGGAGATGAGAATCAATATTTCCGGGTATCCCTCAGGAATATATTTTATTGTCTTCAGGATGGGTACTAAAACGGCTGCAGTGAAGTACATCCTGTTACGATAGATGGTTTTACGGGTTCGGGCCGGAAACCATTCCCGGCAAGTTTAAAATGATTTATAAGGAACTCGACAAAAAATAAGCTAATTTTGCGTGATAATTTGAGAATCTGATAAACTAATTTGAGATGGATGTTATAAATAAAGTACTTGGCCTTTTTCTCGGAAACAAGTATGAGCGTGATATAAAGGAGATTAACCCATATGTTGAAAAGATTCACAAAGAATATGACGAGCTGAAGGATCTGTCGAATGATCAGTTAAGAGACCTTACCAGGCAACTCAGAACGGAGATCCTCGGTGATATTGCGCATGACGAGGCAGAGATAAAACAGCTTAAGGATAAGGCTGACCACGAGGAAGATGTAGACAAGAAGGAGGAATATTACAATGAAATCGACAGGATCGAGAAGGGAATTAACGAGAAGCTTGAAAAAACTCTCGATCGCTGTGTTCCCCGTGCTTTTGCCCTTGTAAAGGAGACAGCAAAAAGGTTCAAGGAGAACAGTGTGCTTGAGGTGACGGCAACGCAGTTCGACAGGGACCTTGCCGCAACGCGGGAGAGCATAAATATAAAGGGCGATAAGGCTTACTGGAATAACCGATGGATTGCAGGAGGCAATGAGATCCTGTGGGATATGGTGCATTACGATGTTCAGCTTATCGGCGGAGTTGCCCTGCATAAAGGAAAAATTGCCGAGATGGGTACCGGAGAAGGAAAAACACTGGTTGCTACACTGCCGGTATTTCTCAATGCGCTTGCAGGGCGGGGTGTGCATCTAGTAACGGTTAACGACTATCTCTCAAAGAGAGATTCCGAATGGATGGGACCCATATACGAATTCCACGGTCTTACGGTCGACTGTATAGACAAGCATCAGCCTAATTCGGCTGACAGAAGGAGAGCATACCTGGCCGATATCACATTCGGGACCAACAATGAGTTCGGCTTCGATTACCTCAGGGACAATATGGCTATCAATCCGGAGGATCTGGTTCAGAGAAAGCATCACTATGCGATCGTTGACGAGGTCGATTCAGTACTAATTGACGATGCCCGAACTCCGTTGATTATTTCAGGGCCAACGGCAAAAAGCGACACCCAGCAGTTCGACGAACTTAAACCGAAAATCGAAAAGCTGGTAAGCGCTCAGAAGAGACTGGTAACACAGATCCTGGCTGATTCAAAAAAACTGATCTCGGACGATAAAACCGAAGAGGGAGGGAAACTGCTTCTCAGGGCTTTCAAGGGATTGCCCAAGAATAATGCTCTTATCAAGTTCCTTAGCGAGGAGGGCAACAAGTCGCTTATGCTCAAGACCGAGAACTTCTACATGCAGAATAACAGCAAGGAGATGCCCAAGGTAACTGATGAGCTCTTTTTCGTCATTGATGAGAAGGCTAACCAGATAGAGCTTACCGAAAAGGGACTCGACCTTATTTCCACATCAGTCGAAGATGCCAGCTTCTTTATTCTGCCTGATGTCGGATCCAAAATAGCTGATCTGGAAAAAACTGATCTGAACGACCGTGATAAGCTCAGGATGAAGGATGAACTTCTTCAGGATTATTCCGTTAAGTCGGAAAGAGTTCATACGATGACCCAGCTTCTGAAAGCCTGGACGTTGTTTGACCGCGACATTGAATATGTCGTTATGGACAATAAGGTTAAGATTGTCGACGAACAGACCGGACGTATTCTTGAGGGACGCAGATACTCCGACGGGTTGCACCAGGCTATCGAGGCCAAGGAGAATGTAAGGGTTGAGGAAGCAACACAGACCTAT
>JAHYJA010000008.1 GCA_019429325.1 Bacteroidales bacterium
AATGACAAGCGGATCCAGAACAGAAGTTCCTGATCCAAGCATCTTTACAAAGAATCTTATTGAAACATTAGACTCCTCTCAGGAAACAATTTTCACTTCGGAAGAACTTTTCAACAGAATTAAAATTGCTGTTGAAGGGAACACTATTGCGGTTCCAATTTACGGAAAAATAGAAAATGCAGACGATAGAGGAGGTGAATTTGTTTTCATAAGAAGAGACCAGATCAAATAATGAGTAAAAATCCGGGGTTAATAAAATGTATGTAAGTTTTAGATATTCACGGTATTTCTTAACACATAGAAACAAATGAAGCCATGAAGTCACGAATAAACAGTTCTTTAAATCTTCAAAAAGGAAAGATATATTTCCTGGCAATCGTTGTTCTGTTTTTTGCAAGTTGCAAGCAGATACCAACCGTAACAACAGAAGCGGTTACTAATGTTACAACAAACAGTGCCGCAAGCGGAGGAAAGGTACTGGAAGATGGCAATGCTGAGGTAACTGTTCGCGGAGTATGCTGGAGCACTAACCAATCACCTACCATAAACGATAATATAACAATGGATGGTGCCGGTATCGGTTCTTATACAAGCAGCATAACGCAGCTGGCACCTAATAACTTGTATTATGTAAAAGCATATGCAACTAATGAAAAAGGGACAGGTTACGGGAATGCTGTTTCCTTCACCACAAATCCTGTCATACCACCAACAGTTACTACTTCTCCTGTAACATCCAAAACCTCTAATTCGGCAGTCAGCGGAGGAAACGTTACTTCTGACGGAGGGGCAAATGTTACTTCACGGGGAGTATGCTGGAGCACTTTGGAAAATCCTACAATATCAAGCTCCCATACCACAAATGGAAGCGGAACAGGCGCTTTTATCAGCAATATTACAGGGCTCTCTCCAAGTGCTTCATATTATGTCAGGGCTTATGCCACCAATAGTGCAGGAACCGGTTATGGACAGAATGAAATTTTCACAACCAGCAGCACTTATCCTGTTGCAGGATTGATATCCTACTTTAACTTCGATGACAATCTTATTGATCTGTTAGGCAATACTCCGGCTGGAGTGAACCACGGAAGTGCGACCTTTACTGAAGGAAAATCAGGCAAAGCGATAACACTCAACGGTACCAATCAATATATCCAGTTCGGAAGAAAAACGTATAAAAATGTTAACAACATAAGTGTTGCATTCTGGTTTATAAAACCCAATACTTCCGAATCGTTAAAATACTTTCTGAGTTGCAGTGATTTTGGAGTGTGGACTAAGACAGGAACTGCAGGTATAGCGATTTCATTGCCATCCACAAATAGTGCAAGTGGTTCAATAACACAAAATACATGGGTACACTTGGTCGGTACTTATGATGGAACAAATATTAAAGTATATATTAATAGTATCTTAACAGAAATTCAATATCATCCCGGAAATATTTATGATGCAAACAGTTACCTCACGCTCGGACTTTGGAGCTCTTCCTATTGGGGTGGTAGTATTGACGATCTGTTCATTTACAACAAAGCATTGACTCAGTCAGAAGTCAATCAATTGTATAACTACCATTAAAAGTCACCTGATAATTTTTTTTCATGACGATAATGATCGTTTGCGTATTATAAATCAATTTCAACTGTCATTTTTGTGATCCACAGCATCTGATAACCATTAATTATTTTAAAAACAGTCAAATGAAGAAAAAATCAAAAGAGTTATTTTTTTTTCTGGCTTGTTTTTTATTAATAACAGGTTGTGTAAAAAGACTACCAACTGTTTCAACAAATACAGTAACTGATATTACAACAAACAGTGCCGCAAGCGGAGGAAAGGTACTTGAAGATGGAAATGCTGAGGTATCTGTTCGTGGAGTATGCTGGAGCACTAACCAATCACCCACAATAAACGATAACAAAACAATGGATGGTGCTGGTATCGGTTCTTATACGAGCAGCCTGACGCAGCTGGCCCCTAATACTCTTTATTATGTAAAGGCATACGCAACTAACAGTGAAGGTACAGGTTATGGCAATGTGGTTTCTTTCACTACTAATTCTCTTCTGCAAGCCACCATAAGTATTTCGCCGGTGACATCTATAACCACAAACTCTGCAGTGAGCGGAGGAAATGTTACATCTGACGGAGGAGCGGAGGTTACTGCACGTGGGGTTTGCTGGAATACTCTACCAAATCCTACAACATCAAACTTTAAAACTACAAACGGTAGCGGAACCGGAAGCTTTGTAAGTAATCTCACAGGCCTACAACCCGGAACTACCTATTATGTAAGAGCATATGCAACCAATAGCGTTGGAACAACCTATAGTAATGATGAGATTAATTTTTCAACTCTTTGTGTGGCACCTTCAGCAACGACAGATGTTCCAACCAATATAAGTGATATATCAGCAAGATTTAATGGTACTGTAAATGCAAATGGCTTTCCAACTACGGTGACCTTTGAATATGGCACAACAACAAGTTATGGAAGTTCAGCAACAGCTATACCGGGAACGGTTACCGGAAACAGTAGCACTTCTGTTAGTGCCAATATAACCGGATTAACCCCAGGTCAGACTTACCATTACAGGGTCAAAACAGTTAATTGTGGTAGAACAACTTATGGTATTAACAGAATGTTTAAAACTGAACTCTGTCCCACTTCTCTTACCCTCACCCACACTTCCGGTAATGTAGCCCCCGTTACGAAAACAGTAACTTACGGAATAGTGGAGACTAATCTCTCAGGCCAGAATAAATGCTGGATAACAAAGAACCTGGGTGCAACTTACCAGGCAGGTTCAGCTACCGATGCCACTGAGGCATCAGCAGGATGGTACTGGCAGTTTAATCGCAAACAGGGCTATAGACATGACGGATCAACTCGCACTCCCGGCACAACCTGGATAAGCACCATTAATGAGAACAGCAACTGGACAGCAGCCAATGATCCCTGCACTATCCTTCTTGGTTCTGGCTGGCGTATTCCAACATACACTGAATGGGATAATGCAGATATAAACGCCGGATGGGGTAACTATAACAATACTTACGCATCTGTTTTAAAAATACACGCTTCAGGGCGGCTTTCGAGTTCTGACGGCTCTCTGCAGAACCGTGGTTCATCAGGCTGGTACTGGAGCAGTACCCAGTATGCCGATTATGGCGCCCGTCATCTGACATTTGATGTGAGTTCATGTGGCATAGCTGGCAATTATAAGGTTTGGGCTGGTTCGCTCAGATGTATCAGAGATTGACCATCTGTTATATAATACCTGAGGGATGGCTATTGCGCTTTCTTTCTATATAGGATTGAAGTTATTCTTGAATTTATAATTGTGATACTTTTTAAACCCTGGAAGTAATAAATAGTCTGCTTTATTTATTTTATTAATAAAAATTGGATTCAACTATAAGTATACTACAAAATTTCACTTCCCTGATAACAAGGTTGAGCGTTTTGTTTTGTTTTACAGGACTTCTTTCTGCATCAGGTAAAACCCAGAATGCAGAAATTATCATTCATTTACGTGGAGTTTACGAAAGCAATATCAGCCTTCTTCATATATCAGGATCAAATACCATAACGCCTGTTACAGTAACACACAGTGTAAAAAATGGAGAGACTACAAACCTGCAGGTTCACGGAAATTACCTTCCAGGAGAGTTTGTATTGAGATTCGATTATAAAGAAAATGCAGGAAGTACACCATACCCGTCCGAAAAGTATATCATAGTTCACAACCAGGATCTGGAATTATGGGTACACCCGGTATTTTGTAATAATACAGACAGTACCTGGTTCCAGGCTGATGAAAGAGAAAACAGCGTTTTAATCCGGTTTCTTCAGGAGAACTTAATACAAAAGGAGATGCTGGGTTTGCTGCAAAACTTCCTGTTAAATTATGACGATACCAATTCAGAATTCTACCGACAAGGCATTAAAGAATATGAAAAAAGACGTCGAGAATTTAACCGGTGGTTATATGAACAAACAAAAATATACAAGGAGTTATTTATAAGCCACCTGTTTGTTTTCCAGCATATTCCACAAATTGACTGGAAAGGCAGCAATACCGACAGAAAACAAAGCCTTAGAAACACCTATTTTGAAGGTATGGATTTCAGTGATCCTTTCATTGTAAAGACATCAAGAATGAAGGAATTGATGGATGGTTATGTTAACCTCTATGGCGAATTAGCCACAAGTATAAAACTGCGTGATTCACTGTTCACCCTGGCCGGAAAAACAGCAATAGAAAAAGCGAAGAGAGGACAACCTATTGTTTATGGATGGATGGTTGATTATTTCTTTAATGGTTATGAGAGTTTTAATATTGAAGAAGGAATTAAAATGCTGGAACCTTATCTTAATGACCCGAATTGTCTCACCACAAGGCGGCAGGAAATTAATAAAAGACTGAAGGGGATCGAAACAATGGTACCGGGAGCAACCGCACCTGATATTATTATGATAGATGTTGAAGATAAACCTTTTGAGTTAAACGTCTTCCAGACAGAAAAAAAATATCTCCTCCTTCTTTTTTGGTCGGCTGATTGTAACCATTGTATTGAAACTTTGGACAGGCTTCATTCACTTTATCAACAAACAGAAATCCAAAGAAGACTTGAGATAATTGCTATAAGCATGGATGAAACGGAAAGCGAGATTTTAAAATGGCAACAAAAAATAAGGGAACTGAAAGGGTGGACTCAAATCCGGGCGTATGATGGGCTGCGAAGTAAGGTTGCCAACGACTATTATATATTGGGCATACCAGTAATGGTATTGTTAAATTCCAAAACCAAAGAAATAGTTTCCTTACCGGAAGATACAGGGCAATTGGAGAATCTGTTAAAGTAGTATTGCAATTAGCATTAAATAGATTATACTGGATATTAAGGTGTTAAAGTGCAATTGATTCCCGACTATCTGAATTTTATCAATAATACCTGATGCAATTTTACTCTATTTGTTGAAACAAACTTGACTTTGGCATTTTAATGGTTTAATTTTATAACTGATCTATTCTTTGGTCAATATGATCTTGTCAAAACCACTACTGTTATAAAAGCATTTGAATAATTACATTCAGCTAATTAAAATACAGAAAATCATGGAATCATTTTACAATCTAGTTATCCATAAGCTGTTAGTTAAGTTATCCTTCATTTTAATGGCGGTTTTTCTTATTACAGGCTGCAAGGAAGAACCAACTGTGACAACTGATCCCGTGGTTAATATTTCTACAACTACAGCAACCAGCGGTGGTAAAGTGCTGGAAGATGGCAATGCCGGCGTGACTGCCCGTGGGGTGTGCTGGAGTACAAATCAATCGCCCACAATAAATGACAGTAAAACAACAGATGGTGCCGGAATAGGTTCTTTTACGAGCAATATTACTCAGCTAACACCTAATACCGTTTATTATGTAAAAGCATACGCAACCAATAGCGAAGGTACGGGTTACGGAAATGCAGTTTCCTTTACAACGAATCCTCTCTTATTGGCTACAGTGACTACCTCGCAAGTAACAACAATTACCTCAAGCTCAGCATCAGGCGGTGGTAATGTCACATCTGACGGAGGGGCAGAAGTTACTGCTCGTGGAGTATGCTGGAACACCCTTCCAAATCCTTCTACGACAAACAATAAAACAACTGATGGCAGCGGAACAGGAAGTTATGTTAGTTCCATTACGGGGTTACAGCCAGGTAAAACCTATTATTTAAGAGCCTATGCAATTAACAGTGTTGGAACGGCCTATGGGGAAGAGGTTAATTTCCCAACTCCTGTAGTTAAACCAACACTGACGACGACTGTAGTTACAGAAAGAACATCAAACTCTGCAAGAAGCGGAGGCAATATTACTGATGATGGCGGAGCTCCGGTCACCTCCCGTGGCGTTTGCTGGAGCAGTTCTGAAAACCCCAACCTATCAAATCCACATACGATTGACGGATTAGGATCCGGTAGTTTTACCAGCATCATAAGCAATCTATTACCCAACACGGTCTATTATGTAAAAGCCTATGCAACAAACAGTGCAGGAACAGATTACGGAAACCAGATAGCTTTTACGACATTGCAGCTAACTGATGTTGATGGGAATACTTACCAGACAGTCGTTATCGGAACCCAGATTTGGATGGCTGAAAACCTTAAAACCACAAAATATAACAGTGGTGACCTAATACCTCATGTGACCGAACCAGCTGCCTGGTCAAGTCTGACTACCGGAGCTTACTGCAATTACAATAATACAATAAGTAATGCTAATGCATATGGTCGTTTATATAACTGGCATGCTGTAAATACAGGCAGATTATGCCCAACCGGGTGGCATGTACCAAGTTATAATGAATGGGACTCACTAACAGAATACCTGATAACAAATGGTTATAATTATGATGGTACAACAACAGGGAATAAAATAGCTAAATCACTGGCATATAATTTATTATGGAATACATCGACTGTTATTGGTGCAGTAGGAAACTCAGATTATCCTGAGAAAAGAAACACAACTGGCTTTACCGCTCTGCCTGCTGGCCGTCGATATAACGATGGAACTTATAGATTCTTTGGCGAAGAAGGAAACTGGTGGTCTTCTACTGAAAGTAATATCAGTTACGCTTGGAATTGGTTCTTACTTTATAATTACAGCGATTTTGATTATAATGACCCCCTTAAAGTAAATGGTTTTTCTGTTCGTTGCGTTAGAGATTAATGTATCTTATTAGCATTCAGTACCGTGTATCAGCAACTAAAGCATGATACTTATTTTATTGAAAATTTGATTTTTATATTTCAGATTACAATCAGTTGAATAAATTACAAAAAGTTATGCAAACATCTAAGGATGTAATTATCAATCAGGTGCTGGTTAAAATATCCTGTCTGGTAATGCTTGTTTTTTCTATTACAGGATGCAAGGAAGAACCGACTGTGACAACTGACCCGGTGGTTAATATTTCTACAACCACTGCAACCAGCGGTGGCAAAGTGCTGGAAGATGGTAATGCCGGCGTGACTGCCCGTGGGGTGTGCTGTAGTACAAATCAATCGCCCAAAATAAATGACAGTAAAACAACAGATGGTGCCGGAGTAGGTTCTTTTACAAGCAGCTTAACGCAGTTGGCACCTAATACCCTGTATTATGTAAGAGCCTATGCAACCAATAGCGTTGGAACAGCCTATAGCAGCAATGAAATTTATTTTACAACTCTCGGTACAGTTCCTGGTGCACCGACAATAGGGACAGCAATAAAAGGAAACGCTCAGGCCACAGTGACATTTACACCACCGTCCAGCGATGGCGGCTCTGCTATAACAGGATACACTGTAACTTCAAATCCTGGTGGTTTAACAGGCACCGGTTCCGCAAGTCCTATAACTGTAACAGGGCTTACCAATGGAACAGCCTATACTTTCACAGTTACTGCCACAAATGCCAATGGTACGGGTCCGGCAAGCGCTGCTTCGAATTCGGTAACACCTTCAACAGTTCCCGGTGCGCCAACAGGCGTGACAGCAACTGCCGGAAATACCCAGGCTACTGTAACATTTACGGCACCTGCCAGTGATGGCGGCTCTCCCATTACAGGATACACAGTAACTTCAAGCCTTGGAGGAATAACACGCACCGGTACTTCGACTACTATTACTGTAACCGGACTGACCAACGGAACTGCTTATACATTCACAGTTACTGCAACAAATGCTAATGGTACGGGTCCGGCAAGTGCTGCTTCGAATTCGGTAACGCCTTCTACAGTTCCTGGTGCACCGACAATTGGGACAGCGACACCAGGGAATGCCCAGTCCACAGTGACATTTACACCACCGGCCAGTGATGGCGGCTCCCCAATCACAGGATATACAGTAACTTCCAGCCCAGGCGGAATAACACGCACTGGTACCTCAAGCCCGATTACTGTAACCGGGCTTACCAACCTGACTTCTTATACCTTTACAGTGGTAGCCACAAATATTAATGGTAACAGTGCTCCAAGTGCTGCTTCAAATTCAGTGATACCAGGCACTGTAACCAACCCCGCAACGGGCAAAATCTGGATGGACCGTAACCTGGGAGCCTTACGGGTGGCAACCTCAAGCACCGATGCCAATTCATACGGCCATTTATACCAGTGGGGGCGTGGCAGCGACGGGCACCAGGTAAGAACATCCGGCACAACCACTACATTAAGCAGCAGTAATACACCCGGGCATGGTAACTTTATTCTGGCACCCAACAGTCCTTTTGACTGGCGCAGTCCGCAAAACGACAACCTGTGGCAGGGGGTAAGTGGCACCAATAATCCCTGCCCAAGCGGTTACAGGCTGCCTACCGAAGCGGAGTGGGATGCAGAGCGTTCAAGCTGGAACAGCAACAACGCCGCCGGTGCCTTTGCATCTCCCCTTAAGTTGCCCGTTGCAGGCAGCCGCAGCCGCATCAATGGTTCGCTCGAAAATGTCGGTGCCGGCTTCTATTGGAGCAGTTCGATTAGCGGTACCAATTCACGCGACCTGGGCTTCACCAGCAGCGATGCCTACATGCGCATCGACGGCCGGGCGTACGGGCTCTCTGTGCGTTGCATTAAGCATTGAGTGAGCACAGAAGCTGATTTGGGGCGTAAAGGCACAACACGCTAAATATCTGTGTAAGAAAACTATAATTAAGTTGGTGTAACTCCCTACTTTTTGAGAAATCGAATGGGGAGAAATTTTGGGGTTGCGGGTTGTATTTCGATAAAATATTGAAAATGAGTAATTCAGATGTGATAAGACAGAAAATTCATACCTTTGCTCTCACGAAGCGTGCAGAGGGCAAACCTGTCGGAACAGGGGGGTGTGGAGATCTGGCAGACCTTGCATTGAAATCAGCAAATGCCAAGAGTGCTGCTGATTATGGAAAAGTTACAGCGACATCTGTTAATCGCTGGGGTCAGAAAATCAATCTGGCAGACGCTAAACCGGGAGACATCTTACAATTTGATCAGCATCTGGCAGAAGTGAAGAAAACAAGAAAATACGTAGTCAGCTTTCCAAACATGACTATCCTTAGATATGAAAAATTCTTGAGCCATTATTACAGGAGAAGACACCATACTGCAATTGTTCATTCAAAATTAAGTAATGGCGAGTTGGTCGTCCTTGAACAACATGTTCAAAGGGGAAGCAAAATTATAGAAAATACGGTTGATTACGGGAAAATATATGCAGGCAATAAGTTACCCGTCAGTCATACAGAATGGGAAAAAATAACAATCAACGGATCCTGGGCAAAAGAGGTTAAATCTCTCTCAACAGACAGGAATTTTCATGCCCTGGCAGATAATGCACTGAAATTATACAGAGGAACCTCTTTTGACGTAAATGTAGAGACAATTACCACTGTAACTGTCAAGGGCACCATTAATGCCTATTCCCCTGTACCTAAATGACCTGGAATTAACATGTTGAAGAAAAGCATGAGATTTGTAAATATGAATTTAATCCATCCCCTCACTACGTCTTCTTCTGTCCTTATGAGCCTCTGCCATTGAGATCCTATTGATTCTCTCAGCTACTTGCTGCATCAGGGGGGCGTCATGTTCCGTCATAAGAAGCTGGGCATCAGTGAAAGCCTCAATAAGCTTAACATAATCCCTTTGATTGGTTTCCGCACCATAATTGTTATTGGCATATCTCAGTCTTTGCAGCACAACTATATTAAGGGTTTTGAAAGCATTGTCAACTGAATTGCCGCCTCCCAGGCCAATATTATGAGTCAATTCTGATAGCAGACGTTTCATATTCTCTTTTGTTGGATCTCTTCTGACAAGCTTGCAGAGAGATAATATTATCCTATCAGATTCCACGAGCAATTCTTCGGATAATTTCTGGCAGTCGTCTGACGATCCTTTAATCATACGCTGTGTTGCTTTGTTTAACTCGCTTTTTGCACGTCGGTGAAATTTCTCAATATCTTCATTAGTATATTCCTTGAATTGCCGGAATTTGAGTTCCTCTATATGCTTGTGAACATTTCTCCACATTATTCTGAAATGCACCAGTTCATTATTAAGAGCTTTGAGATCAGGGCCAATAAGGGAGTAGACCTGGTCCTGCGACGGACCGATGTAGGGCACAAAGAAGGCATACACCATCTCATTATCTTCAAGTTTTTGTATAACCTGGGTGATTAAGGATATCCGCCTGAGGATCTTTTCCTCCAGTACCTTATACCCCGCTATTTCGGCCTGAATTTTGGATACTGACATAATGCTTAATAAGATCTTCTAAATTAATAAACTTGTCGGGGCATTTCAGAATAACTAAAATGGAAGCGGTATCCGGCCACAATCCTTGATATCCTTTCCGGTTGCTCGTGCTCTCCAACCTTCCCAACAAATGAAATCTGTCCCATGCTGTAATCTCCTTAGTCCTGATAATTCTAAAGCATCAGGAAGCCATTCTACAAAGTATTGATAACAATAGTGATTGTCAAAAGCCAGTTCAAATGGAATATTAATTGAAATTCTAATCCTGATTTTTTTGTAAAAGATTGATAATTTGACAGATGTTGATCCGTTCATATTTTCTTATTATTAACAAAATCCAATTATAGCAAGCAGACACCTGTAAGCCTCGGCAAACTTTCTGACCAGGTTTTAAAACTTCTGCCACCAGGAAATGCTGTAAAAACCCTATCTCTTCCTTCAAAACTAAATGTTTCTTTTATAGTAGAGCGGTATTGACTAATAGTGCCGGCAGAAACCGGCACATTCCAAATTTCTGCAAGTCTTTTTATAAAATCCCTTCCAATTTTCCCCAACGCAACTTTACATCCATGCAGCTCAACGCAGGTGTACACGCCGAAAATTGAACGGAGTTTTCTTAACTCAGGTTCAATCTTTTCCAGATTAGTAGATTCTATTGATGATAATTCATCAGGAGAGATAAATATTCTATATCCATTTCTATCTTCAATAACTCTCCTGCCAAATGATATCCCTTGTTTTCCAGGTCCACCATGGCCATGAAAACGTAACAAAACCAAAGAAGACGGATTTCCGGCACGGCTTCTAATTTGTCTTATTGCTTCAGCAAGTCCGTTACACATGGCGCCGACAACTATAGGATTAGCACCTACTCTATTAAATGGATCAAGTCTGTTTTCTGTATTACCCATCCAGTCTTCAGTAACATCAACACTATCAATAATTCTGAATCCTGTACCTTCAATGAGTTTAGGCCAGGTTTCCTGACCAACACTACCATCAACTTTGATATGTTTTAACTTCTGAAAGTCGATCACTGCTTTTCTTGTTTTCGGACCAAAAACTCCGTCGACTGTAATCCCTTTACGCTCTGCCTGTCTGTTAAGTAATAACTGCAATATGGATACCATAGGTAAAGTATCACCTATTTGAAGATATTTAAATGTGCTCATTATTATCCTTGTTATTATACGTTTGTATCAAGTTGTCTTATAATGGAATTATAGAAACAGGTCTCCATAACGATTCTACTTCGATAATCCCAGATTGGATTTTACCCTCCTATCAATACCTGAGGGAATCCCATAACTATTACACCACCATGGGCAGTCTGGTCGCCCATCCGGGCGGCCGGCTGACCACCGATCAACACTGTGGCGGAACCAATGATTATTGAGTCGGGTGGACCGACGCAGGTTGCCAAATCTCCCATTCTGGCGGCAGGCTGACCACCAATAAGTACCGTTGGACATCCAGGAGGCAGAATAGGGCCCCCAACATGAGGAACAGGAGGAACGCCCGGTGTCACCATCGGACAGGTATGCATATCACCGATACGTGCAGCTGGCTTGCTCATCAATTATTCTAATTAATCCTTTTCCCATCCTTGATAATTACCGGACCGTGTCTTGGTTGGGGTTTGCTCTCCTTAACAGGCTGCTCAGCTTTACCGGCAAAGACCATCTTTTCAAAAAGGTCATTGACCAGAGTAAGGTAATTTTCCACCTTGCTTACAGAAACGTAAATATCCTGGTGATCATATTCCAGGTTCATCAGCTCGAAAGCTGAATTATCAAGGTCCCGCGACGAAATCCATCGACTTAAATAATTCAGTACTTCCTCGCGGTCATATTCGGACAACCAGCTCAATGCTGACTTGAACAATCGTGCAAAATTTATAAAGAACTCTATGAAGTAAACCGGCGGTAAAGATTTTAGCAGCAGTTTGTAATTACTTAAATTAATTGTCAGATAATAAACAAGCTTTTCAATAATATATACCAGGTTTATTTCAAGTTTGTTCTGACTCAAACGGTTCTTTCTCAGGTACTCTGCAAGCGCATTTGTAATTCTTTCAACCGTATTTCCATACTTGTGATAATATTCAACCAAGGAAGGGTAGGCATCTACCCTTGTACATGGTGGTATGTATTCAGTATTGAATTGAACCTCATGTGCTATTACATGAAACCTGCCGACAGTAATGTGATTCTTCCACATTTGTGATGAATTCACCTGTTTCGTGGGAACAGCGTGAAGCTGGTATTCGGACATGACAAACGGATGTCGGAAAGGCACTTCATTCTCAGCAGGTACTCCTACCGGCACTCTCTTTTCAGGAAAAACAGCAAGGATAATATCAAACATTTCATTTGAAGCCTCAGCAACATTAAAATCAAAAGCTAATTTGTCGACAGGATATTGAAAGTTCTGAATGTCCCGGGAAGTTATTTCAATCCTTACACCTCCTTTAGTAAGTGCACGGCAGTCAGTTAATTTTATGTTTATCTGGTTGTTCTGATCAATATTGACCATTAATTTTAACGAGGAATCTGAATCTCCGCTGCATTCCAGTAAACCATAATTAAAATCATTAAGTTGGATTGATATACTATCCCTGATACTATCTAAAATCCAGTTGTCAAGACCTGTAAATTGATCTTTGTTCAACTTCATCCCGTCTATCCAGTTTATTGCGTAGCTTCTTTTTTCCGGTAGCATATTGTTTCTATTTATAAATTAGTACTATAGCCAAGCCTGCTCTCATATTCCTTTTCACCCAGAATAAAAACACTATCATTCTTATCCAGGATGATTTGAACGTATACATTTAAATCGGCCTGCATGAATAACTCTATGAGCCGTTTGACCACTCTCTGCTTGATTCCATAAAGATAACTTACTAACGAATTGCTGTCAGCAAGCGGACCTATCTGAATAACAATTCCCGGATTATGATCAGTATAAGAAGTGCCTAAAAGCGTATTATAGCCCAGGGTGTTATTCCCAAGTGTTGAAAAATTATGGCTATAAGTCAAGACCGCAGGATAATATACGGCATTGATTTTGACTTCTTCCTGCAGAATTATCCTGAAACATGTCTCAACAAGGCTTATATTTCCTGATATCTTCGGTATATGTGGCAGGATAAAGAATAATGAAGCCTTCTGATACATACTGAGCTCCAGCTTATTAAGGTCAAAAAAGTCAATAAATTCCTGAATTGTCTCCGGGGAGTAGAAAAAATTTTGTTCAAAGATCTCTTTATAAACAAAATATTTGAAGAATTCCTGTTCAAGAGGCATAAAGAATAATCTGGCTTTTTTTTCCTCATCCCTGTGCTTACGGAATTCTTCAAGAGTCTCCTTTCTGTCCTTGAAATATTTTTTGGTACCTGAATGGAAAAACCCCTCCGGAAGCAAATCGTAAAATCCCTCCCGTTGCAGGAATATGTGCCAATCCGACTCACCAGAGTCATTTTTTCGCACCTCGATTTTCTCAATTTCCTTAGTAAAGAAACGCCTGAAGATCCCTGATAAATGAACAATAACATTTGATTCGTCAATCTTTTTATTAGCAACAAGATGACTGACAATCACCTCGGCAAGGAAATCAATATTTTCCTGTTTATTGATCATGTTTATGCCATTACAGCTCAATTTTCCCTAATCCTCATACATAAAATTATACTTATAAATGCAGGATGACTTCCGGTAGAGTGTATTGCTCATGTACTTCACCATATTTTCCTTTTCAGCAATACTCATCCCTTTTCTGAACCTCAGTCTGACATTGATACAATTCTGGAATCCGTTTTTAGTTCCCTTTATTATCATTCCTCCCGGGCTGACATATACTTCTTCAAGGTCACTGCCAAGTTCGGCAAAACAAATAACCCGGATATCTTCCACTGTCACCACCCTGTCTCTTGCCAGTAATTCTTTTTTAAAAAGAAAGATCCGTTCAATCTGGTCAGGGGGATTTCTTCCACCTGCGGAGGTAACAAGTAACTTAAGATTCTTTTTATCAAAATCGTTATTAAGAAGATTGCTTCCCCTTTGAATATTATTCCCGAAAGTCCCGGAAGTTGACCAGAATTCCAGCCATACATCCTCAACCATTTCAGATTTTATAATTATGAAATGCGTATTTGCTTTTAAATCTTTTAGTTTTGAAATATTCAAAGTCAGGCGATTAATAATTATTCTCAGATCGTTTAGCTCTTTTTCAATTACTGAACTGCCCAATGATTTAAAAGCAACATGCTCTTCCCTTAGTAATTCAATAAGATATTGTATATAGTCCCTGGCATTGCGTTCATCAAAACGCTTAACACCATCCGTTCTGATCGTATAGGTACCCGGGGCAAAGTCACTCAGACGCCTAAAAGGGACTTCCTGGTAATTAATATGATTACTGCTGATTATATTCCTGACAGAGAAAAAATGATCATCAGTAATTACAGGTAATATATTCAGGTCATCATTCAGAGTAAAAGGACGGTTTGAAGTATGCAATCTGCGATTTATTACCGGGAATGAATTAAGCGTACAAACCGTTGAGGTTAAGTATTCCACAGGAAATACTTCAGGGAATTCAATCCTTATCCAGCACAATTCTTCTTTTAATTTTGTCAGTTCATCTACAGGGAAAAATTCTGCCAGATCGGATGGATATTTCTCCAATCCTGGCATAATATCCCCGGTAATTGTAATGAAATGGCCTTCGAACAAGCTGTTGATCTTCTTCTCAGTTTTATGATTGATATCCAGAAAACTCAAAATATCTATAGTATCAGATTCAGATCTGTCATCAATTTCAATACTAAATCCACTTTTTATCTGTATTTCCAAACCATCTGATGATAGTTTGATCAGGGGTAACAGTTTTAGATAATCCTCTTTATCAGTGGTATTTATCCAATCGAAATATAACGATATATCTTTGAGGCTCTTGACAGACGGATTAATTCTTAGGCCTATCCATAAATGGTTTTTATGAGGTCTGTTAACGGTTTCCGATTTAATGGCCGGTTCTTTAAAAAGAAGTTCTTTGACCATGTATATCTCATGTATGGTTGCCATCATAGCCACTTCCGAATCGACCAGTCTGAATCTTGAAGTCGGAGAGAAAGCGACCTTCTTATGGGATATTTTGTTGGATGAATCAATAATCTCTTTGTCGAAGAAGAACTGGTCAGTCTGATCTGTAAAGCGTTCAGGAAAAACAGGTTTTGCGTGAAGTATTGAATAAGAAGGAGATGGGAAAATATACACTTCCGGCAGGAGGATCTGAGATACCTTTTCCAGTATTCTTGTCTGCGAAAGGTTAAGTTCTGTGGAAAGTCTTTCAAATTCAAAGGCACAGGCACCAAAGAGCAGATCAATCACCGGGTCAAAGCCTTCAGTTTCTGACTCTGCGTAATCCCATATTTTAGCAGAAGATTTTTTTAATCTCGCATGTATGACTTCCTTCCTGTTATTATTCAGTTCCATAATCTGTAATTATCCTATGGACAATGGGCTAAAAAAGAGAAATTCATAATGTTGGAAAGGTTCATTCAGATGTTTTATGATTCCGCTTATTTGTATAGTGATTTTCTTCTTAAGCCTTAATGGCTGATCGCGGTACTTTTCCATAATTTCTGCATCTTCCATATCCAGGTTTAATTTAACATCTTTCAGCCGGGGCTCATTTTGTTCGATTGAATGTAGCATAAGAGATTTCATTTCATCCTTCCAGTCAGCTACATTTGTTATGGTACTGTAATCTTTATTCCAGATCAGGCAGCCATATTCCCTGTTAAAACGGTTTTCGTTATAATGTGTTTTGATAATCAGGTCTATGTTCATGCGAATGGAATCTTTCAGGTCGCATAAACGATGCGGCTGTTTTTCAATCAGTCCCCCGGTATCAAGTGGAAATGTGTAATAATATTTCACACTGTGGTTTGCTAGTTTATTTTAACAAGAGCTCCTGAAATTTCAGCCACTGCTGTTCCTGCAACTTTTACAGTAGCTCCCTTTAATTCAGCCTGTGCATTACCCTCCATTGATAATTGAGTTGCTGTAACCTTAGTCTGAGTTCCTTCCAGTTCAAGCCTGGACTGACCTTTTATGGCGGTTGTATTTTGTCCGTCAAGTGTCACCTGCTGGGCTGTAATTTTCATATCGTTACTGGCATCGAGCTGGTAATCATTAGCAGTAAGTTTTGTTTTTTGCCCGGAATCAATTGTGATATCACTTTGTGCCGATATTTTTATAGAATCAGCTGATATTTCAAGCTCCCCTTCTGATTTTATGGTTATTTTACCATTATCATTCAGGCTAAGCGATATCTCATTTGTGGGTGACTGATCGTCTTTATTCAGAATGCGTATCTCTTCTTTTCCGTCTTCATCAATAAAAATGATCTGGTTCCCGTTTCGTGTCCGAATAGATTTAAAGTTATTACCGGAATTGTACCAGTGATCTGGTGTTGATTTCTTATGATACATATTGCCAATGACAAAAGCCTTGTCAGGATTGTCATTTTCAAACCCGACCATAACCTCATCACCAATTTCCGGTATAAAGTAAAAGCCATGTTGCGCTCCCCCGCTCATTTTACCACCGTAAACGTGAGCCAATCTTAACCAGGGAGTTTCATCACTCTGCTCCTGCCAGAAGAATTGAACCTTAACCCTTCCCAACTGTTCCGGATCATCATTGTCTTTTACTACTGCAGGCTGGATCTCAGAAACCGGAACAGAAACAGATCTGTTGGAAGGTGGGATATTAGCTTGTGCAGGAATAGCAGTGAAATGGTTTACATAATTCCCGGTAATATCGATTGAATGATTTATAGTCAGAATAATGAACTCACCGTAATTTTCCTCCCCACTGCTTTCTCCGGTAATATTGATTACAGATCCTACATTTATATAAGGATCATCACTTACGCCCTGATTATGCACCAGGTCTTTGGCATCAGCAGTTTTTTTTGCTTCATTGTAATCAGAAAAATCCTGTTTATCCCTGAAAGATCTCCATGAGTAATAAGTGTTGATTTGTTTGTATGTACTTTCGGATTTTGAAAGCGCATGATCACCATATTCATCAAGATCGTTGACCTGAAAATCTTTTGTTTTATTCAGATAAACATCATTCTGCATATAATCATAAATACATGTGTTGTGATTTATGTCTAAAATTTTCAGTGAAAATGCAAAGTCTGACAGGCTTTTATCAATCGGCAGATTTTGTTTTGGAGTTTTTGTCAGACGTCCGAATTTCAGTTCCCTTCCATCATAATAACACCATTCTCCGTATCTGTCAGCAACCCTGTTCAGAAAATGGAAATTGCTCTCTTTATATTGAACTATATAAGGAATTTCTCCTGCGAAAATCGGATCAGCTACGAATTTGAGGTCATTTTCAGGGATCTGCCTGTGCAAATCGGATACTATATCACTTAAGGATTTTTCAGAATATGATTTACAATTAGGTTTGCCATCCAGAAGTATAGTCGGGCTATATCCTCTGACCAGCACTTCTCTGTTCCCTTTGTTCCGCCTGTTCAGATTTACCTCAGTGACAATTCCGTAAAATTCATTCTGAATGTCACTCTCCTCAGGCTTCATTACCTTAAAGGCTATTTCGATTATTTTTCCAATAAAGTCTCTGGCCTGGTTAAGAATCGTCGTACTTGATTTCGTAAATCCACCAACAGGAACGAGAATCTCAAAATTATGATGCCAACCAATCCGCTGATTGATTGAGCAGTAGGAAATAGGAGATATTTTACTACCTCCTATTTTCACAATCAGTTGAACATGCTGGGCCAATTTCCCTTTGCTTTATTGAATTCTGCTATCTGTCAGGCCATTCATTTACATGTTCTGCTCCTCCAATATCAATTCTCATAGCAGTGATTGTAAATGATTCCATCATATTATCTCCGCCCTGCCAATGAAAACTCTCACTGTACTCAACAATGTATGCATCCTCAAACTTGATTTCTTTCATTGAAGCACCTTCCGATTTTTCATCTGCGATCTTTATGGTTCCGGTTTTTGTTTTATAAGGTGAAACCATCCAACTGAATAGTTCATTTTTTGATGATGACTCAACTGTGATTTGAATGACACCACCACGGACACCTCCTGAAGGCCGTCCGGTTGGATCATAATCTCTGCTGAGACTATAGGAGAAATCTACTACTCTCACATCCTTCAGAGGATCCATGTCTAAACGTGCTGAAAATGCCATTTTGTGTAAATTTTAAGTTTGACAATAAATTATAAACATTTCATTTCTCGGAGAACTCTGCTACCCATTCTTCTGCCGTATTTCCCTTAGTACCACCTAACCGTAACAGGAAGCTTTTAGCCGGGAAAAAAGGTGTAATATGAAGATCAAGATGAATTATCTTAGTTTCCGGATCCTGTCTGAGATCAACAACAGAAAATGATTCAATTATCTTATCGTGTCCCTTTATACTTCCAAGGAATCTCCCGATCTCAGTCCGTAAATCTTTCTCAACCTTTGGGGTCCAGTTCACAAATGCCTGACGGTTCAGGAAATCGATGATCACCTTAGCCACGTAATCGAAGACCCTGACCACAGAATAAGTCTGTAAACCTATATCATTCCCATTATAGAGTGTCTTTGCTGACATACCCATCACTTTTCCCCATTCGTGCACCATTGGGACAAGGCCTCTTTTTTCAAGTTCGGTGATCTCACTCTTCTTTAATTTAAATTTCACCCCGTTGACCTCATTTAAGCCACCATGCATTTTACCGGCCACAGGTTGTGCAATGAGTGTACTGTAGATCTTCCCTGCCAGAGCAGTAGATGGCGGGACATACAAATGGTCTTCCTCATCAAGTTCAGCATATTTTTCCCTTCCTACAACCCAGTTACATGTCAGAATTGCATTTGATTTATAGATCTCGCCACCTGTCAAACCCGCCACATCAAATTCTTCAATGACAGCTTCCGGATCATCAAGATGCTGAAAATCTGTAACCAGCAGAACTTTGTTGTTATAAGCGATTTTTGCCCATTTCTCAACAGCAGCATTGGACCCCAGGTATCCCGGAATAACCAGCATTGAATAGTTCTCACGCAGATCAAGGCGGTCATAATTTAATTTGAGTTCCTCTGTTATTTTATCAATCACCAGAGTATTCTCCATATCTTTCAGTTTATCAGGATCGACATTGAAAACAGTAATATTTCGGATTTTGTCTCTTTCAGCATTTTTGTAAAACAATGCCACTGATCTGTAACTAGTTTCCAGTTCCCTTGTCTCTTTCAGGACTTTCTTAAGATTGGCATTTAGTGTTTTCGATGCCGACTGTGCTCTTTCCTGTGATGCTGCGATCATATCAGCCACATTTTCATGAGAGCTCAGCAGCTCAAGCCACAATTTTATCGTATTTGTTAATTTTTCCCTTTCAGATTTTTTGTTGGATTCAGTAAGGAAGATGTTTTTTCTGGCTTTTGCAGAAGGGTCCATGGAACCAGCTCCTTCAACTGTCTCTTTAATAAGATCAAAGCCTCCGTAATCCATTAAAGCTTCAATAGCATTATCGAGAGGTACAGCTTCAATTTTTACCTTAGCCTTTTCCTGAACAGGTTTTGCCTGTTGTTTATCTTGTTTTTCAACTTCATTCGCCATGGTACTATTTATTTAAACGTTAGCGTTTTCGATCTCATTTATTATTGCCTGAAGTGCCTGGATGAAGCTGCTTCTGGAATCAGCCTTTTGAAGCGCAACATTCAGTATTTTATTTGATTTCAGTTTTTTGATTATAGCATTACAGGCATCGGCATCAGCCTGAAGCTTCTTAAGAAATTCACTCTGATTTATAATCCCGTCTTTTTTAAAATCCAGAAGGCTTCTAAACATCAGCTCTTCTTTCCTTGTGGCACCATTTTCCTCCTCATACTCCACGTCAATACCTGGCTTGAAATGATCAAAAACCTCATCAATTGTCTTTAAACCCTTGACGGGCTCCAGTTTGGTGGGCTTGCTGGTAAGTTTCTGTACCAGAAGAGTTTTATTCGAAGAAATATTCGCAATTGCTTCGAAGGATTGTTGAGGGACCAATTGCCCTCCAATTTCGACTTCATTTATCATAACTATATTATTTTAAAGGTATTGATTATTATCTGTGGTTAACCTTCCAGACCAGCTCATCCCCATCGGTAATGTCAAGTATTAGTTTATCGCTTGCCTTAACTTCACCGGAGATTATCATTCGTGAGATCGGTCTCCTTAAATAATTACGGATGATCCCTGCGACAGGTCTTGCTCCGTATTTTGGTGAATATCCGAGACCAGCAAGTTTCGCTTTCGCTTTATCACTGATCAGAAGCTCAATGTCATTCAGCTTAAGCAGATCAGTAAATTTTTTCAGATGTATCTCAAATATCTTAAGTATGTTTTCCTCAGTAATGGGTGCGAAGGGCAGAATTTCCGTTATTCTTGCCAGAAATTCCGGTCTGAAGTACCTGCTCATTACCTCCATAAGTTCAGCAGAAGTAGGCAATCCTTCTTTGCTGAATCTTTCAATAATAAGATCACTTCCGACATTTGAAGTGAATAAGACAATCGAATTGGTAAAATCACCCTCCTTCCCAAGACGGTCATGCAGTTTCCCTTCATCCATTATCTGAAGAAAAACATCAAATACGGAAAGGTGCGCTTTTTCAATTTCATCAAATAGCAAAACAGAATAAGGTTTTTCTCTTATTTTATTAACAAGCAACCCACCTTCCTTATACCCAACATATCCTGGGGGTGCACCATATAACAATGCAGCTGAATGTTCCTCTTTGAATTCCGACATATCGAACCGGATCATCGCAGATTCATCATTGAACAGATAATCTGCGAGAGATTTTGCCAGTTCTGTTTTTCCTGTACCTGTCGGCCCCAATAAAAAGAAAGATCCTATTGGCTGACCCTGCTTGGTCAGGCCTGCCCTCGATTCAAGAATTGATTCTGATAGAGCCTTTATGGCATGATCCTGCCCAATAACCCTTGATTTAAGATGATCTTCAATTTTTAATAATTTTTCCCGTTCACTTGTCTGGATCTTTCCAAGAGGTATCCCTGTCTTACTGGAAACAACAGCAGCAATATCAGTATTAAGAATAGTTCCCTTTTTGTTTGAGGCAAGTATCTCCAGATTATTCAGGATGCTTTTCAGATGCTCTATATATTTTCCAGGATCATCAAATCTCACCTCGACCTGATCGATCTGACTTCCAAGGATCGGACTGATTTTGTTATTAAGCTGATCTTCAAACCATGTCAATTCGGATAAAACATCTTCATGTTTTTCTTTGATAAGCGTTTCCAGGTTGTTCTTAAGTTCTTTCACACCTGTTAATGATACTTCATCCATGATCCTTATTGAAGCCATTGTCCGATCGATCAGGTCAATAGATGAATCTGGCAATTTACGTTCCTTAAGATATCTTTTGGCAAGGAATACTGATTCTTTGATAGTCTCATCAGTGATCGTAATATTGTGATGTTTGACATAAAACGGAATAATATGTTTTATCATCCTGAATGCTGTTTCAGCGTTCGGTTCTTCTATTCTTAGAACTTCAAACCTCCTGTTGAAAGCCTCTTCAGATTCAATAAATTCACGATATTCTTCATTTGTTGTAGCCCCGATCAGTGTAAGGTCACCTTTTGTCAGCTCGGGTTTGAGCAGGTTTATCACTCCTGATCCAAGGGAAGCAGAAGTATCAAATAATGAATGGATTTCATCAATAAAAAGAATAGCTCTTTCAAATGATTTGATCTCAGTTATAATACTCTTAACCCTGTCCTCTATTTCGCCCTTATATGATGCCCCGGCAGCCAATGCCCCTGAATCCAGCTCAAAGAGGAATGCATCCTTAAGATTGGCTGGTACTTTACCCTCTATTATGTTAAGACACAAGCCGTCAACCAGCGCTGTTTTACCTACTCCCGGGTCGCCAAGGATTAAAACATTTGGCTTTGTTCTGCGGCTCAGTATCTCGATCATTATTCTTGTTTCGGCATCCCTCCCAATAATGGGATCGATTTTACCCTCCCTCGCAAGGGAAGTTTTATCAACACAGAATTTGAAGAGCGCCTTAACCTGGGAACTCTTTTTGGCAGTTTTCTGCCCTGTCTGAAATCCTGATATGGATTCGACAGCAGATGTCTCAGCCAGAACATAGTCAATAAGTTCATTCTGATTTATAATGAACGATTTAAGCTGATCATTTGAAAAGGCTACATTCGGTTTGGAGATTGCCATTAAAAGGCAAACAGGATCGATTGTATCTTTAGAAAACTTGAGTCGAATAATATCTGCTTCTTCAAAGATCAACTGGATCCTTTTATCTCCCGGGGGTTCTTCTTCAATATTGCTTGATTTTGGAATGTCTTCCATTCTGATATCTGCCCATTCCTTAAGGTAATTAATATCCTTACCCATACGGTCCAGCAAATCTGTAAGTCCTATGTCATGGTGCAATAAAGCTTTGAGAAGATGTGGAGCAGAATAATGTTCGTTCTGATAATCTTTTGCAATCCTTTGAGCTATTGTTATTGCTTTCTGACTTTGCTCCGATATTAAATTTAAGAAGTCCATTTATCTTAATAATCTGATTAAATGTTAAGAATAAATAAACCGATTCCTGCTTATAACTGTGTGTCTCCCTAAATCTTAAAAGAAAGTAGAATTACGAAATCTCTATTGATTATTCAAATTTAAGTTTTTTTTTTAAACTGCAATGAAATAAGCTGATTATTTTACCAAAAATGTACTTCAAGAGACAGTTCCCGCAATTCCGTCGCCATATAGACTCCTGCCTCGGGGTTATGTATCTCCGCGATCAGCTCTCCCATGGATTTGCCGGCAATCTTCCCGAGCATATCCAGAATGGCAAATTCGATTGTCGCAAGAGGGATTCCGAGAGCTCTTCCATTATACCTGAAATTGAAATCGTAAATAAAGACCCTTTCCATTATCAGGTCCAGTTCATGGGCATCCTGGTAATGATAATGCGGCTGCTCCCAGCCCCCCGGCTGCCCCAGTCGAAATATACTCCCGTCGGTTTAGTTTCATAGTTATATAATCATCAGGTAGTTAATTAACATGAGTTAATCGTGAAGAAGATTTTCAGTTAAAGATTGTTAAACTTACTTAAATGATTTTTAAAGTAAAGATGTATTTTCGGGGAAGTTGAAAATCATTTTTTTGAAATAAATAAACGGAGAAACAAAATGGCCATAAATAAAGTATGGATAGAAGAAGGCTGCATATCGTGCGGGTCATGTGAACAGATATGCCCGGAAGTCTTTAAGCTTGAAGACGTTTCAACTGTAATTGAAGGTGTCAACTACTCTGATTTTGAAGCAGGCATAAAAGAGGCGGCAGATAACTGTCCTGCAGATGTGATTAAATATTCGGAGTAAAAGGCAGGAATCCCATCTTTTCTTAGATCTGACTGACGCATCGTTAACGAGGCAAGACGGCATACACCTGACAGACCCGATTAAAATTTTTCTGCTATCTTTGTCCGCTGAAATTTTAGTGCCGGATTTATCAGTATACCGGATAAATAATAACTTAAATTTGTCAATAATAATTATGTTTCTCAGGAATAAGAAATCTATCGAAATAACCCGCAAAAAAGTCTTTCTTCTCACAATCCTTATTATACTGTTTTCTGCCGGCATTTTAAAGCCTGAATCTGCTTCGGCTCAGGAAAATGGAGTTCCGCAGACTATCAATGGTCGCATCACAGTTTTTCTCGATTTTTTTTGGCATCAGCAATTTATAAGGGAAAATGTGAATTTCGTTAACTATGTTCGCGACAAGGAGCTGTCGCAGGTGCATATAATGATGATACGGCATCCCTCCGGATCAGCAGGGGATAATTACGTGATATCGTTTATCGGACGGGGACCCTTTGAGGGTAAAAACAACATTATAACCTACTGGGATCCAAGCACGCATACCACCGACGAAACACGTAATGGCCTGGTAGACATGATCTGTATAGGACTGGTCCCTTACCTCTCAAGTACGGGCATGGTTAACCAGATGAAAGTAACCATAAAAGACGGTTTCCTCATAGATACTATACCGATTACAGATCCCTGGAAAAACTGGGTTTTTGAAATCTTTGGGGGCGCCTCAATCGACAAGGAGAAAAAAAGGAGCCGGTTTGATTCACGTTGGGGATTCTCTGCAGACAAAATATCGGATGACTGGAAAATAAGGATCAGACCCTATTTTAATCTCAATGAACGTACATTTGTCACTGACGATGGAGATATAAAAAGTCACACACACAGGCATGGGTTTCAGGGCAATCTTATCAGAAGCATTAACCAGCACTGGTCGGTCGGCTTATTTGTCAGAATGTTATCCAGCACGTTCCATAATATACAATTCAACGTTGAAACCTCGCCGGGCATCGAATACAGCTTTTTTCCCTACAGCGAGTCAAGCCGTAAGTCAATCACGGTAGTGTACCAGATAGGGGCTGGTTACCATAATTATATTGAAGAGACTATATTTGCCAAACTTGAGGAAAACCTTGCAAGCCATTCTCTGAACATATCGGCCAATTTTCAGCAACCATGGGGATTATTCAGGGCCGGCATATCCGGATCTCATTATTTTCATGATTTTAAAGCCAACAGGGTGGAATTGTCTTCAAGACTTGATTTAAGGATAATTAAGGGTCTGTCGCTCAATTTAAGCGGCAACTTCGACTTTATCAACGATCTGGTTGCCCTCCCCGCGGGCGAACTTTCACTTGAACAAATACTCCTTCAGCAGAGTCGTCAGGCTACAAGCTATCAGATGTCCGGCACAATAGGACTTGCTTATACCTTTGGGTCAAAGTTTTCCAATGTGGTAAATACAAGATTCTGAGGGTTATACTCAAAAAGATACCCGTGAGCATTATTTCACCGGGCTCCCAACGATTAGGGGTAATTGAAAGCCCCTGAATACAATGAAAGTTACCAGCTTTTGGATGAGATAACATGACTGCTTTTTTTAGCAGGCAACAAAACTTTTATTAACTTTACCTTTATTAAAAGGCGAAAGCAATGGAAAGTAAAATAATATTCATCTTAGCTGCCTGTCTTGGCCTGGCCGTACCGGGAGGATTTGCACAGGATATGACTCATGTTTCAGGCATGGTCACAACTTTTCAGAGTCTTCCGCTTAACAGGGTGACAGTTTCTGCATCTAAATCGGGAGAAGAGGCAATAACAGATATTGACGGAAAGTTCGTCGTCCTGGTCTGTAACAAGGATATTCTGAGATTTACCGCAGCCGGCTTTAAAGATAAGAAGATAAGGCTCAGAAGTGACAATATCTTAATCGCTGATCTGACATTTGTTGAGAAAAGGAAGAACATTGATGCAGCTGTCAGAAATAATCATATTTCTGAAGAGGCACTTCTGCGTGCAATTAGTGCCACATCGGTTCCCGCCAGCCGCGATTACACAAAATATAAATCAATTTACGATCTTATTGCCAGCGAGTTTTACAATCTGCGTGTAAGAGGCAATGAGATCGTAAATACAAAGATAAGGTCATTCGACAGGAATCCGCGGGTTCTGCTTGTCGTTGACGACAGAATAGTTGGCGATATTGCATTTGTAGATCCGGAATATATTCAGAGCATTGAATTCATTGATGACGTCCGGGCAACCCTGTATGGAGTTCAGGGAGCGAACGGGATCATTAAAATCACTTTGAAATAGGAATGGGTGCCTTGTGACAGGTGTCAGATAACCGGTTTTCGCAAACAGGCAACTGTTGATAGGCATGCTATTGGAATTTTAAATATAAATACTAATGAAGTACGGAATTAATTTAACAGTAAAGGCGACTGCCATTTTATTGTTTTTTTCTTTTACATCAGGAGTTTTTGCAGGTGAAATTATTGCTCTGCAGACGGGATGGAAATTTGCCAGAGGCAATTACGAGCGGGCTTTCCAGATCAATTTTGATGATTCAAAATGGCAGAATGTTACCATCCCTCACGACTGGGCCATTGAGGGCCCTGTTCTGGCAGATGGCGACGGCAACACCGGTAAACTTCCCTGGAGCGGTGAAGGGTGGTATCGCAAAAAACTTGATATCCCCGCGGACTGGCAGGGCAAACAGGTCTATCTTTTGTTTGACGGAGTGATGGCTTTCCCTGAAATATTTGTCAACGGTAAACCTGCAGGTAAATGGGATTATGGCTATAATTCATTCTATCTGAACGTTACTGGATTTCTCCGGCCAGGAAAAGAGAACATCCTTTCAGTGCATGTTGACACCCGTAATCACGGGAGCCGATGGTATCCGGGGGCAGGAATCTACAGGAAGGTCAGCATGATCGTGACCGATCCGGTCCACATCGGGATATGGGGGACATATGTTACAACACCTATAGTAAAACCCGACTATGCCAGTGTCCGCATTATGACCACCGTGCATAACCAGTCGGCCTCCGCGGGAGATATAAGGATTGAGAACAGCATTATCAATCCTGCCGGTAATGAAATTGCTCAACGATCTGCCGGGAGGTCGCTGGCAGCAGGCAGGAGCGCAGATATTGAGATGACTTTTATTCTTACAAAACCTGAGCGTTGGGATCTGGATAATCCGGTTCTTTACCAGATTAAAACCACTGTTTACAGAGGAGACAAGATCACTGACACGTATTTCACACCCTTCGGCATCAGAACGATGCGTTTTACGGCCGACAACGGGTTTTACCTCAATGATAAACGTGTACAGTTCTATGGCGTAAACCTCCATCATGACCATGGGCCACTCGGAGCAGCATTTTATACAAGGGCGATGGAACGACAGCTGGAAATCATGAAATCGATGGGGGTCAACGCCATCCGTACAAGTCATAACATCCCTGCACCTGAACTGCTTGACCTTTGCGACAGGATGGGCTTTCTGTTATTTAACGAAGCTTTCGATAAATGGGACAATAAGGCAGATATCTTACCGGATACCGATTTTGAAGATTTTGCCCACCGCAATATCAGGAACTTTGTAATGCGCGACAGGAACCATCCTTCTGTTTTTATCTGGAGCGTCGGCAACGAGATGGGCGATATTCAGTCAAACAGCAATAACGGATTTCAGAAGCTCAACACGATGGTCAACTATGTCCGTAAATATGATCCCACCAGGCTTGTCACAATGGCCTGTGACAATGCGAACGCTCCTGCCATGCGTCATTTTGAGTATTACGACGTACACAGCTACAACTACGACCGCCGGTGGAGCCTGGCCCGTCAGCTGGAACCGAACAAATCGGTAATTATAGCCGAGTCAGGATCGACTGTAAGCACGCGCGGTTTTTATGAACTGCCTCTTCCTGATGAAAAGACCGCGTTTACAAACTCGCTTCAGGTAAGCTCTTATGACCTCAATGCTCCTGCCTGGGCTGAGATTCCTGATGATGACTTCATGTGGCAGCAGGATGAAGAGTACATAGCCGGTGAATTTGTGTGGACCGGAATCGATTATCTCGGGGAGCCGACACCATACGGGGATATGTATGTCAGAAGGATGAAACCGGAGGGCAGGCGAGGTTCCCGTAGCAGCTATTTCGGGATAGTTGACCTTTGCGGCATCCCTAAGGACAGGTTTTATCTGTATAAAAGCCAGTGGAAACCTGATGAAACAACAGTACATATCCTTCCTCACTGGAACTGGGATACAAAGGAAGGCGAAAATGTACCTGTCTTCATTTATACCAATGGCGACTGTGCAGAGCTTTTTCTTAATGGCCAGTCGATGGGAATGAAGTGCAAGAATCCGACAGCCCGCAATTCAACTGAAAGATACAGACTGATGTGGAAAGACATGGTATATAAGCCAGGCGAGCTTAAAGCGGTTGCTTATAAGGAAGGTGTCAGGATTGGAGAGAGCATTATGAAAACGGCCGGTGAACCCTATGAGATAAGACTTACTCCTGATCGTGGCACCATATCAGCCGGCGGCATGGATCTCTCTTATATTACTATCGAAGCCTACGACAGGAATGGCAATCTCTGTCCGCTGGCTGATAACCGTATTGATCTCACGGTTAAAGGAGCCGGGAAATCAGCTGGTGTCGGGAACGGAGATCCGCAGTCGCTGGATCCCTTCCAGGCAGATTTTGTCAGACTTTTCTACGGAAAGGCTCTGCTCATAGTACAATCGGGTTTCGAAAAAGGAGATGTGGAAATCACAGCCTCTTCAGCCGGATTGGCCGTGAAAAGTGCCCTGATAAAAGTGGAATAAAACATCAGACTCAACACATTCCTGCTATCCGTTAATTCAAACATGCCATCCGTTGCACAGGGCTTTTCTGTTTCAGGGAATAGCTTAATTTCGGTATGAGATTTAATCTATGATCTTTGTGAAAATGGACAGTCACAAAGATATATAGACAGTAAAAGCAACTCTTAAACAATTATTAATTAATCTTTTATGCCATGAAAAGAATGTTTTTTGCAGCAGTGCTTACTCTTATCTGCACTGCATCGTTTTCACAGAAATTTGTTGCTGAAGGAAAAACCTGGACAGCACTTGGGGACTACCGGATTGAGGCCATGGGACAGCCTGTTGTCATCAACGGGAAAGAACTTGACGGGTTCCGTGTCTCATATCAGAACACCGGCCTGACGGCCACTATTGCAGTTGAGAAAACATCAAAATCCTTCTCAGGGAACCGGGCAAGCAGGTCAAACCCGGTACCATTCGGCATCTCAACATCGAGAAAAACCAGGTCAGGTTTATTCTCCCTTATCACCTGCTCTCCTTCGATAACGTTGTGGGCCTTTCCTGTAACCTCCAGGGCAGGACAATATTCGCCAATGATGGAGCTGATAAAATTCACCGCGTACGGCTCATCATCCACAATGATCGTTTTCAGCTTCCTGTTCATGTAAGTATTGGTATATGAATCTCCACTCTCGTACCTTCCGGCTCACCATTCTCATCTTTAAGATCGGTATAAATTGTTTTCAGACTTGTCCCATATAGAGAATTTACAAGATCCAGCCGGGAGGTAACGATCTGCGTACCCAGTGAGTTGTGATTATTTTCACTTTTCCCGCAGCAGCCTGTACTGTGTCTGTTGCCGGCATGATCAACCCTGCCAGCCAGAAGAACACCAAAAGAAGCTTTAAGCTTTTCATATTCATATCCTCCCAAAATTACCCCAACACAAATATAAAAATACCGGAAGCAATTTCACGAGATAATTTTCTTACATAATGGTATACGATCCGGTTCTGATTTGTCCTGAAATTAATTTATCAGCCTGAAATCTGAAAGCCCTGGTCAACAGATGGTGGTTCTGAGTTAACGGATGGCAGGAAGAAATTCATTACAGTAACTAATGATCCTGACAATATGCTCCCTGTTATCGAACCTGATCCTGTTCTTTTTAATAAACTGTTTCAACTCGCCGGAGTGTTCGGGAAAGATTCTCAGGAATTGTCGCTTGTTGATGAAGCTGTGCATCTGGTAATCCATCCTGATCCAGTACGTCGGGTTGATGTTCACCTTATAGTCTGATGGCAGTTTGAGGTTATAGAATCCTCCTGCGGTATTGATGCCCGAGTAACTGGTGATGCTCGAAGTCTGTGAAGTCCCTCCGTAACCTGCCGGCTTGCCCGGTGGTATCAATGTCCCCTGGTGCTGGATAAAAAGTGTTACCGGTCCTGTCAGAATCACCTCATGGAAAACTTTCCCGACGGGAACGAAACTATACCCCCGGATGAAGACAGTATCAATTGTCTCCAGGCCAATAAGATCATAAAGCTTCCCGTCCTGTTCATATACCATGCTTTCTGTGACCATGTTATAGTTCAGGCTCAGGGTGCGTGTCTGTCCATTTTTCAGTCTGACAATACTTTCCGAATAATCAGGATACAGGAATTGGGGGGATGCATCCTCCTGAGCGGTCTGGGCTGTTAAAACCCCGCTTAAGTCAGGCAAAATAAGTATAGACAGGATTAAAATTACATAAACCCGGCAACTGTCTTTTTTCATATACTGGTTTCCTTGAAGAATTATATCAATCAACATAAGAATTCAGGTTTTCCCACCGGACATTCCATTTACCATTGCGGGGAAACTGATCCGAAACACACATCTTTGCAACAGCAGTCAGGATACCACCGTTTCCGGGAAGGTATATTGAGAGCCGTGCATCCTGATAGTTATGGCCATTAAGCAAATATCTGTTCTTGGGAGCATCCATAAGAAGAAAATCGATGGCATCCTCTGCTCTCCCTATTGATGCCGCCGACATTGCCAGCATCGGAAAATCCCATCCCCAGGTAGATTGCCAGTTCCATTTTCTTTTTATGGTATCCAGTGTATTGCTTAAGATTTCAGTATCAACAAGCCTTGTCAGAGGAATAACACCGGAAATGCCTGATACGATCGGGTGATCACTCATATAGCGTGGGTTTACCCAGGAATCCCTGGTATCTTCCGAACAGAGATAAACATCATCCAGCACAGGCAATTCAGAAATCTTTTCAATTATATCGGTCCACAGGGGATCCGGCTCAAGACCGAGTCTGATTTTCCAATCCCGGGCTGTTTTCAGTCCCCAGTACCAGTAGGCAAGCTCGAAAACAGGGTTTATGGTTGTTTCAAGCCGCAGGCTCTCCTGTGCCGGAATGAGCACCGGCCCAAGAATATACCTTCCGGCAACAGTGTCAAACCAGGCATAGGATGCCATGAAGTCAGCAGTAGCAAAAACCAGCCTGCTGTATTTATCCAGAATCGCCTTTTTGTCTTCAGAATTTTTATACAGGAGTTCCGGATAAAAGATCACGTGAGGCTGCTGCCAGATCAGATAAGTTCCGACGGTGCTCGGGCTCTCCCTGCCGTCAGGTCCAACCATTTTTGGCCACCTGACTCCATTATATCCCTGATGTTCAGCTGTTTTTCGTGCATTTCCAAAGATTGCCGTATAGTATTCCAGCTGTTTTTCAAGTATCCGCTCCCTCTTCCAGAGAGCAAAATGGACAGCGTGCCACCAGTGCATCTCGAGATGAAACTTTCCGTACCAGCTATTGAAGGTAAGTCCCGTTTCGGCCGGGGGAAGGGAGCCACTGCACTGGATTCGTGTAAGATATTGTGAAAGGATTATGCGTCTTTCCAGTTCGAAGGCCCGGGGATCGGTGCACCCGGAGAGATCGACCGCTCCCCCTGTGGTCCAGAATTGTTTCCAGGCCGCTTCACTCTCCTTCCCGGCCGTTTTGAAATCAGATGTGGTATCGCTGACGGGACTTTTACTGAACTGGAATGAGCACTCGAAGGTCTGCCCCGATGTCTCAGGCACGATGTAATACAGATGTTCTTCCACCTCTGTCAGTCCTGCTTTCCGATGAACAGCCCTCAAGTAGTATTTATCATTGTCCTGCTCTCTCTCAAAACCCGTAATATCACCCGACCGGGATATTACCCTGGTACTATGCCTTTCGGGCTGTTTGAAATCATATCCTGCAGGCAACGGGATGCCCAGGGGAAACTCAATCTTTATCCTTAGTCTCCTTTCCCTGATGAGCGGGGAGCTGATCCTTACCGCTATCATATCCTTATCCTGGTGGCAAAGAGTCTGAACATGGACGGGAACACCCTCAATATTAAACCTGCTGTCAATGATCCCTTTCCAGAGATCCAGTTTTTGTACCGGCTCAGCCACATCAGCTATGGTAATCCCGGTTCCGTCACTTTTCAGGATATCGAGGCCAATCATTCCAAGATGAATACGATGCGGATTGGTACGGAGCCACTCCGATGCCTCAGCTTTCCTCATATCCTCGTTCGGTCTGAACTGCCTGACATAATCAATTTCCCTGCCATGCACCTGGTAAGTCTTGTAAACATCCGGCAGCTGGAAATTTTCAGGATTCTCACCGGTATGCCAACCCCAGTTTGACATGGTTCCGAGGGAGATCCCCTTTTCATGGAACTCCGGAAATGTCTGAAGGCCGGTTATATCAACAGTGAAAGCAAATTCCCCGTTTCCTACCGAGAGTGAATTAAGGCTGTCCACCAGGCTGTTTTCAATGTTATGCCGGGTAACGATTGCATATCTGTCAATATCCCCCTTTTCCTTACACCCTGTGGTAAGCGTGAAAAGAAAAACTAACAAGAAGCCGGAAAAGGATCTCATGGTCCAGTATTAAGGTAAGTACAAACTGAAGTTACCTGGTAACAAATTTATCATTTTTTCCCGGAAACCATTTAATCTGAAATATGAAGTAGCGATTGATAAACGATACAGATATGTTAGATTTGTATTTCCTTTAGTTGAAACATCATATATGGACGCTGAAATAACGGTTATCGGGGCAGGTGTGGTGGGACTGGCTATTGCAGAAAAGTTATCGGGCAGGTTCAATAATCTGTTTCTGATCGAGAAGCACACCACCTTCGGGCAGGAGACAAGCAGCCGGAACAGTGAGGTGATCCATGCAGGTATCTATTATCCGGAAGGAACTCTGAAAGCCAGGCTCTGTGTGGAAGGAAAAGAGCTTCTGTACGATTACTGCCGGAAGTATGGTATTCCGTTCAGGCGCTGTGGGAAGCTGATTGTCGCTACAACCGGCGAAGAGATCTCCGTTATCGATGGCATCCGGGATACAGCCATTAAGAACGGAGTGGTTGATCTCGTTGAGCTGGACAGGAGGAAGATCGCTGAACTTGAGCCGTCGGTATTCGCACTGAAGGCCCTTTACTCTCCGTCAACCGGTGTTATTGATACTCATTCCCTGATGAAGCGTTACGAGATCAATACGATGAACAACGGTGGTCAGATCGTTTACGGTTGTGAGGTTACCGGGATAAGGAAGATAAGGGATGGTTATGAGATAAAGTTACTGGATGCCGATAAAAACGATTACATTTTTACAACAAGCATAATTATCAATTCAGCCGGGCTGACGTCGGACACGGTTTCACGGATGGCCGGGATGGATGATGAAAGCCTCAGGATACTCTTCTGCAAGGGAGAATATTTCCGGCTTAACCCGCCGAAAAACAAACTGGTAAACAGGCTGATCTACCCTGTGCCGTTGCATAACCTTGTGGGTATAGGGATCCATGTTACCATTGATACCGGAGGGGGAGTAAAACTAGGGCCAGATGTAACTTATCTTGATTCAAACGTTTACGATTACAAAGTAGATCCTGCGAAACAGGAAGCATTCTTCCATTCCGCCAGGAAGTTCCTTCCATTCCTGGAATTTGATGATCTCTCACCTGATATGGCAGGTATACGGCCAAAAATTCAGAAACCAGGGGAGCCGGTAAGGGATTTTTATATAAGGGAAGAGAGCAGGAGAGGATTTCCGGGATTCATCAACCTCATCGGTATAGAATCACCGGGTCTGACTTCATCCCTTGCGATTGCAGGGCATGTCTGTGATATCGTTTCGGAAATCATTTAGGTCCGGCAATGCAGGATCAGGATCATCAGTCGTAATCTTCATTGATGAATGTCTGCAGTGTTAATTTTTCTTAATAGCATAAAAAATAAAAGCAGCGCTATTTGTTATTCCCGTACAACTGCCCTAATTTAGCCCGAAATTCAAAAAAATGAAATCATCGTATTTAATGAGACTATCAGCAGCAACACTGTTATTAGCTTTTCTGACACTCAGTGCATATTCACAGGTAACAAACACAAACAAGGGTTTTGTCCCTGAAGTCGGACAGGCGGGCAAGGATGTAGTATGGGTGCCAACGCCTCAGGAGCTGGTTGATAAGATGTTAAGCATAGCGGAAGTTACATCGAAGGATTTTGTCATTGATCTCGGATCGGGAGACGGGCGGACCGTGATAACAGCTGCAAAACTTGGGGCAAGGGCGCGGGGGGTTGAGTATAATCCCGAAATGGTTACCCTGTCAAAGAAGAATGCAGAGGAAGCCAGGGTAACCAGCCGGACTGAATTTATTGAGGCGGACCTTTACGAGGTCGATCTTTCGGAGGCCACAGTAATCACCATGTTCCTGCTTCCCGAGATCAACCTGAAGCTGAGGCCGCGTCTTCTTGAGCTTAAGCCCGGAACGAGGGTTGTGTCCAATACTTTTACTATGGGCGACTGGGAACCCGATTACGAGGTTACTACCGATGACAACTGGAACAGCTGGAACAATGCCCTTTTATGGATCGTACCCGCCAAGGCTCAGGGCAAGTGGAAACTTGGTCAGGGTGATCTGGTACTGATACAGGAATACCAGTTCCTTCAGGGAGAACTCAATGCGAATGGTAAGGTCTCAAAGGTTAATGACGGCAGGCTTCGCGGCGACAGGATAACCTTTACAATAGACGGCGCAGCTTATACCGGCCGTGTTTCCGGCAATAAAATGTCGGGAACAGTTTCATCGGGCGGGAACACCAGAGAATGGAGCGCCACCAGATAGGCAGAAATTCCTTCAGTTACCCTGGTTATGGGATTTGCTTCCCATCAGTTTCTGCAGATCGGAAATTTCGTCACGGAACCTTGCTGCCTCTATAAAGTTCAGCTCTGAAGCGGCTTTTTCCATGTTTCTTCTGCTTTTCTCTATTGCTTTTTCCAGAGCTTCCCTGTTCATATATTTTATCACCGGATCAGCAGCAATATCTGTCTTCTCGGGCCCGGTATAAGCTTTTACAGCAACACCCTTTGTACTCAGGCCTCTCAGGATCGATCCCGTTTTTTTGAAAATCTGCGCGGGGGTTATGCCCATTTTCTCATTATACTTCAGCTGTTTGTCCCTTCTCCTGTTAGTTTCGTTAATAGTCTCCTGCATACTATTGGTAATAGTTTCGGCATACATTATTACCTTGCCGTTAAGATTGCGTGACGCCCTTCCGGCTGTCTGGGTCAGCGACCGGGCAGAACGGAGGAATCCCTCCTTGTCGGCATCGAGAATCGCTACCAGCGACACTTCCGGGAGGTCAAGCCCTTCTCTTAGCAGGTTTACCCCAACGAGAACATCAAATTCGCCTGTCCGCAATCCTTCCATAATATCTATCCTTTCGAGTGTATCTATATCCGAATGAATATAGCGGCACCTGATATCATATTTGAGAAGATAAGCTGATAATTCCTCCGCCATCCTTTTAGTGATGGTAGTCACAAGGGTCCTCTCCCCCGCCTTTGTCCTTCCGCGGATCTCTGCCATAAGATCATCGATCTGGTTCAGCCCCGGCCTGACCTCAACCGGAGGATCCAGGAGGCCGGTTGGCCTTATCACCTGATCGACAAAGACTCCTTCGCTTTTCTCAAGCTCATAGTCGGCCGGTGTGGCGCTGACAAAAATTGTCTGGCCTGTAAGAGCCTCGAACTCCTCCATCCTCATCGGCCTGTTATCGAGGGCAGCAGGCAATCTGAATCCAAACTCGACAAGGGTCTGCTTCCTGGAACGATCCCCGCCGAACATAGCCCTGATCTGGGGTATGCTTGCATGGCTCTCGTCAATGACAGTTATAAAATTATCAGGGAAGTAGTCAAGCAGGCAGAAGGGCCTTGTCCCGGACAGTCGTCCGTCAAAATAGCGGGAATAATTCTCAATGCCGCTGCAGTAGCCAAGCTCTTTTATCATTTCAAGGTCATAGGAAACCCTCTGTTCCAGCCTCCTGGCCTCCTCCTTCTTTCCGATATCATTAAAATAGCTTACCTGCCTTGCAAGATCTGTCTGGATCTGACTTATAGCCTCATTTATTCTTTCGCGGGTAGTAACGAAGATATTGGCCGGATAAACAACATACTCGTCCAGAATCTCAAGCCTCTGACCACCAACCGGATCGAAGGTATAGATCTCTTCGATCCGGTCACCGAAGAATATCACCCTCACTGCTATATCATCGTAGGCAGGGAAAATATCAACCGTGTCGCCTCTTACCCTGAAGGTTCCATGTTTGAACTCCAGTTCGTTTCTCGAATAGAGGCTCTCGACCAGCCTCCTCAGAAAGAGATTCCTCCCTATGGTCTGTTCTCTTTTAACATGCACGGTATTTGAGTGAAAATCATCGGGATTGCCTATGCCATAAATGCATGAGACCGATGAGACAACTATCACGTCCCTGCGTCCGGACAGCAGTGAAGATGTTGCGCTAAGCCGGAGTTTCTCTATCTCTTCGTTGATTGAAAGGTCCTTCTCTATATATGTGTCAGTTACAGGAAGATATGCCTCAGGCTGGTAGTAATCATAGTAAGAAACAAAATATTCAACCCTGTTATCAGGGAAAAACTGTCTGAACTCTCCGTAAAGCTGTGCGGCAAGGGTTTTGTTATGGCTCAGGACGAGGACCGGGCGCTGGATCTTTTCTATCACATTGGCAATAGTGAAGGTTTTTCCCGAACCTGTAACTCCGAGAAGAGTCTGGTAAGGGACTCCCTTTTCAAGTCCCTCCACAAGCTGTCTTATAGCTTCGGGCTGGTCGCCTGTCGGCTGAAAATCTGAAACGAGCCTGAATTCCATCACTGGAAGCAATTATTCATTTTTCCACATCACCGTCCTGATAAAAGTAAGGGCGTTGCACGCAACGCCCTTTCATTCCGGATAACCCGGTATAACTAACCTAAATAACCCTTCAGTAATCTGCTGCGCGAGGTATGCCTCAGCCTGCGTATTGCTTTTTCCTTTATCTGGCGGACCCTTTCCCGGGTAAGGCCAAACTTCTCTCCTATCTCTTCAAGGGTCATTTCCTGACATCCGATGCCAAAGAAAAACCTTATTATATCTCTCTCCCTCTCGGTAAGGGTTGCAAGTGCCCTGTATATCTCGCGTGAAAGCGATTCATCCATGAGCAGTTTATCAGCAACCGGAGAATCGAGATTAGTAAGCACATCGAGCAGGCTGTTATCTTCTCCCTCAATAAAAGGGGCATCGACGGATACATGACGGCCCGACACCTTAAGTGTGTCAGTTACTTTCTCCTTCGGCAGTTCCAGCACATCGGCCAGCTCTTCCGGAGAAGGAGTACGTTCATTTTCCTGTTCGAACTTTGAAAAGGCTTTATTGATCTTGTTAAGTGAACCAACCTGGTTCAGAGGCAGTCTGACTATTCTTGACTGTTCTGCCAAAGCCTGAAGGATCGACTGCCTGATCCACCACACAGCATAGGAAATGAATTTGAATCCCCTTGTCTCATCAAATTTCTCGGCAGCCTTGATAAGGCCGAGGTTACCTTCATTAATAAGGTCAGGGAGACTGAGTCCCTGATTCTGATACTGTTTGGCGACTGATACGACGAAACGGAGGTTTGCTTTTGTAAGTTTCTCAAGTGCAGCTCTGTCTCCCTTTTTAATCCTCTGGGCCAGTTCCACTTCCTCTTCCACCGATATCAACTCTTCCTTACCAATCTCCTGCAGATATTTATCAAGCGATGCACTTTCTCTGTTTGTTATGGATTTGGTAATCTTTAGCTGTCTCATTATGCCTCCGGAAAAATTTTCGCAAAGATATTGCTTTTATGTATAATAACAAAAATATTGGCCTATTGTTATCAACACAGGGGACGTTTTTATCATCCCCCTGGATAACAATTATTTACATCAGCTAAAGGATCATCTTCTAAACTGAAAACTGAAGTATGTTCCGTTAGCCTGGATCCCTTCGATCGAATTAAGGCTCTTTTCGCCGGAAGTAGCTTCGCGGATTTCAGCAGCATTTTTGACTTTTTTGCCGTTTACCGTAAGGATGATATAACCTCTGCTGATACCAAGGTCTTTGAATCTGCCATCGTTCACCTCGACCACTTTGACGCCATGATCAACCTTGTACTGGCGCATCTCCGACTGGCTTAGAGATTCAACCCTTGCTCCGAAAACCGTTCCTGTTCCGGTACCGGGCTTTACCACACCGGTGTTACCCGAAACATTTTTAAGAATAACCGGCACAGAGCTCTCCTTCCCGTTTCTTACATAAGTAACCGTCACTTTATCCCCGGGACGGAACTTGCTTATCTGGACCTGAAGTTCTGCCACTGAGCTGATTGCCACATTATTGACCCTGGTAATAATATCATTTTCCCTGAGACCTGCTTCCTCAGCCGATCCTTTTTCTGTCAGACCGCTTATCCTGGCACCCCTGATTTCTGAAAGGTTCTGCTTTTTGGCATCCTCCGGAGTTACAGGCTGAATGACCACTCCCATTATTGCTCTCTGCACTTCTCCGAATTCCTTCAGGTCATCGACGACCTTTTTTACAATGGAAATGGGTACGGCAAATGAGTTTCCGGCATAGGCTCCGGTGGGAGTATATATTGCAGTGGTGATTCCCACCAGCAACCCTTTAGTGTTCACCAATGCACCTCCGCTGTTGCCCATATTAAGGGCAGCATCAGTCTGTATGAATGACTCAACGCTGAAATCTCTCTCGATTATCCCGAGGCTCCTTCCCTTTGCACTCACAATCCCTGCAGTAACAGTCGATGTAAGGTTGAAGGGGTTCCCGACTGCCAGTACCCATTCTCCAAGTTTGAGCTCATCAGAATCACCATATTTAATGAATGGCAAATCCTGAGCGCTTACTTTCAGCAGGGCGATATCTGTACTGGGGTCCCTTCCGACAACCTCCGCAGTGAACTCCCTGTTGTCATTAAGTTTGACATCCACATTGTCAGCGCCCTCAATCACATGATTGTTAGTAATGATATATCCGTCAGCGGTTATAATAACCCCTGAACCGAAGCCCTGTACTTCTCTCTGTTCTCTTTGCCTGCCATACCTTTCGCCATAGAAGAATTCCCAGAGCGGATTTCCGGCCTGTCCCCCCATCATTGTTTTGGTTCTGACATGTACGACGGCATGAACTGTCTGCTCTGCAGCATATGTCAGATCGATCTGCCCTCCCTGCTGAACATAGGAGGTAAGCATAGCCCTTACATCCCGGCTTCTTATCTCAGAACTGTCATTAACCTGGATCACCGATGGTTTATCAATTATTTTGGTATATGCAAACAGAGCGATGGCTGCCCCAAGAAGAGCCATCCCCAAAGCACCTAATAAATTCTTCGTTTTCATAGTCGTATATTTAGTTAATATTATTTTGCTTTCCATTGTGCCCTATTCAAATATTATGCCTTGAAGAAAGATTTTTATCTTTACAACGTGGTTCATGGCATATTGTTTACAAAGTTCATGCTTTTTTAACCTGCAACCATTATTAAAGATACACATTTAACAACACTTTAACATTGAAAACAATAACATTTAACAAATACCAGGGAACCGGTAACGATTTCATTATTATAGACAACCGGAAGGCCGTTTTTAATCCCGGAGATTCCGTCCTTGTCAGCAGGCTGTGTGACCGGCGCCTTGGCATAGGCGCAGATGGCCTGATCCTGATAGAAGAGGCTGACGGCTTCGATTTCAGGATGACCTACTTTAACTCTGACGGATTCGAAGGTTCCATGTGCGGCAATGGCGGCAGATGTGCCGCACATTTCGCATTCAGGGAGGGAATCGCGGGTAAAAAGCTCATCTTCACTGCTGTCGATGGCAGCCATGAAGCTTCAGAAGAAGATGATAGCATAACCCTTCAGATGAATGATGTGAAAGATACGGGTCTGATAAACGGTAATTACTTCATAAATACAGGTTCACCTCATTATATAGTATTCAGTGAGAATGTTGCCGGCCTGGATGTCTATTCCGAGGGCAGAAGATTGCGCTGGTCAGAGAATCTTCCCCCGGGTGGTGCCAATATTAACTTCGTTGAGGTTAAAGATAACCACATATTTGTCAGGACCTTCGAGAGAGGTGTGGAGGATGAGACTCTCTCCTGCGGCACAGGCGTAACCGCTTCTGCCATTGCTTCAGTCCTTGCAGGACATTTTGACAGTAATTCTGTTAATATTGTCACAAAGGGAGGAAACCTCAATGTTGAATTTATTATTGAGGATAAAGGAATTACAAATATCAGGCTCACCGGACCGGCAACTTTTGTTTTCAAAGGAGAAATCGAAATATGATATAAGACAAAGAAAAAGGTGGGCAGGGAGAAGCTTTTCGGAATGACGCTGAAT
>JAHYJA010000181.1 GCA_019429325.1 Bacteroidales bacterium
AGTATGTTCCCGACGACCAGTTTATGGCTGAAAAGCTCCCGGCTGTTGCCGTACCACTGCCTATCTCAATAGTTACAAGTCCATTGGCATTGGTCTGCGGATTGGGACTGTAGGTCTCTGAGAAAACAACGGTGCCTGTTGCCGATCCCTGAAGGATACTGATCTTCATTCCCACAGCCTGGTTAGTTACAAGTGCGCCTGAATTATTACGTATAACCGCCTGGTAGCTCATTTTCTGAGGTGCTTGTGCAGATATGGTCATTGCAAATGCTGCAATCACCAAAAGTGTGTAAAGCTTCTTCATACGATTTACAGTTTAATTATCTTGAATACTTTGATTTCTTTGTTGTTTCTTATTATTCTCAGGAAATTGACCGATGAAAAGAGATTATCCATAGTAATCTCTGTTTCTCTATCCAGTATCTGTTTATCCTGCTGGACTGTTCCGTTGATATCATAAAGCTGAAACCTCAGGCTTTTATAATCCTCTGATTCCACTATGAGCTTCAGTTGTCCTCGTGTCGGGTTGGGATAAACAGTACAAACAAGGCTGATATGCTCCGTGTTCTCAATTGAGGTAACCACAGAGATCTCATAGGGTTGCTGCACACCTTGCAGAACGGTGCCGATGCTGCCGGGGAACATGTGCCATACCAGCTGGCCGACTGTAAAGCTTACAGTGCCTCCGCTGCCCATACCATTACCGCCTGTGGCAGGAATGGTTTGCTGGGCTGTGACAGGTATGGCACAGAATAGTCCCAGCAACAAAAGTGACAGGAGTTTTTTCTTTCGTTCCATGATACTAATCCAATAAACAGGTTTGCTGACTAAATCTGATGATTATCATGCACTTCACGCCGGCACTCAGGCTTTTATGTGCCGGCGGATAGAAGTTGCTGAATTTATGTCAATTATACTCAGCAGATGCTGATAGAGTGTCAAGATGCTTGGAGCTTAAAATACTCCAGGGATATTTACGTTGTTCAAGTTAAGAAATAGATGAATACGAGTCAAGAAAAATCCGGTTTTCTTTGTTATGCCGGGAGTTAACAAAATTCAGCTCCTGTAAGGCTTCAGGCTGGTGAGGTTGAATGATTTATTGCTGACTTTGTTACAAATAATATGACGGATATGCTTGACCTCACATAGGAGCTGCCATTCCTCATTTGATTAACCAGGAGTTAATCTCTTTAAGTACATATAGTTACAAGAAGCCCAATTTCTGGGTCAGGGAGAAAAAACAATCATCAGCAAAGGTTGATCTGGTGTATCCGCTATCGGATAAGGTAATTCCGATTGAAATTAAGTCAGGCAGCGAGGGCACTCTGCGATCTCTCCACCAGTTTATTGACCGCGTCAATCATCCATATGCAGTACGAATATACGCCGGAAAATTTGAAATCGTCAGGACAAAAACGCCCGGGGGCAAACCATATCTGCTAATGAATATGCCCTATTATCTCGGAGCAAGAATACCTGAATATCTGGCATATTTTGTTGAGAATTACAAAATACTTTAATTTTTCAGGCACCTGACTGAAAGACCGTCTGTTTTGTATGCGTTTTCAAGATATGACTGGGTTTTGGAGTTTATCAGAGTAATTATCCATGCATCGTTTAAGTTCTTTTGTGTGCTGGTCCACCAGACAGCATAGTACCCCGGCTGGTTAAAATCACCGGCAAAGCGATAACCTGACGGAAGGGCGGTGAAGCCGTAAGAATCTGTTGCTCCGGTGTTTGGACTGATCCAGTGGGCAGTGCCTTTTTCCTTCAGCTTGCCTCCTGCAACATCTTCTCCTCCCAGAAAATCAATCAGTGTGGTCCATTCTGAATCCGAAGGAACATGCCAGCCTGAAGGGCAGATATTTCTCGGGTCTTTTACAGCGTGCCAGTTATATAACAAGCCATAAGGATCGGTAAAGCCAGGATCATTGTTATAATTGCAGTACGCGCCGGAAGCGAATATCATCCATTGGGCGTCGATGGTTACTTCAGGTATCGGGTCTCCGTTGCTGTACTTTGTAGTTCTCAGGTTCTCTTTCAGCCAGACCTGGCTGCCGATGGTCACAGTTTTATAAATATTGCCATCAATGTCGGTTACGGTAATTGAATCTTCTTTCTTTTTACAGCCGGCAATTATTATGAGAAAAATAATACTGGCAACAAATAAACGAATTGCAACTAATGGTCTCTTTTTCATTGGGATCAATTAATAAATTTATAATTTTAAAGATGTTTGTGGCTTATTTAATAAACCGGATTATCAAATCTTATAAATTAACGGAGAAAGTGTATATAGATTGCCTTAAGGTAATCCGGCAAATTAATGATGAATAAAACAGACCTGATAGTGGTATGCGGAATGAATTGCGGGATCAGAGGATCTAAGATGGACTTGCAATAATTGCAGAGCAACGATCTGTGTCCACGGGAATACTGCCTGAAATGCGGAAAGCAGAGAATTGATTTACCAAACAGTGGCCTGTGGATGACCTGGTAATAATTAGCTCTGAAGAAAGTGAAGCCCTCCTTCGCCGAGGCTACGGAGGGCGGAGGTGGAGATAAGGGGAATCGAACCCCTGACCTTGTGACTGCCAGTCACACGCTCTAGCCAACTGAGCTATACCCCCAATAAAAGAAGACTCATCCGGTCACACCTTCTGGTTCCCTCTTTTTTAACCGCCCAAAGTTAAGAAAAAATTAAAATTATAAAACATAATAAAAAGCGCCTGTTTATCTTTTGAAGGCAGGATGCTATTTTGTAATTTTGCCGGGAATTTTTCGGCACGGATTGTGAAGAAAGATTTTTACTGATGACAGAAATGGGAAAAGATATCGACAAGATACCGGCTTTTGATGATCTTGTATTCGAGAAGCGGAACAGGGAGTACGGAGCTTACCAGCTGCGAAAAAGATATAATGGCGCCCTTTCAACCGGGATCATTCTCGCTACCATTATCTTCTCGGCTTTCATTTTGATCCCGTTCCTTGCCGTACCGGAGCCTCAGCTTGTACTCGGTGGGGGATCAGGTTATGTCTATGCCCAACTCGATAATCTTGAACCTCCCACGGAACAGCAGATATATGTTCCGCCTGCACCGCCTCCGCCTGATGTGAGAAGTGCCCGGGAAGTTGTAAAATACGCTCCACCGGTAATAGTTGAAGAATTGGTGCCGGTTGATCAGACCCTGGCAATAGCAGAGGATATACTCCTGTCAGATCCGGACGATGATATTGATCTGGAAGGATTCGGCTATTCCGACGGATATATACCCGGACTTGTCGGAGATGGGATGGGATCAGGTTTGGACGAACCATTCTTTTTTGTCGAGGTAATGCCCGCCTTCAGGGGTGGAGACCTGAACAGGTTCAGGGAATGGGTCCAGAAACGGACCAATTATCCCCAGCAGGCAATCCAAAGCCGTATACAGGGAAGGGTTTTCCTGACTTTCATTATTGAACCCGACGGGTCCGTTTCGAATGTTACAGTAGTAAAGGGAGTTGATCCTTTAATAGATGTTGAGGCTGTTAAAGCCATTGAAGCATCGCCAAAATGGAGCCCCGGATTGCAGAGAGGCCAGCCTGTGAGAGTCAGATATTCTATGTGGCTCAATTTTGTTATCTGATAATATACTATAAAAGCTCCATAATCAGTTATATATTTGTTTTTTGTTCTTAATTTTACTTTTAGAATTAATTAATCTATTTAATATGAAAAAGATCTACCCGCTTGTACTGATCCTGACAATTCTTCTGGGAAGCTGTGGTTCTTCAAAGAAGCACCTCGAGAGAGGCAATTATGATGCAGCTATTGACAAGGCAGTAAGACAGTTGCGCAAAGATACGCGAGACACTAAACAGATTAATATTCTGGAAAGGTCCTATAACATTGCCAATGAGCAGGATAATGAAAGGATCAGATTCCTTAAAATGGAAGGACGCCCGGAGAACTGGGATGAAATATACCTTCTGAACAAACGCATGGCCGACAGACAGTCGCTGGTCAGGACTGTGACCCCGCTGAACGCCGGCAACAGAACACTTGAATTTCCCTATATCGATTATATGCCCGAAATGATAGCTGCCAAACGCGAATCAGCAGATTACTATTACGCACACGGGAACGAACTCATGAAAAACAACGATAAGGAATCCTACAGGCAGGCTTTCAGGGAATTCATCAGAGCCAAAGAGTATGTTGGTGATTATGAGGGAATTGACAATAAGATCGCGGAGGCCAGGTATCTTGGAATGAGCAGGGTTTTCGTTTCAGTCCAGAACAGATCGCTTATAAGATTTCCCCAGGAATTCGAGGAGGACCTGCTGGCGCTTGACCTTCCGAGGCTTAACAGCGAATGGGTTGAATATAACATCCAGATTCTGGATCCCGATACGCAATTCGATTATTTCGTAAATGTTAATGTCAGAAACATCGGAGTGAGCCCTGACCAGACCATGCAGAGGGACACGGTTGTGAAGAAGGAGGTAGAAGACGGCTTTATTTACCAGCTCGATGCAAAAGGAAACGTGATGAAAGACTCTGTTGGGAATGATATTAAAACTCCGCGTTATAAGACCCTTCAGTGTGCCCTTATAGAAACGGTTCAGACAAAGACCTGTATCATTGACGGTGATATTGAAGTTGTCCAGGCCAGCCCGGGCACAGTTCTGAAAAAGGATCCGCTTGGGGCCCAGTCGAGGTTTGAGCACATCTCTGCCCGTGCTTTGGGTGATATCGAAGCTCTCAGCCCTGCTCAGCTCGAGAGAACGAAATCAAAGGCTATGCCCTTCCCGTCAGATATTGAAATGGTCTACCGATGTTCGGAAACCCTTAAAATGGCCATCCGGAGTGCAATTCAAAACAACAGGAGGTTCATAAACTAAATGATCGGGACCGGGAAGGCTGGTGTAAGGGCAGTTCTTGCAGCAATAAATTATCGCGGTCAGGATGAGAACGAGACTGCTGAATATCTCAATGAGCTGTCATTTCTTGCAACCACCGCCGGAGCCGAACCGGTAAAGAGGTTTGTTCAGAAGCTTGATATACCTGATCCGCGTACTTTCGTGGGACGCGGTAAGATAGAAGAAATAGCACTCTTTGTCCGGGAGAATGATATCGACATTGCGATATTCGATGATGAGCTCACTCCGTCACAGCTGAGGAACATTGAGAATACCCTGGGGTGCCGCGCCCTCGACAGGACGAATCTGATACTCGATATTTTCGCGGGAAGAGCCCGGACATCACATGCCAGGACACAGGTAGAGCTTGCTCAGTATCAGTACCTGCTCCCGCGCCTCACGCGGATGTGGACCCACCTGGAAAGACAGAGGGGAGGTATCGGGCTCAGGGGGCCGGGCGAAACCGAGATTGAGACCGACCGAAGGATAATCAGGAACAAGATTGCCATCCTTAAACAGCAACTGAAGAAGATAGATGTTCAGATGGCCACCCGGAGGAAAAACCGCGTAAAAATGGTCAGGGTTGCCCTGGTAGGCTATACCAACGTCGGCAAATCGACAATTATGAACCTGCTCAGCAAATCCGACCTCTTTGCCGAAGACAGGCTTTTTGCCACAC
>JAHYJA010000009.1 GCA_019429325.1 Bacteroidales bacterium
CACAGGCACGAAGATATTACCCGAGGAGACGCCCGGGCTAAAGGGAGATTTGTGGCACAGGAATATTTTTGATTTTTATTCGATCGAGGGCGCTGAAGCCCTGGCCAAATTCTTCAAGACATGGGAAGGGGGCCATCTGGTTGTAAATATTGCTGACAACCCGATCAAATGTCCTGTCGCCCCTCTTGAATTCTCTTTCTTTGCAGATGCTTTCTTTACTGAACGGGGAATGCGGGATAAAGTAAAGATCAGCTACGTAACACCGCTTTCAGGAGCCTTCACAAAGCCAAGGTCATCCAAACTTCTCGGCAGCCTTCTTGAGAATAAAAATATTGAGATGATAACCGACTTTTTTCTCTCTGAAGTGGACAACAAGGAGAAGGTCATCAAAGATTTCGGAGGAAGGGAGGTTGATTTCGACTGCCTGGTGACAATCCCGCTTCACGGGGGCGATCCCGCAATAATTAAAAGCGGACTTGGTGATGAGTTTGGTTTTGTGAAGGCAGATAAATTCACCTTACAGTCTACCATGTATGAAAACATATTCGCGATCGGTGATGCAGGCAATTTCCCGACATCAAAAGCCGGATCGGTCGTTCATTTCCAGGCAGATATCCTGACCGAAAACCTCATCTGCTTTATTGAAAACAGACCTTTTACCGGCAAGTTCGACGGGCACTCAAACTGTTATATTGAAACCGGACATGGTAAAGGTGCACTTATAGACTTCAATTATGATACGGAGCCACTGCCCGGTTATTTTCCGTTCCCCGGGATCGGGCCATTCAGTCTGCTTAAAGAAAGCAGGCTGAACCACTACGGCAAACTGATCTTCCGGTGGATCTACTGGCACATTCTGCTAAAAGGGAAGGAGATGCCTATTGACACCCACATGACAATGGCCGGCAAAAAAGCTGATTAAGATTCAAGCTATGAAAACCTCAGATAAACCGATTCAGGAACAGATTGACGAAATTAACAGGAAGCTCGATCTTATTCTTGACGAAACATTGATCCAGCGGCAAAACCGTGAATCAGTGAATGATCTTCTTGATGATGTCGCCATCATCGGGAAGGATGTATTCAAACAGACGGTTATCCAGCTTGATAATGCGGGGATCGAACTCGATGGTGATGCCCTGAGATGCCTTCTCCTTCGCCTCGTCAGAAATATAAGCAGCCTGGGCATGGTACTGCAGACACTTGAGAGCCTGACCGATCTGGCAAAGGACCTTACTCCTATTGTGAAGCAGATCGGACTCGACGGAGTAAACAAATTCTATGAATTCGAACAAAAAGGATATTTTGACCTCCTCAGCCAGCTCGCTGAGACACTGGATAAAACTGTAACCAGATACAGCCGCGAAGAAATTCAGCAATTATCTGACAACCTTGTTCCGGTTGTTGACACATTAATGAACATTGCCGATCCGAAATTGTTATCTAAAGTAAATGCTGCTGCGACAGCCCTCAAAGAGATCGATCCGGATAAAATTGAAGAATACTCAGTCTGGAAACTTATGCGGAAGCTTGGTAAACCGGAGGTAAGGAAAAGTCTGGGATTCGTAATGGCATTCCTTGACAACATAGCAAAAACAAAATCTATTAATTAACAAATAAAATCTTACAATTATGGCTCAGAAGACATATGCAGGTATAACGGTTGATGTAAATGAGGAGGGGTATTTTAACGATCCTTCACAATGGACAAAAGAGATTGCTGAAGAGATAGCGAAGGAGGAAGGAATAGTTCTGACCGATCAGCATTTCGCTATTATGGAGTTTCTCCGGAACAGGTATAAAAGCGGTGATCCTCTGTCAATAAGAAGCATAAACCATTCAGGTGTGATCGACGTCAAGACATTTTACCAGTTGTTTCCCGGGGCTCCCCTGAAGAAAGCCACGAAAATAGCCGGGATACCGAAACCAGCAAGCTGTGTTTAACAATTAAATTATCTATATGGCCACAGAACAGAAACATCCGATAAAAAAGGTCAACATCATCTGTGCAAAAGGTGCAATTGAAGATGTTTACGCGACACTTGTCATGGGCAACGGAGCCGTGATGGAGGGTATTGAGACAAATCTTTTCTTCACCTTCTTCGGGCTTGACGCAGTCATTAAAAGGAGAATGGACAAGCTCCATACAGCTGTAGTGGGTAATCCCGCCTTACGGCTTCCGGGAGGAATGAGAATGCCGACACTTCTCGGGATCATTCCCGGCATGGAATCCTTCACATCGTGGATGATGAAAGGCGAAATGGCAAAGCTGGATGTCCCGCCGGTAAGCGAATTCCTTGACCTGATAACCGCAGGTGGCGGGAAAATTTACGCATGCAGGCTGGGCATGGATATGTTCAAGTTCACCAAAGAGGATTTGAGTGAGTTTGTCACCGGCATTCTTACTGTTGGTGAGTTTTACGAACTTGCAGGAGGTGAAGGATCACAAATCATTTTTACATAGTGGTACGGGCGTTGCATGCAACGCCCTCAAATCTTCTTAATCAGAATATCAGAAGCTTGAAACCAAGCTGGTTAACAAGTTTTTGTCCCGGACAGAATATCCTGTATGCTTCCGGCCAGACTTTTGAAAGGTAATTGTCCTGCTGATCCCTGATCAATATTATGAGTTCATCCAGGGCAGGAGAATTGCCTTCTGCTGAATATTTGTATCCTACGGTACTGATAAGCACTGACAGATCATTATACTTGCCAAGGTTCTGAGTCATCACATCGATCCTTTTCTCAAGAGATTTGATGGTACGGGGTTTCAGAGGCCTGAAAAACCAGAGCTGATAAAGAAAATTTTTTGCCTTTTTCCTGAACTCATGAATATTTGAGGGTTTTGGATTAACCCGGCACGCAAGGTAACTATCTGCAACAGAGTTGTAGGTTTTTTCAAGTTCCGCGAGCAATATTTTCGGATCAAGGTTGTTAAGGCTCAGAAAACGGATCCTGTAGCCCGATTTGCTTAAGAGACTCTGTACCTGCTGTGATGTTCTTTCTGTCTCCTCAACCGATTCCGGGACCGGGGAATTATTGTTAATAAGCGCATTGAGCGGTTCGAAATCCTTTAACGCTGAAAAAACAAGCGGATGACTCTTCCTCAGACTCTTAAGCACTTTTCTGTGGACAGATGTTTCGCGCCATGAGCTCATAAGCCTGCCCACCTCCCTGAGAGCCTGATATTCCCTCGTGTAAGATTCTTCATCCATCTGTGATCTCAGAAGATGGATGACTGCTCTTGATCTTTTCATCAGAACCCTTACGTCATGCACTGCATTGTCATCAGGCACGGCACTCTGCTTCAACAGAGCCTGTGCCTCGCTGATATATCCTGCAAGCGCCTGCTTGGAATCCTTCAGTTTTATATAATCAAGAAGCATGGCGATGAATCAATAAAATACAGAATGTCATAAAAATACACAAATAATAAAATCTTTCAAAATATCACACGCCTGACTCGTCCCGAATTGTAACGAAAAATTATTTTCTTAATCTGATTCAAAAAGCTAAATTTGTTAAATATCTGTAATAATAATTTTTATGGCAAAGAACAGCAGAGGTCTCAGAATCGGTATCCTGACAGCCGGAGGCGATTGTCCTGGTATTAATGCCGCAATACGCGGTGTTGGCAAGACAGCGATTGTGAAATACGGAATGAGAGTTATAGGGATCAGTGACGGATTCACAGGGCTCATCACAAAAGAGTATGCCGAGCTCACAGAAAGAAGCCTCTCAGGGATTCTGACGCTGGGAGGCACCATACTGGGTACTTCAAGGGAGAAACCCTTCAAGAGCGATGGAAGGAAAAAGAACGAGATAAAGAAACCCCAGCTTATAAAGGAGCATTACGAACAGATGAATCTCGATTGCCTCGTATGTATAGGAGGAAACGGCACCCTCAAGACCGCTCATCTGCTCTCAAAGGAAGGGCTCAATGTTGTGGGAATACCAAAAACCATCGATAATGATGTGTGGGGAACTGACGTTACTTTCGGATTCGATTCTGCGGTTAATATTGCCACAGAAGCCATCGACAGACTGCACTCCACCGCTAATTCTCACAAAAGAATAATGCTGATCGAGACCATGGGGCACGATGCCGGCTGGCTGGCATTATATTCCGGGATTGCCGGCGGAGGCGATGTCATACTCATTCCGGAAATTCCCCACAGCGATGAGAAAGTTGCCGAATACCTTATGTACCGTGTTTCCGAGAATAAGCCGTACTCTATTGTGGTTGTGGCGGAAGGAATAAAGATCCCCGGCAAGGAGAGGTCAGCGGCTTCTTATATGAGCAGGAGGATCAATGAGCTTACCGGACTGGAAATACGGGAAACTGTTCTGGGATATATCCAGCGGGGGGGATCACCTTCTCCCATGGACCGGGTTCTTGCAACCAGATATGGCACTTCAGCCGCCGATCTGATTGCAAAAAGGAACTTTGGAAAAATGGTTGCCCTGAAGAATAACGAAATAACCACGGTCCCGCTTGAGGAGGTTGCAGGAAAACTAAAGCTCGTCGACCCGGGTAATCCGCTTGTTGAAAAAGCGCGCAATATGGGAACAAGCTTTGGAAATTAAGCACTTGCTTCAGGTAAACCCTGCCTGATGGTTATATGTACTTATACAATAAAGCTGCAGAGAGATGAAAAGATTAATTTTTGTAAGGCACGGCAGAGCTGAAGAATCTCATCCTCAGTTTACTGACATGGAGAGATCCCTGACGGCTAAAGGGAAGATTGTCTCGGAACAGATGGCTGTTAAGCTTAAAGAAAAAAAAATTGTACCCGGTGTTTATATCAGTAGTCCCGCTTTCAGGGCGCTTGAGACGGCACTGATATTTGCCCGGGCATATGAGTTTGACCCTGAAAGAATTATGATCAGGAGAAAGCTGTATTTCAATGTAAACCTGAAAACACTTGCCGAAATCCTTGCCGAAGTAAGTGATGAATATGACAGCGTCATCCTTTTCGGACACAATCCCTCATTTACCGAAATTCCTGACAGGCTTTGCACCAGCGGATGTGATTTCATGCCAAAAAGCGGCATCGTTTCACTGCTTTTTAAGGCAGATCACTGGTCGGGAGTGATGAAGGAGAAAGGGAAGCAGGAGATCTACCTCAGGCCGGATAAATCAATATGAACAAACATTATACACCAAAGGAAATCAGCTGGCTGTCATTCAATGAGCGGGTTCTCCAGGAGGCAGAAAACAAGGAGGTTCCGCTTATCGAGCGATTCAGGTTCCTTGGGATCTATTCAAACAACCTCGATGAATTTTTCAGGGTAAGGGTGGCAACGCTCCGGCGGCTTTCGCAGATCGGCCCCAAATCAAAGAGCATTCTGGGTTACAGCCCGAAAGCAACCCTGAAAAAGATACATGAGATCGTACTAGTTCAAAATACAAGATTTGAGAAAGTATACTCAAATCTGCTCCAGGAGCTGGAAAAGCAAAAGATCTTCATAATCAATGAAAACCAATTAAATCAGGAGCAGGAGGAATTTGTCGGGAAATATTTCCATTCGGAGGTCAGAACAAGACTTATGCCTTTTCTGATCAAACAGAGCGGTGATCTTCCCAATCTGACAGATGATGCCATTTATTTTGCTATCAAGCTCCAGAAAAAGGGCGGCCAGAAAATAAAGTATGCCCTCCTGGAAATCCCTGCAAGCATCCTGCCAAGATTCATCTTCCTTCCTGAAAAGGATGACAACAAATACCTGATATTTATCGACGACATTATAAGGTCCGGCCTCAGGGAAATATTCTTCATTTTTGACTTTGATGAAATATCAGCCTATACAATCAAACTGACCAAAGATGCAGAACTGGAGATAACGGATGATATTTCGGAGACTTTTATTGACAAACTGTCGCGCAGTCTTCAGCAAAGGAAATGGGGATCTCCTGTCCGGTTCATCCACGACAGGGAGATCCCTTCTGATCTTCTCAAGATCATTACAAAAAAACTGAAATTCGGTCCGGATGATGTAATTATCCCGGGCGACCGGTATCATAATTTCAAGGATTTCGTGAATTTTCCCGATCCCGGTCGTAAAAAATTCTATTTTGAACCCCTTATACCCCTTCATCATAAAGATATTACTGAGCGGAAAAGCATCCTTTCAGCGGTTAAGAAAAAGGATATCATGCTTTTCTTCCCTTATCACCCTTTTGATCATTTTATTGATCTTCTGCGTGAAGCTTCAATTGACCCTCTCGTAACTTCCATCCAGATCACATTATACCGGCTTGCAAGAAACTCCAGCGTCATAAACGCCCTTCTTAATGCAGTAAGGAACGGGAAGAACGTTACAACCGTAGTTGAACTTCAGGCAAGGTTCGACGAAGAAGCCAACATTTTCTGGGGAAACAAGCTTATGGAGGAGGGTGTAAAGGTGATATATGGTGTTCCGGGGCTTAAGGTTCATTCAAAATTATGCCTGATAACACGGCAGACCGACGGTATCACTGAACGCTTTGCTGCTGTAGGAACTGGTAATTTCAACGAGAATACGGCAAAACTTTATACCGATCATCTTTTGCTGACCACAAACAAAAAGATTACTTACGAGGTATTCAAAGCATTTAATTTCTTTAACGTAAATTACAGAAAGGACAATTACTATCATCTCATAATTTCACCCTTCTTTCTGAGAAATAAAATCAACCAGCTTATTGATAATGAGATTAAAAATGCCACTGAAGGAAAAAAGGCGTTCATCTATATAAAGCTTAACAACATAACCGACGACGAGATAATAGAACACCTTTATAAAGCGAGCCAGGCCGGAGTAACCATCAGGCTGATAATAAGAGGGATGATCTCGCTGGTCCCGGGTATCAAGGAGGTAAGCGATAACATAAAGGCAATCGGGATCGTTGACCGCTTCCTTGAGCATACCCGTTTCATGATCTTCTGCAACGGAGGCAATGAAGAATGCTATATATCATCTGCCGACCTGATGACCAGAAATATCGATCACAGGGTTGAGGTAACATGCCCCATCTTTGACAAGGCGCTAAGGAACGAACTTAAACAGATTTTTGAGATCCAGTGGAACGACAATATCAAGGCCCGCAAAATAGATTCAGTCCTGTCAAATAAATTCGTTAAACAGGGAAAACAACCTGTTCACTCACAGGTTGAAGTCTATAATTTCCTGAAAAAGATTCACGAGAAAGTTTCCGATAAAATATAAACCGGTATCATGCACTGGATTACCCTGATAACAGGCACCGTAATCATCATCGTTTTCTCATGGTTTTATTCCGTAAAACACGGAAGGTTTCATGGCATTCCAAGGTTCTTCTCATTTGAAAGCATTTTTATACTTGTGGTCATGAATCTGAAACCCTGGTTTCATGATCCTTTTTCAGTACTTCAGATTATTTCCTGGATCTGTCTGATTCTATCGGCTTACTTTGGGATTACCGGCTTTTTTCTTCTCAGGAAAATTGGGAAACCTGACACTAATTTTGAAAACACAACAGTCCTCGTAAGAACAGGTTTATATGCCCTCATCAGGCATCCTCTCTATTCATCTTTGCTCTTCCTAGGTACAGGGGTAATGCTTAAGGATCCCGGAATTTTACAGCTTGTGCTGGGTCTGGTGAACCTGATTGCGTTAATTATAACTGCGCGGGTCGAGGAAAAGGAGATGACCCGCAGGTTTGGCGACGAGTATCCGGAGTACATGAAGGAGACAAAAATGTTTATCCCCTTTATACTTTGAACAAAGCTGTTCAGCATTTGTTTTACCACCAGACCAAATTGATTTATTATGACCAGAAGAGACGTAATTCAGAAAGTTCTGATTGGCGGAACAACAGTAATCATATTGCCCTCAGTAATTTGCAGCTGCTCCAAGGATGATGACCCGGACCCGGGTCCGGGCGGTGGTGGCACCCCCCCCAGAACAATTACCCTTGATCTGACCAATCCCACCTATTCTGCGCTTAATACCCCCGGCGGGCAGGTAATTGTCCAGAGTATTGCAGTGGCAAATGTCGGTAATGATATTTTTGTTGCCCTGTCCAGTGTGTGCACTCACGAAGGAGGTACCGTAGTTTACAGTCTGGCATCCAACAAATTTGTTTGCCAGTTGCACTTTTCGGAATTTTCAACCACAGGAAGTCTTCTGCTCGGCCCTGCAACAACCGGGTTGAAATCGTATGCCGTGACTAAATCGGGAAATACACTGACTGTCACCCTTTAACCAACAATCTTTAAGTCAGTCCCGGAGGGTTATTTTACCATTTTCGTCGAAGTGTTCGTCTCCATTGCGAGGGGAAAGGTCATCTGTCCGGATACATCGATCATCCCTTTCATTTTTGCAGACGTGTTCTGCTCAACAAAATAACCCTCTTTTATTGCAAAAAGCAGTGTTGCGGTGCCGGTAAATGTGCCTGAAACCGAAACACTCATGCCCTGTGATTCTGTTATCATTGTTTGTTGCCCGCTGAGTTCAGATGTGATCTTTGCACACTCTATTCCATTAACTTTTTCTATTCCCTCGAATTTATTGACCGAACTGGTTATGGTTTTTATCGAAATTGAAGGTGTCGTTAAATCACTGGTATCGCTCGAGTTCCATGTCTCGCCGGGTCTGATTGGGTTAACCGGCAGATAAGGGAAAAAATCATTGAAAAGTTGTGATGCATTTGTTTCTCCGCTGCCCTCGATGAAATAAACGAGATTTTGAGCTTCCTGCAGATCGGGTTCCTTTCCACATTGTGTAATGCTCATACTGAATGACCTGCCTTTAACGGATTGAACTGTGCCGCCGCTGTAACCCTGGGGAGAATTGATGACCTGACCGAGGGTGTCAATACGGATCTCCAGGGTCAGGTTTTCCCCTGAAGCAGCCACGCCCCTGACACTGCATCCCATGATGCCATTCACAATGACATCCATTGATTGTCCTTCAATGTCCATCGTCTGGATTATTTTATTCGTGTGCAAATACTTAACATAATCACCGGCCGGGTAATTATAGACAAGCTTAACAGGACCTGTTTGCGGGTTCGCGTCAGGGTGATCATTACTGGATCCTGCTGACATTAAAGCCAGTACAATGACTGATAATGCAGGGAGCAACATTTTAGCGACAGATTTTGTGTTCATTTTTAAGGTTTTATTGAAACGGAGGAATAAAGTTACTTAAAATATACCGGCCGGGCGAAAGAAGTCCGGTTTTTTTTAATCTTTCAGAATCTTAATTTCAATGAGCCCTCCGATCCCGGCCTTGTCATCTTTAATTATCACTACGGACAATATCCCGGGTATTTTCAGTGCTTGTTCGGTTGTCTCATCAATCATGCCGATACTGGTCACCCTGTTACAGAAAGCAGTCGCATAAGCGTCAGAGAGTGCTCCTGTCTGACAGGCAATCATACAGGCATCAGCAGTGCCGAAGCTCCTGGAATGGCCTATGGTTCCAGAGGAGCAGCAGACTGCGAGAGGAGTCTGTTCCGGTTTGATGCTCAGGCCGATTTTGTCAGACAATCGAGATGATCCCGCAAAAACGGAAATTGTTGCCGGTGATTCAAGTTTCATAAAGATATCACCTCCATTTTCAACAACAACTTCGGGAAACCTGAATTCCTCCATCAGATCCCTGCAGATGTGTTCTGCGACAGCCCCGGCCACGGCGCTCATGGGTCCGGTCCCGGCTGACCGGGATGCCTGGTACATCTCACTGATCAGCGGATGAAGATTATCAGGAGCATTGAGCGGGACAAGAGAATCAAGGAAATCCGGATACTCTCTTATATGTCTTTCAAGGAGATCACGGTAAAAGAGTATCCGGTTGATAGAATAGGGTCTTACTGCAGGTGTAAATATGTGTGCAGTTACAGCTATCCACAGATCTGTTTCCAGATGACCGGCCCGGAAGTTTTTCCACCGGTCGTTGCCCATAGCGTTACGGTAGATCCTTGGCTGGTATGAACTGTTTTTAGTCAATATCTATCGAGAAGAGATTCAGGGGACATGATTTGAGGCAAAGTTCACATATAACACATTTCTCCGGTTCGAAGACAAGCTCTGCCGTTTGCCTGTTCATTTTAAGGGCACCGGCAAAACAGACTGCCGAACATGCCCCGCAGTGAATACAAAGCTCCTCATTGCAGTGTATCTTTTTCTCAATGGGTTCACACTCCACATTCTGTTGTCTGATATAGGCCATACCCTCTTTCAGGACTTTAGCAGGTGCTGTCATCTCCATCACCAGCCGTCCTATCTTGCCCGGCGAGACATCAGCTTTCACTATGTTCACCATTATGTCAAACCTTTTTATCAGATTATATGTTATTGGTTCCCCTGTTGATTCCGGGGGAAATGTTAAAACAAATCTTTTACTGGTCATTGTCTGAGTTTTTAATTGTTAAAGATCAAATTCTGATCTCCAGCTTGTTGAGTCCGGAGGTTTTCGGAAAGAGTGCCACTGGTTCCGTAAGGAGGAACCTGCCTTCGGTGATCTCATTCTTAAGTATTTCAGCAATCTCTCTTGCCACTTTGACACTCGATAATGGAGCAGTTCTTATCTTTTTCCCTTCCAGAATTATCTCGCCCGAAAAGAGGGATTCATAATCGGTTTGTCCAAGAACTTCAAAATTACCTGAACCATAATCAATTATATTTGTCTGTATCTGGCTGTTGCGAATGGTCAGTCTGTGTGCCATATCCTCATCTATCACCGGGACCGGTATTCCTATTCCCACGAACATCGACACGCCATACTTTTCATAATAGACTGCTTTGATGAATCGCGTGCTCATCTGTTTTGCGTCGCCTATCAGTGCCAGGGTAGCTGCGTTACCCACCGGCACTCCGGATACATTCATTGGTTTACCCGTATTGAACTGGGTACCGTTCCATGCAACATAGCCGGTGGTCCCGCCAAAGAAGATGCGGGTTCCGATACCTATTGTCCGCAGGTCAGGATCGTTAAGCAGCGGGCTCAGCTCACCGGAGGTTGAGAAGTTGGCGTTTCCGAAGAGGGGCAGAAGGGTGCCCATGTATGTGAATTTCAGCTTTGAGGTGCTGTTCACTGCTACATTATAGTTCTGATAGGCATTTCTCGGATTGAACATGATGAATTCATTAACCGAGTTTTTGTTGACAAATGTTTTTATCTCGGTTCTGGGATAACAGTCGGTGCCTTTGGCCGTAGCCTGAAGCAGGATGTCTTTTCCTGCAATGAGATCCTCTATCACGTGTGCACCGCCGTATGAATCGTAAGGCATTGCCGTTTCCGTGGCACCTATGTAGGCATCGACGGCTGCCACACCTCCGTAAGCCGGGACGTTGTTCAGGGTGAGTCTTTCCATGCGCATAGGCGGAGACGAATGACCGAAGTTGATAAAGGCACCCGATGAGCACATTGGACCGAAAGTGGCGGTTGTAACCACATCGACCCTTCGTGTTATCTCTGCAGGGGTCAGTTCTTTACCCATTGCCGAAACCTGTTCGGCTGTCAGAACAACGGCTTTGCCGCTTCTGATCTTTTCATTGATCTCCTCAATGCTTCTTTTCCGTGACATAAGTTTAAAATTAAGTGTTCATAAAGAACTTTCTTCAGCAGTCTTTGTTACTGGGATAAAACTTTATTAAGGCTTTAAGCTGTTCGCAAAAACTTCAATTTATAATTCCCTCTCCGGGTAGGTTTTAGCACCATTCGGAATACTATGGTCCGTGGTTGCTAGAGGATCTCAGAGCCTAATCTCTCCCCTCTTCTCTATAAACCAGGCTTTTCTTGCGAAAAGGATGGATACGGGCCAAATATAGTCAGAAGTGTTAACATTTGCAATAACTAATGGAATGTTTCAAAGTTTCAGAGTTTCAATGTTTCAATGTTTCAGGGTTTGCCTGCGGCGAGCTCGGCGCGGAGCGCCTCGGTTCAGGGTTTAGCTTCGCCGGGTTCCCTTCGAGCGGTTGTAACCAGGGCCGGTCGATGATAGTCAGGTTCACGCCGGAAGGCTGTTATCTGATTGAAGAAGTGTTACCAGGTGAAACAGAAAAGAAAGGATTTAATGAAAAATAAGTTATAAATTTGATAATCCGTGGCCGCGTAACGGGGAGTAATAATCAGTATAAATCTGAGGACCTTCTTAAAAATATACAATCATGGAAAACTTAAGGAACACTTGTTCAGGAAGTTCTGGCTTATGCCCCAGAACCAGAAGGGGATTTATCTCCACTTGTGCAGCAGCAGGTGCATGCATGGCGATATCACCCATGAATGTCTTTGGATCTTTATCCGAATACTCAGGTGTTGCTGGCAGGATGAGAATACGAATTGTATATTCATTGCATGACATTGTTCAGCCTGTACCGGACTGGCCTAATATTGCCTTTGATTTCCGTCCCCATATTAATAGCATTAATGAAGCTTTAACCAAAGCTTTCCCCCGCTATGAATTCATTTCAACTTATGCATCCGGACCAGAGGATGCTGAAAAGATTTCCAGTGATGATGGCAATTCTGCATTGGATGGATATATCGTTTTCCAGATGAATTGCTGGAACAGGGTTGTTCAGACAATAGCGAATACAGGAAAGCCTGTATTATATGTTGATTTCAAATACGCCGGAAGCGGTGGGTTTCTGGTATACACATCGGATTTTATATTGACAAAGCAACCTAATGTTGGTTTCGTTTCCTCTCAACGGATCGAAGATTTAATATCTGCTGTTAAATGCTTTGACATTGTTGCGAAGGGTGGCCCGCTAAGTGCTTTTGTCGAAGCAACGGTTCAGGCACGTATAAAGTCAACAAGAAAATCCGCGACGCTTACATACAAAGCAGACAATATCCGTTCATTGCCGGTTGATGAAACCCTTCGCCGCATGAAAGAATCAAGGATTGTTGCATTAATTGACGGGACTTCCCGCAGTGCGGATCCGGTTATGGGAATACCGGTCGAATACGCTTCTCTGGCAGAACTCAATTATTTATGGGAAAAAAGTGATCCGCACGAGGCTGAGGAAGTGGCTCAGCGCTGGCAGGAGAAAGCAGTTAATGTCATTGGTCCGAGACCAAACATTATTCAGGATTCAGCCGCTATGTACCTGGCAATGAAAACTATGTTAAAAAATCACAATGCCAATGCAATAACTGTTAACTGCCTTGGAGGCTTCTATGGGAATCAGATAAATGCTTACCCCTGTCTTGGATTTATGGAATTAAATAATGAAGGATTGATAGGGGCTTGTGAATGTGATATTGATTCAACTGCAACCATGGTTGCCATCACTTCCATGACAGAAGGAAGGCCGGGATTTATCTCTGATCCTGTAATTGATACCTCAAAGAATCAGATAATATATGCACATTGCATTTCACACACCAAACCATTTGGCCCGGAAGGACCCGAAAATCCGTTTGAAATATTAACTCACTCTGAAGACAGGCAGGGAGCCTGTAATCGTTCCATCCTCCCGCTTGGTTATATAACAACCACACTCCGGTTTGGTCGCAATCTTAAAGAAATTGTTTTGCATCAGGGCATTACAGTGGAAAACGATCCTGATGACCGGGCATGTCGCACAAAACTTTGTGCTGAACCCGTTGGCGATCTGGAAAAACTATTCTACACCGGACAATGGGGCGGCAGGAGGTTCGGATGGCATCGTGTCACTTTCTATGGTGACTTAAAAGAGCAGGTCTATGCTTTGGCAGAAGCAACCGGCTGGAAAGTTATTGAAGAAGCATAATTGCTTGATTTGCGGGAATGCTTTTACTCAAGTATTTAATTTAAATAATCACGGGAGTTTCAGAGTTTCAGAGTTTCAGGGTTTCAAAGTTTAAAAGTTTAAAAGTTTCTTGTCTTCCGTCTTTAATGGCTCAGGGCACCAGCCTTCGCGTAAAGCTTCGGCTGGCAAAGCAGGGCTCAGGGCAGGGAGTAGAGAACGAAGGAGCGACAGAGCGACAAAGCGAGGGAGCGAATATAGTCATTCAATAGTCATTCGATAGTCATTCAATTGTATGACAATTAATGACGGCGCAGCCGAATGACAATTAATGACGTCGCGCAGCGACAAATGACGGCGCAGCCGAATGACAATTAATGACGTCGCGCAGCGACAAATGACGGCGCAGCCGAATGATGCGGTCTTCGGTCGTAAATTTAACATTCACATTATGATAATCGAAAAACAAATTATATTTTTGCGGCGGATTAAATCCACCTTCGTCCCGATAAATCAGGACTATGGTGGACACAGCGGGGTGTAGCGCAGCCCGGTTAGCGCATCTGGTTTGGGACCAGAGGGTCGCAGGTTCGAATCCTGCCACCCCGACAAACAAAAAGCCCGGCCGCGAAAGCGGCAGGGCTTTGTTTGTTATGAGCGTTGCAGGCTTGCCTGCATAAGCGAAAGAACAAACAAAGCCCTGATGTCACGCGTAAGCGTGACCGGGCTTTTTGTTTTAGTCACTCCATCACCAGGATCACGCGAACGCAGTGAGCGTAATCCCCTGAATCCGCACCAAATGACAGGCTTTTTGTTTCAGTCAGTTCAATATCAGAATATTATTTTCCCGTCCTGGTAGATGTGCAGAAATTCAATTGTCCTGATAAAGTGGTCAGTCACCTGACTGATGTTGAGGTGGAGCTTAGTGCCATTTGAATATTTTCAGACCGGCACTGAAGAAAAGAATGCCTATTACAGAAAGTACCAGAATTGATATACCAACCTCACTATAACCGGCTCCTTCATTAAATATGCTTCTGATCCCGTCTGTCATCAATGTAAGCGGAAGAACCTTAATTATCTTAACGCTCCAGTCAGGGAAATTCTGGTAGCTGAAGAAGATACCGGATAAAACCACCATAGGCATAACAACTGCATTGATAAGTCCATTACCGACCTCGGTATTTGATGTATGAGATGAAACAAAGACTGCAATTCCTGCAAATGCCATGTTTCCTGCAATGAACATCAGTATAAGGGCAGAGATGCTTCCCTGGACCATTATATTAAATATGATAAGGGTGAATAGTATCAGTATTAAAGCTTCCACAACGTTCATTGTCAGCCTGACAGTTATCAATGCAACCAGAAAATGTGATTTTCTCATTGGTGTTGCTACAAGACGACGAAGAAGTTTTTTGGAACGTTTTTCAATAATGCCGTAACTAATTCCCCACATTGTGGACATCATCACTCCCATTGTGATCAGACCGGGTACCAGAAAATCGATATAACGGGTCCCGGTAACCGTGAGCGGTTTGATCTCAGAATTGCTTTCAACATTAAGAACCGCCCCTGAACCTAATATGTCACGGAGCTTACGGAATGTAAGTTCTGCATCAGCATTTACCGGGTCAAAATGATATTCGGTTTTCCCATTGTTGCTCTGCAATATCAGATTTACAGTTCCTCTCTTAAGCATCACCATCGCCTCAGGCCAGTCCATTTCATAAAAAAGAAAAAGAGTGTTTCCAAGTTTGTCATCCTTATGGTCATACTTCCAGTCATAATCTTCTTTTGAATCCGGTTGTTTTTTTATGCAGTTCTTTTCAAGAAACCCGGATAATTCAGAATCTCCTCTGTCAGAAATGCCGGAGGACCGGCTTACAGCAACCTTCCGCACAACATCGGCTTTTTTTGTAAAAGCCAGTCCAAGTCCCAGCGATATAAGTATGGGGAACAATATTCCCCAGAAAAGAACACCGGGTTCACGGGTTATTTCGTGGTACAAGGCTAATGTAAGCTGCCATAACTGGTTCAGCCGTAAAAACTTAATCATTTATCCTCCTCCCGGTTAAGGAAACAAACAGGTCGTCAAGATTTCCGGCTTCCTGAAGGAGCTGATCCAGAGTACCTTCCCGGAGAATAACACCATTATCCATAATTACAATATAATCACACAGATTTTCAGCTTCCTCCATGTAATGAGTCGTAAGGATCATTGAAGTCTCTGATTCCTTCTTCAACCTGTGAAGGATATCCCATATCTCACGTCTGGCGTTGGGATCAAGGCCGGTTGTAGGTTCATCAAGGAGGAGTATGGAAGGAGCATTAATCAGAGCAATGCCAATGGCGAGCCTTTGTCTCTGTCCACCGGAAAGATTGACAACGAATGATTTTCTCTTTTCTTCCAGTCCGACGATCTCAATTATCTCATTAACCCTCTCTTTTCCCAGATTAAAAAAGCTGGCAAAGAGCTGCAGTGTCTCAGTTAATCTGAGCTTGTCTATAAATCTTGTTTCCTGAAGAGACAGCCCTATTATGTGGTGAAGCTTATCCTCATTACCTCGCCAGTGCTTACCCATAATTGTTATTTCCCCGCTATCCGGTTTCTGGATCCCTTCAATCATTTCAACCAGAGTGGTTTTTCCTGCACCGTTAGGACCCAGCAGGGCAGTAAACTGGCCTTTGGGAATTTTAAGATTAATTCCTTTTACTGCCTGTACTGTCCTGAAAGACTTCCAGACATTTTTAGCTTCTATAACCGGATTGGTCATTTGTCGGTTCACAAAAGCAACAAATGTAATAACAATTAGCCTGATAAAAAGTTAGCTGAAACGGGATTTTGAGGCCATTCGTGTCCGGGTTGGAGTGTCCGGACTCTTATTTCTTCTTCTTAACCTTATTATTTTCAAATTCTTCCTGATATTCAATCTGACCATTTCTGTCGTAACGAATCCATGATCCATGTTTATTATTGTTCTTAAAATTAGCGATTTGCCAAAGCTGTCCGGTCTCCCTGTAGAAAACCCATTCACCCTCCATCAGGTTATTAATAAAAGGCCCTTTAGCCCTGACTTTTCCGTTTTTATAGAAATAAGTAAGAATATCGCCAACCATTTCATAAACCGGCTGGCCGTTAGCATAAAGTTTCTTTTCAAGCATATCCCAGAGATTAATTTCTGCCTGTTTCCCTGAACATTATTGCCCCTGGTTTGTTTAACTATTGCAAGTATCAAGATATTATCCTGCCAGCACCCGTTCAACCAGGTTAGGTTAGGTTAGGTTAGGTTAGTTAGTAATCAGGGGTTTACATTTTCATGTTAAGGGTGCTGGCTTCTTTTTTTACTCACACTTAAGATTTGCCCTCTGGGCTTTTGAGGCCTCTGCAAAGACTCCGTACAAAGCATTTTTAAACGAAGCACACGCGTTTGCGGTCTGTCCTTTGCCGGCCTGGGCAACTGCAAGTTGATAGTAGAATTTTGCTTTCGCTTCGGCGTTGCCGGTTTCAAGTGCCAGACCTTTTTGTGAATATTCAATTCCGGCATCAAAATTCTTCTGTTTGTTGTAAACATCAGCAAAGAAATAGAAAAGGTCCTTATCGTCCCCGTATTTTGCTGCTTTATTCAGCAGTACGAGAGCTTCATCGAGGTTCTCCGCCTGATTTGCCTGTGAACCGGCAGCACGAAAATATTCAAGTGCAGAGGAAGAGGCCTGCTTTGCCCTGTCGTCATCAGCTCCTCCTCCCAGCTTTTCAAGGAACAGGTCGATCGTCTCCTCATAGGCATCAGCATTGTTCTGAGTCCTGTATATTAATGCCTTATTGTATATTGCCGTAGTGTAACCAGGATTGATCACAAGAAGGCTATCAAACGTAAGAAGGGCATTCTCATAATCATTCTTCGCAAAATAATCGTTTGCCAGTGTATTGTAAGCCTGGACCATAACCTTACCGGCATTCTCCTTGTTTGAGGCACTTCCATATTTATCTGCAGATGCGTATGCTTTCTTTGCAGCTTTAAGTATTTCCGGAGCCGGCTTGTTTTCGTTCAGATTATTATAGGCAACTTTAAAATACAAACCCGGCAGTACCTGCATGGCCTTCTGTTTCAGGTCATCGGCAGTTTCTCCGACCTGTTCCGAAATAGTAACAACATTCTCAAAGGCATCGATAGCTCCCGGAATATCAGACTGCATCAATTTTGCACCTTCGTTATAGACTTTAATAACATCGTTGCGTGTCTGTGCACTGAGGTTTAAACCGATAAATGCAGAAACAACAAGAATCCCTGCAACAGTTCTAATTGCTTTCATATTCATTTTAATTCAGATTATCAGGTTTTTATAAACATTCTTTCTTTAATAAAGCCTGTAAATATAAAAAATTAATATACAAAAGAGAAAAATGTCTGCCGAAAAGTTAACAGGAGAGGGGGCAACGGACATACATCAGGTTACAACATTAAAACTGCTTGCCTTGCTGCCGATTTCCATTTCAAGTCCGAACTGATCAAGTGAGTGTCCCAGAACCTCAATTTCCGATCTTTTCGTTGCTGCCAGGATCATCTTATTGATAGTCATGCAATACTTCCATCAGTTTTTCCCGTGCAAAAAAGATCCGGCTCTTTACAGTTCCTAATTTAAGGTTAAGATCCCAATGATATTTCGTCTGTCTTAAGGGTAACGATTGAGAATATCCCATTACTTGCGGACTATGTGAGAGGCATTACCTTTGAATTTATCCAACCTGATACAGTGCAGATCGGTTCATATAAGTGGCTTGAACCCTGGTATGAAACGATTAAGGGCCTGGTCGGCTTCGATTTTCAAAATCCTCAAATCAGTCTACCCGAAAATAGAAAAGACCTGATAAGTCCGTGTTGCGACGGGAAACTTCATAAGATGGCCGATGGTCTCTCTGTGCTTGCAGGATGCAGCGTCAGCGTGATAAAATGCAGAGAACTTGAAAGAACCATAGGTGCGGCATTTACTTATATTTCCTGCATCAGACATTCCGGGATCTTGTCAGGCGGCGTTGTGATTTTTTCACCACAAATCATAAGCAAAGACGATATCCAGAAGATCGAAACGTTAATCAGCCATGCATTACTAAGCATCAGCAGAATAGCTTTCGAAAAAGACCTGAGACTGAGTGAGGCAAATTACAGGAAGCTAAACAGGGAACTGGAAAGGAAAGTGATTGAGCGTACGCAGGATCTGGAATCTGCAAATATCAGGCTCCGGAAAGAGTTGGCGGAAGGTATCCTGAGAGATGAAGCACTCAAAAAGAGCGAATCAAGCTTAAAAGAGCTGAACGCCACTAAAGATAAGTTTTCCAACATAATTGCTCATGATCTTAAAAATCCGTTTACGAGCCTCATCGGATCATCCGAATTGTTGTTCCAGAATATTCATCAACTCGAAAAGGAAGAAATTATACAACTCTCTAAAATACTAAATGACTCGGCAAAAGGTGGATACGCAATCCTCCAAAATCTGCTTGACTGGTCAAGGTCACAGACCGGATTGCTGAAAATCAATCCGGAAAAAATCAATTTGAAGGATTTACTGGATGAAAACATTGAAGATGCCGGACAATTTTCAGGTTACAAGGAGATTGAGATTCATTCAGAGCTAAAAGGGGATCTGATCATTGTCGCTGACAGGAATATGATTAACACTGTACTAAGGAATCTTCTGAGCAACGCTGTAAAATATTCATACAGGTTTGGAAAGGTGAGTGTTAACGCAGCGTCGGACGGAAAAGAAGTAACAATAAGTGTAAAAGACAACGGCATAGGAGTCCCGGAAGAAAACAGGGATAAGATATTCCGGATCGATTCTGAATACTCAGAGACAGGGACAGAGAATGAACAGGGAACAGGACTGGGTTTAAAACTCAGCAGGGAATTTGTTGAAAAACAAGGAGGAAAAATCTGGGTTGAGAGTACTGAAAACGGGGGAAGTGTATTTAAATTTTCAATTCCTGCCGGCAGGAATTAGCAGGATTATCCGGATAACTGACCAGCAATGAATAGTCATATATGTTTCTCCTGACCGCTCATTGTTCGGGCGATCTGACCGATCACTCAGCTCTGGCTGCATCCGGGTCAGGAACCCGATCGAGCTTGCTGCCACAATTATGAAGGATGATCCTGAGTGGCCCATTGCGAGGATACATGATGAGATAGACAGTGGCAGACCGAAACTGGCTAATCTCAACTCTGTTCATCAGAAAAAGTCATTGATTTCAGGGTACTGATCCGTTCTGCAGGAAAGAACCTGAGACACCGGATCCTTCACTTTGAAGCTTGTAAATTCCCTCATTGACTTTTTCTGCACTATACAATCTTGAATTAAGAAAATAATCTTTGTCAGGATAATAAATATAGATACAGGAACGACCTGATAATAAACGAATTATCTCCTCATGTTTATCGATGGGGATAGATGGGCACCCGAAGCTCCGTCCGAGACGACCGTAAGTGTTTATGTACTTTCTGCTGACATATTCGGCACCATGCATTACAATTGCGCGATCCCTTGCTTTATCGTTCACCCCGGGCTCAACACCGTCAAGGAAGAGTGATATGCCATGTTTACCATAATAGATTTCACCTGTAAGATAAAATCCCAGACTGCTCCTGTTAGAGGAGGGTATATTGGAAAACTGAGTCGCATACTCATCTCCGCTTTCCTTCCCGTGTGCAACAAGAGAGTTATGGATCACTTTCATGTGGTGGATATCAACTATCCACATCCGCTCGACGTTGGATGAGACAGAAAAATCGATGATGGTAAGAAGGTTGTTCCTGATATTACCTGAAGATTTCAGGTTCAAGAACCCTGTGAGCGCTCTCTTAAAGACTTCATACCCTGGTTTGGGAGGGTCGCAGTATAGTGCCCTGTAACAAAAGGTAAAATAAGTTTCGATATCCCGATCGAAGGCCTCGCTGATTGGTTTCATCATACTGTTGCTCTGCAGGAACGTGTTATTGACTGGCAGAACCGATAAAACAAACGCACAGATTATGAACCGTATTTTCGACATTCAGAATATATGACTTCAAAACCTGTGCAATATATATAAAAGTCATCATTTTATTTCAGTTAATTAAAAACCTTCTAAAGCTATACCGTATGCGTGAAAGCCTGGAGAAAGACTGGCTTATTAATATATCTTTAAGGTATCTCCCCGGCATCCTGAATCACCGCAAACCTCTGGTCTTCATCTCCAAAGGCTTTTGGAACCACAAACAGAACATTTACGTTTTTTTGTGCAAGGCCTTTTGTTATTCCATAGCATGCAGTACCCAATCCTCCTGTGATCCGGGGATTCCATAAATATTTGAAAAGCTCATAAAATATTGTGTCTCAATGCAGAAACGTTACATCTCCGACCATATCGAAGTATTTCCCGTCGGCGAAGCGGCCGGTTGCCCTCCAAACATAAACGCCCTGCATCGCAAGATTGCCGTTTTTGAAATAGCCGTCCCATCCAATGTTGAGATCATTGCTTTCAAATATCAGCACTCCCCACCTGTTGAAGATCTGAAGCTTATATTCTATGATATTTTCCTGGAAAGGCCTGAAGACAAAATCCATTTCGGGATTAACTCCTTCACTCCATTGTCCTCCGGTAGGCCCTGTCTCATTCCACTTGAAAACATTCGGGTATTTCAGGAATCCTTCCTTCCATTCGACCCTTACCGGTGTTTCAAGCACGGATGAGTCAATGCATCCGTCTTTCGATATAACAATCAGGGAAACCCTGTATGAACCCTCATCTTCATATTTATGATAAGGATTCTTCTCGTCAGAAGTTTGCCCGTCCCCGAAATTCCAGAGGTATGCCGAGTCGTAATAACTGTAGTTGTAGAACACCACTATCTGTTGATTATTGACCACATCTGTCGGGTATGCATGAAACATTGCTGAAGGATTCCGCAATACTTTTATTATTCCGTTATGTACGGACTGACCCGTGATATTGCTCACTATCAGCCTTACCAGATAATTTCCGGGGATATAATAAGTATGCTCAGGGTTTTCCTCATCAGAGAAGACATTATCGCCAAAGTCCCAGAAATATGATTCACCATGAAGGCTCTTGTTTATGAACTGTATTGTAAGAGGGGCGCAACCGATTGTGTCCGGTTCAAAATCTGCAAGCGGAACCGGTGGCATAATTACGCTGATATGTATGGTATCCAATCCAAGGCAACCATACCTGTCCGGAAATGTTTCGTAAGTAACAATATGATTCCCCAACCCTGCGATTTCCGGATGGAATACATCTCCCGTAACACCGCTACCTGAAAATTCTCCGTCGATAGAGGTAACTCTTAAAGTTACCGGGGGGCTGTTCAGATAGAGTATTCCGACACGGTTTATGATCACGACCGGCAGAGGCACTACGGTTAATATTATTGTGTCAGAGTCGCTGCAAGCCGGATTGGTAATTTCATACTTTATGAGGTGATCGCCGATGCCTGCAATAACGGGATCGAAGATATTGCCGGCAACTCCAATCCCCGACCAGGTTCCTCCAAAGTCATGAGCAACAAGGGTAACAGGAGGGCTGTCAATGCACAGAGTATCTATTGGTGTTATAGTGGCATTGGGAGTGGCTACAGTTATGATTTTGTCAGCTGCATTACTGCAGCCATTGGCATCGGTAATATTATATGTTATCACGAAACTTCCCGGGCCTGTTGCTGACGGGTCAAAAAGATCACCTGTAACTCCGTGGCCCGACCATATCCCTCCCGGATCGTTTGCGATAAGCTGGAATACCGGATCTGTTGAACACACGATATCGGGAGCTGTAATTGTCGCATCAGGTATGGGCATTACTGCAATGATCGTCTCATCATAGTCCTGACAGCCACTCGCATTTGTTATACTATAGCTTATAGTATGATTCCCCGGGCCAGCAACAGAAGGATTGAAGCTGTTTCCGCTGACTCCCGGACCGGACCATGTACCTCCGTCATCTGCAGCAGTAAGGATCACCGGGGCGGCGTTTGCACATATAGAGTCAACAGGAGTTATTGTGGCATCGGGATAAGGTGCAATTATGATAATAGCTGTTGTCACTACCGGCGGATGATCCCCGTTCACCGGATCATCCGGAGGTCCGGGGATATTTGGATCGTCATACGGATTACAGTAATTCCAGCTCCGGAGCGTAACCTCAAATAACTCCCCGATATTTTTATCATTCGCAACATTTATGATTTCCGACCATATTCCTGAACCGGTAACGGGACCCGGCAACATTATGACAGATCCCGTGTCGGGAAAGGCTGTGATATTTCCGTTGATCGTAACGGGTACTCCCGACATTGTGTTATCCGTCCCATATATCCACTGTATCCAGCGGGTACTTACGTTAGGGTTATCCCGTTCCTGGGGAGGCACGCAATTGAAGCGCGTCAGGTCGCGGAAGCGAACATTGGCGCTGTTCCCGAAGCAAATCGGATAAACAGGAGGATCTATGCGCATCCTGCCGCCGTTATGATCATCGTCATCCCACACCGTCACTATCTGCTCCTGTGAGGAAGAAGTACACAACACACCATTGACAACAAGTGTTGCCCTGGGATGATAATTACAGACATTGCCGCGCGATGTGTAAAGATTGGAGGCTGTTGCCTGGAACACACCCGGTGCCGTCTCGACAGCATCAACAGTAACCACGGTTCCGTTATCCCAGTCATATCTTATCCGTACCCGGGTTCCGGCATTATTGACTCCCGTATACGTAACAACCCAGGTCGCAGTTACCGGTGAACAAAGTTTATCCGGTGTGATGCTGTTTGCTTTAGAAAAGATAGTACAATCCTGTCCGGAAACAACCAGTGAAAAAGCTGTAAGCAGGATATAAAGCAACCATTTTTTCATGAACCCGGAAATGTTTCTTGTTCAGGAATTACTGACTTATCTCTTTTACGACTTATGAACCTTTCCAGTTACATAAACAGCACATTATTTTTTTAGATTTATTTGAGAATTCATGGTATCTGGTCCGGGGCTTTAAATCAAAAGCGACAAAAAGATGTCAAAGACCGGGAGCCTGGAGGATAAGCCAAAAAAACATTATAAAAATCTGATCCCCATTGCACTGATTCTTGTGGTAATAATCGGGTTACCATTTATTTTCCTCAGTTATCAGGGAGATAATTAAGAGCATTGTTTACCAGTACAAGGGCCCAGTCGTGGTGGAAGGCAAACTCGGCTTCATCAATCCTTTTAAGAATATAGAGGTCAGACCTGGAACGGAGATTTAAAATATCGATCAGGGTGTCAACCGGAGATGTATTATCAGGCAGTTCATTTGCCCTGTTAATGTAATCTATTCCGGATAAGGTATCGCCTTTCATCCGGCTCACGGTTCCGAGGAGCCGGTAGGCAGGACCGAATGATTCATTGTCGCTGATGATCTGATTCAGGATATTTTCTGCACTTTGGGTCCTTTGGGTGTTTATATACAACCTGGCCATCAGGTAACGGGAATAGGTGCTCAGAGGGCAGTAATCGTTCCTGTAGTAGCTGTTAATATCAGGACCCTTCAAGTTGAATGATTGAATTCTTGCAAGAGCTTCTTCAGCCTCGACATTCATTCCCAGGTTCTGGTATCCCTCCCCAATATAGTACCAGGCATGGAGTGCCGCGGGATTTTCTTTTAATACTCTCTTAAAGCTTTCAACAGTTTCTTCGGCATTGCCCATCTCCTTGTACAGATAGCCAAGGTAATAGCTCCATATCCATTTTGAACTGTTCCTCCCCACTGCCAGTTAATATATCATTGTCAGCTTTTACACCACACCCTGGCAGCGTGCCTTTAATCGACCCAGACCTTAACAACAATCTTCTTTACCATAGCGTTCTCCCCGTCTCTCAGACCCGGACGGTGGGCATCCCCCGGAAAGAAAATAAAAAACCTGTCAGGAGTGGCGCTGAGGTTATTCTCACTGCTTACAGTAAAAAATTCAATATCCCTTTCCGGGTCATAAGACTCGATTATTTCATTCTTCATGGATAGTGGCGTTATGCCTATAAGCTCTTTCCCTGAAACAACATATTGAATATCTATATATTTCCTGTGCGCTTCATAATATGCCTCTTCGGGATTTTTAGTGAGGTACTCGCTTACAGCAACATAAAGATTATCCCCATCGATATCATATCGTTTAAGTTCCAGCGCTGACAGATCATTTTCCTTCAGAAAACTGAATGCGGAGTTCCATCGCTCCATATTTCTGAAATATGAAACAGCCAGTGCTTTCCTGTCAACCGAAGGATCGGGTTTCGCCGTCCATCCGTTAAGCCATTCAATTTTTTCAAACCATTTGTCAGTTTCCGCAGCACTCCATTTTTCAGGATCGCCGGTGCCGGAACAACCTGCCAGACCTGCCAGACTTGATACTACCATAATTCTTAAAAATAAGTTTTGCATAACAGATAATTTTTGGTTCACGCAATATGATCGGCCTGCGATTACCGAATTGAATTTAAAGATTACACAAAAGTATTGAAAAACACAAAATCCGTCCGTGAAAATAGTTCATTCTTTTCAAACTGCACCATTGCCGTGTAATGTTAATCTTTTATAAATATTAAACCTGCGAGGCAGATATCTTTGATCAGGTCTTGAATTGCATCATTTTTTAGAATAAATTTACATTCCACTTAAATGGATAAAATTATGAAAAGAAACAATCATCTCATCAGGATGACAGTTGTTACCCTGATTTTTTCCCTGTCTGCATCACTCTATTCCCAGGATTGGCCTCAATTCAGGGGAACAGGGCGCGACAGCAAGGTAAGCGGTTTCAGTGCTCCTTCGTCATGGCCCGCAGGTCTTTCGCAAGTCTGGAAAGTATCAGTAGGCAGCGGAGACGCTTCACCGGTACTGGTTTCCGGCAGGATCTATCTTCACACGAGGCAGGGCGACCATGAAGCAGTATTGTGTCTGGATGCCGCAACGGGGAAAGAGATATGGAAGAGCACCTACCCTGCTCCTGCAGTTACAGGACCATCGGCATCTCATCCGGGCCCGAGGAGCACGCCATCTGTTGCTGGCGGAAAGGTTGTGACATTTGGTGTTTCCGGGATCCTTTCATGCCTCGATGCTTCAACAGGTAAATTGGTATGGAGAAGAGAGAATCCATCAAATGCGGTCCCGCAATTCTTTACCGGTATGTCACCGCTGGTTACAGATAATGTCTGCATTGCACATGTGGGCACACGTGACAAGGGTGAGATCCTTGCGCTTGACCTCAGTACCGGCAATGAAAAGTGGAAGTGGGCAGGTGACGGACCAGCCTATTCCTCTCCTTCACTCATGACCATCGACGGGAAGAAAATAGTCGTTGTACAGACAGAAAAGAACCTGTTAGGGCTCGATTTTACCGACGGCAAACTGCTGTGGCAGCTTGCAACACCAGTACAGCAAAGGTTCTATAACAGTCCAAGCCCCTACATTAACGGTCAGATAATCTACTATACAGGGCAGGGAACCGGAACAAAAGCGGTTCAGGTGACCGGTGATGGTGATCGTTATATGGTGAAGGAATTGTGGAGCAATCCGGATATTGGCGCCAAATGGACCACTCCGATACTTAAGGATGGCCACCTGTTCGGATTCACCGACCAGAGAAGGATCTATTGCATCAATGCCTTGACAGGTGTGACTTCCTGGGTGGATGAGGCTACCAACAGCGATTTTGCCACCATATCGGACTGCGGTCAGGTGATTATCGGATTTCCCAGCACGGCCAATCTGATCGTTTTCAGGCCTGATACGAAATCATATTCGGAAATTGCCAGGTACAAGGTATCGGAAACGCCTGTGTATACCTTTCCGATAATTGCCGGCAGCCAGATCTACATAAAGGATGCGGAGTCGCTGATATTGTACAGGATAAATTAGGGTTTTTTTGAGCGCCGGTCTAAATTCGCTCTCTCAGCAGGATATTCCTGAGCTCGTTCGGAGTGATCTTCTCTCTGGCAACACCACTTTCGACAACTGTGATGTTTCCGGATTCCTCGGATACAACGATCACAAGCGAATCGGAGTGTTCTGACATACCTATTGCCGCTCTGTGTCTCATACCGAAACGGGCTGGAAGCATAACCTGATCTGTTACGGGAAGCGGACATCTTGCGGCAAAAATCTTTCCGTCTTCAATCAGGAGAGCCCCGTCGTGAAGTGGTGTGTTCTTGAAAAAAATAGTCTCGATCAGTTCAGCACTTATCCTGGCATTAAGCAGCTCGCCGCCTTCAGAATACAGATCGAGACTGCTCCTCCGGCCGACAACGATCAAAGCCCCGGTCTTTTTGTTAGCCATCGATTCCGCTGCCCTGACGATCTCCTCCGCCTCCCTGGGGCTGCTCTGCTCCTCATCGACTGATGCAAATATCTTTCTCAGAGAGAACCTCCTGCTGCTTATATACCGGTTTCCGATAACCAGAAGAAATCTTCTCACTTCCTGCTGAAAGACAATGATCAGGGCAATTACACCAACCCCGATAACCTGACCGAAGAGAGCACTGATAAGCTCCATGTTAAGAGCCTTGACAACGAGCCAGAAAAGGTAAATAAAAAAGATACCTATAAAGATGCTCAAAGCAGCGGTTCCCCTGATTAGCTTAAACAACTGAAAAAGTATAACAGCAACCAGAAGAATGTCGATTACATCAAGTATTGTTATGTGAAATCCCATGTCTGAAAGATTGAACAGTAAAATTAAGGAAAGATTTTATTTTTACCGAGACGTGCGGTCAGTCTTATGGCCTGTACCGCCTCCCGCACATCGTGCACCCTCAAAATGTCTGCGCCATTTAGCAGAGCCACGCTGTTGAGTACCGTTGTACCGTTAAGTGATTCATCTGATGTGATCCCGAGGGTCTTCCAGATCATCGATTTCCTTGAGAGGCCGACCATTAAAGGCAGGCCGGTTATCGAAAAATCGCTGAGAGATCTCAGAATCCCGAAATTATGATCAATGCTCTTCCCGAATCCAAAACCCGGATCGAGGATAATATCTTTTACTCCTGCAGACCTTAACCGGAATATCCGTTTCCCGAACCAGGTCAGAATCTCAGCAACGACATCAGTATAGACAGGATTAACCTGCATGGTACGCGGATTGCCTTTCATGTGCATCATGACGTAAGGCACATTAAGGTCTCCGACGACATCAAACATCCGGCTGTCGGATTCTCCCCCTGATATGTCATTGATCATGTGTGCCCCGCATTCCCCCACAGCTTCCCTGGCAATATCCGCCCGGAACGTATCAACTGAAATCACGGCATCCGGTCTCTCCCGGGCGATAAGTCTTATCGCTCCCAGAACCCGTTTCTTCTCCTCTGTTTCAGAAATATGAGCTGCACCCGGACGGGAAGAATACCCTCCCACATCAATAATATCGGCTCCTTCTTCGATCATCTTTGAAGCGGCATTGATTATACCGGCATCATTTGTAAACCTGCTCCCCCGGTAAAACGAATCAGGCGTGACATTAATTATGCCCATCACCCTCGGGGTGGAGAGGTCCAGAAGCCTGCCCCTCAGGTTTATGTACTGTGGTTTCCCTTTCAAGTCTGATTCCTGTTGATAATCCGAAATTAGCACTTTTTAAGCAATTGCCAACATTCCTGATTTTTTCCCGATTGCCTTTTAAGTTTAAAGTGTCGTTATTACATTTGTACCTGAAGAAAACTGACAAATAATGAAGCTCATAGTTATCGAGGGGATTGACGGTTCAGGAAAATCAACACAGATTAAACTCCTCAGGGATTTCCTCTCCGCAGAGAGTTACAGATGCGAATATCTTCACTTTCCAAGGACCGACACCCGCTTTTTCGGTGAACTTATTGCCAGGTTTCTCAGGGGTGAATTCGGATCATTGAATGAAGTGGATCCTTACCTGGTCGCAATGCTTTATGCCGGCGACAGGAAGGATGCTTCGATGTTGATCAGTAACTGGCTAAAAGAGGGCAGGTATGTTCTGCTCGACAGGTACACCTATTCAAACATAGCGTACCAGTGTGCCAAGATCGATGAACCGGCTGAACGGGAAAGACTGCGCAAATGGATTTTAGCACTTGAATTTGAACATTTCAGGATACCTGAACCTGACCTCAATATCTTTCTTGACGTACCTGCATCCTTTACAGAAACAAACCTTTCAACTGCAAGGTCAGGCAATGACAGGAGCTATCTGAACGGCATCAGGGATATACATGAAGAAAACCTTTTTTTCCAGCTTAAAGTAAGGGAAGTATATCTTAACGCCGCCCGTACAGATTCAAGGCTGGCTGTTGTCGACTGCAGCGACAGTGACGGCAGGATAATGCCTGCCGGTGAAATATTCAGAAAAATCACCGGAATTATTTACAAACACAAACTAATCTGACATGAAAATACTCATCACCATCAGCAGACTTATTACCGGACTGGTCTTTATCTTCTCAGGCGCCGTTAAAGCCATCGACCCCCTGGGCTCAGCATATAAATTCGGAGATTATTTCCAGGCGTTCAATCTGGAGTTCCTTCAGTTCTCTGCATTGCCCCTGGCAGTGATATTGTGTACTTTTGAGTTTCTTGCAGGTTTTTCACTGATCACAGGCTACAGGATAAGAACCGGAATATGGGCCGTGATGATAATGATGCTGATCTTCACCCCTCTCACATTTGTACTGGCACTTACAAACCCGGTCTCTGACTGCGGGTGTTTTGGCGATGCCATCCATCTTACAAACTGGCAGACCTTCTTCAAGAACATCGTAATACTGGTATTTGCGCTCATTCTTTTAAGGTACCGGAAAGAAATCAGTATGAAATATGCCGCCATTACAGAGTGGCTGATAATAACCGGGATGGGAGTGATAATGATCGGCTTCGCATGGTTCAATCTCCGCTACCTTCCTGTGGTAGACTTCCTTCCATACACTACCGGCACATATATCCCGGGCAAAATGGTTGTACCGGAAGGGAAACCCGTTGACAGATATGAAACTACATTCATTTACGAAAAGGATGGTGTAAGAAAGGAATTCACACTCGACAATTACCCGGCCGATGATGATTCCTGGGTATTTGTTGACCAGAAATCAGTTCTGGTTCAAAAGGGCTACCAGCCTCCTATCAGCAGTCTCAGCATTCATTCAGTATATAATGATGACCTTACTGAACTGATATTGTTTGATGAAATGTATTCACTGCTGATGATCTCCCCCAAACTTGAGAAGGCTGGCGTCGAACAATTGCGGAAAGGATTTGAACTTGGTTATCATTGTATGGCGAACGGCATTCCTTTCTATATCCTTTCAGCATCGGGCTCCAACTACCTGAAGGCATTTGATAATGGCTTATTATTCTGTTCGGTTGATGAAACAACACTTAAAACCATGGTCAGGTCAAATCCCGGGTACATTCTGCTGAGGAACGGGACTATTGTAGGCAAATGGTCGTGGAGAACCGTACCTGATAATAACTGGTTCACAGGGGATATGGATAGTAAACAGCTGGAGGTGATGAACAACAGAACCGGGGTATTTACCGTTATTATTCTTATACTTACACTTGCACTTGGAATTATGTTAATGCACATCCTGCTGAACAAAAAATCAGATATCAAACAACACACTAAATAATTTAACTTTTATGAGAAAAAATATTGTTGCCGGCAACTGGAAAATGAACATGAGCCTCGACGAAGGCCTGAAGTTTGCAAAGGAAATTAACACCTGGTTCAGAAAAAAACCCGCCGGAGGGACCGAGGTGATCTTATGCACACCATTTATTCACCTTGCCGGATTATCTGAAATCTTAAAGGAGGGTCCGGTCCTTCACGGGGCTCAAAACTGTGCGACAGATTTGTCAGGTGCCTTTACGGGAGAAGTATCTGCCCCTATGATAAAAAGCACCGGAGCACCATATGTTATTATCGGTCACTCGGAAAGAAGAACCTATTACCACGAGGATGACCGCATCGTGAATAAAAAAACAGTACTTGCTCTCAGCTCAGGTCTGAGGGTTATTTTCTGCTGTGGTGAGGTGCTTGAGGAGAGAGAAGCCGGCAGACATTTTGAAGTTGTCAGGCGACAGATGAAAGAAGGGCTATTCTCACTTCCCGAGGAAGATTTCAGGAAGGTTGTGATCGCATATGAACCGGTCTGGGCAATAGGAACCGGCTTGACGGCCACTCCCGATCAGGCCCAGGAGATGCATGAATACATACGCAGCCTTATGCGTGAAAGATACGGAAATGAATCTGCTGAGAACACTTCCATATTGTATGGTGGCAGCTGCAAACCGTCCAACGCTTCAGAAATATTTTCAAAGCCTGACGTTGACGGCGGGCTGATAGGCGGTGCGTCCCTTAAGCTGGAGGATTTCTGCGCCATAGTTGAAGCTATATAACCGGAACATGAGAGGAAAGCTCACCATCGTATGCGTGTTATTCCTGTTTATTGCTCCACTCAGGTTATCATCCCAGGTAAAACCTGCATTTTCCGGTGAACCCGGAAAATACAGGGAAGAACTGCCTGCCTACATGGGATTAACCCTGAATGAAGAGCAGACAGCAAATGTTAATGCATTCATTGCAAAATGGGATAGTGCAGCCTACTCAAAAGTGACAATGTTTCAGATACTTGATCTGTCAAGCCAGATGACCGCAAGACAGATGAGAGCAATCCCCCATTTCAATGAATTCCTGAAAACGCTTAACGAATTTGTAGATTACAAACGCGACGGAGATTTCCTTACCTACTGGCTTACAGGTCTCAGCGAGATGCTGTTCAATCCCAGGCTCACGAACGAGAATCTTGCCACATACTTCAGAAATACGAGCCTGCTTATCAGGGAAAATGTGCTTTTTAATTCAGGGAGCGTAAAATGGAAGGTCAAAACCAGTGATATCAAATTTATACATGACACTATCTTTAAGATAGTTATCTCCAATGCGACCCTCACCTGCTATTCACAGAGGGACAGCACAGAAATCTACAACGTAACAGGGTCATACATTCCTGATATACAACAATTTCACGGAAAATACGGAATAGTTACATGGGAAAAGGCAGGATACCTTCGCGAGGATGTTTTTGCTGAGCTGAACAACTACCGGATTAATGCTGCAAGAAGCGGTTTCACAAGCGACTCGGCGAAGCTTACGCATAAGACATACTTTAAAGAACCGGTATACGGCACCCTGAGCGATCAGGCCATCAGCATCGAGTCAAAAGAGAGGGCAACATTTCCGAAATTCGAGACTTATGTAAAAGAGTTCCGGATCAACAATATTTATGAAGGAGTGGACTATGAGGGAGGTCTTGTGTTCGAAGGTGCCAGTGTCAAGGGCAATGGAGAGATGTTCAATCCTGCAAGGATCAGCCTCAGGAGGAATGATACCCTCTATATGAAGCTTGCATCCAATGAATTCACATTCACTATTAACGCCCTTACCAGCCCTGAAGCTGAGTCAGCACTCTATCTGGGAGGCGACTCTATCTACCATTCCAACCTTGGATTCTCATATAATGTCACCGACAGGCAGGTAAGCCTCCTGCGGACTAACAATCCTATTTCAAAAAGTCCATATTTCAATTCGTACCACAGCCTCGACATGTACTTTGAAAGCCTCCTTTGGGATATGAAAGGTTCCAAAGTCATTCTCTCAAGGGCCAGGGGAGCTTCCATTGGACAGGCACGGTTTGAATCGGTGTCGTCGTTCAATGCAAAATACTTCCTCCAGCTGATGGGACTGGACGAATATCATCCGCTTAACCGTCTTAAGCAGTTCAGCGAATGGTATTACTCCGAGACCTTCCCCATTGCTGAATTTGCCAGGTGGCTGAATAAACCCGAGGAGGCCGTTACCGGGATGTGTATCGACCTCGCCAACAGAGGTTTCATATTTTACGACCGGGCAAACAGGGAAGTGACAATCAAGAACAAAGTGAATGATTTCATAGATTTCTATATCGGCAGAAAAGACTACGATGTTCTTCAGGTGATAAGCGAAACTAAGGCTCCTGTCGATAACGCCATTCTCGATCTTAACGATTTCAGGCTCAAGGTCAATGGAGTGAGGGGGGTCTTCCTCAGCGATTCGCAGAAAGTCATGCTTTATCCTTATCAGCAAAGACTCGCTATCGGAAAGAATCGCTGTCTGGAATTCGATGGTATAGTTGAGGCAGGTCTGTTTACCATATACGGACATGATTTCGTATTCAATTATGATACCTTCAAGATTACACTTAACAATATTGACTCAATCAAAGTGGCTGTGGAGACTGACAGGAGGGATAATTACGGCAATCCGGTATTCGAGCGTGTGGATAATATGATACAGCTGGCAAAGGCAGAGCTCTATATCGATGACCCCCAGAATAAATCCGGGCTCAAAAGCCTGGACCAGTATCCCATAATTAATGCTGTTTCAGAATCATATATTTTCTTTGACAGGATACCTGGGCTTGAAGGCATTTACGGGAGGGATGATTTTTATTTCAGGGTTGATCCGTTCACTTACGAAAACATCGACCATTACAAGCTTGAAGACATGAACCTGTCCGGGGTATTCCACGGAGGCAATATCCTTAAGCCAATAAGGCAGTATCTGGTAATACAGGAGAACAACAGCCTCGGGTTTAATATGACCATTCCGGAAGAGGGTATTGATATCTATGGTGAAAAGGGCCGGTTGAATAATTTTTTAAGTATGAGCAATCATGGTCTTACAGGTCATGGCACGCTTAAACATCTTTCGTCAACCACAATTTCAGATGAGTTCCGCTTCTATCCAGATTCAATGACAACCCAGGCAAAGGTATTCAATATGCAGAATGACGGATCAGGACTTTTTCCCGACCTGGCCAGTCAGGATGTAAAGATCAGGTGGATGCCTGAGAAAGATAAATGGCTTGCGGTAAATACCAGGGGCAAGTCTTTCAATATGTTTGAGAATGGTACCAGCCTCGACGGCAGTTTAACCCTTACACCGACAGTCGTTAACGGATCAGGCATAATAAACATGCCTGATTCAAGGATCATTTCTGACCTCTTCAGATTTACTTCAGCCACAATACATGCCGATACGGCGGATTATAACCTCAAATCCCCCTCTACAAGCGGAGATGCGTTTATTGCCGAGAATGCAGCCACCAATATAAATTTCAACCAGAACATTGCCAGCTTCCAACTCAACACAGGCTCATCCGTGGTAAAATTTCCTGAGATTCAGTATATCTGTACAATGACCGACTTTATATACAATATGAGCACAGGAATCCTCGACATGGAGCAAAAAGGCAAGAGTTCAGGAGCACTGCTGAATCCCTCTCAGCTGCTCAGGGTGAGCCTGTCTAACCTCGAGAAGCCTACTTTCTTCTCAACCAATGCGATCCGGGATACGATTACCTTTTTGTCGGGTAAGGCACGATATTACGTGAAGGAAGAGTATATCGAAGCAGAAGAGATTAATTACCTGAAAATTGCCGATGCGCTCATTCAGCCGGGCAAGGGCAAGATGATCATTGACAGGAGAGCAAGGATAAGAGAGCTCCAGGATGCCATAATAGCTGTCAACAACCGTCATATCCTTCACTCCGGCAAGATCAGCATCGAATCAACCAGAAGATATTCAGGCAGTGCACTTTACGACTACCTGGGAGAGAATAAAGAGATACAGAGCATCAGTTTCCCTGAGCTTAGTGTGGATACTCTGACAACAACTGCCAGGGGTTATATACCTCTAAGCCAGAATTTCATGCTCAGCCCCGCGTTTGCATTTTCAGGGGATGTCTTCCTTTCAGCCAGGGCTAATCTCCTCACTTTCACCGGTGCGGCCGGTATTCTGCACGACTGCAGCCGGTTATACAGCCATCCGATAAAATTCAGAGCGGATATCGATCCAATGAATGTTATGATACCGGTAAGTGAAAAACCAAGGGATATTAATGATAATCTCGTTTATTCAGGTTCATTCATCAATACAGATTCAGCTCATATCTACCCGGCTTTTCTCTCATACCAGAAATCATGGAGTGATATCGGCCTGGTAAACTCCAATGGCTTTCTCTGGTACGACAAACCGAAAAACCGCTATGTGATTGCCTCACGTGAAAAAATTGCAGACCCGGCTATACACGGGGCCCTGGTTGCATTCGATAAAAACTTCTGTGTGGTATCAGGGGAAGGCGCGCTCTCTTTCGGTGCCAATTTTGATCTCATGAAAATGAACAGTGCAGGGAGAGTGATCCAGACTCTTGATTCAGGCAAAGTCACCATCGACGCGATACTGGCTCTCGATTTTCACTTCTCACCCGGAGCGCTTGCCGTAATGAGTGACGAGATACGCATGACGCCGTCGCTCAGGACTGTCAACCTGAACAGCGATCTGATCGACAAGGGAATGAAAGACCTCCTGGGTGTAAGCGCCGCAGGCCGCCTGAAAGAGGAACTCGATCTGTTCGGGACAAGCAGGAATATCCCAAAGGAGTTCACTTATGAACTGCTGTTGAACGACGTCAAACTTTACTGGAATGAATTTACCTCATCCTTCCGGTCGGAGGGAAAGATTGGCATCGGCTTCATAGGTACACAGCCGGTCAACCTGTATGTAGACGGTTATATCGAAATACAGCGAAGGCGTTCAGGTGACCTGATCGATGTTTATCTAAAAGCTGATCAATCTGCCTGGTACTATTTTTCCTACTTCAGGGGCGTTATGATGGCACAGGCTGGTAATATCAACTTCAACAGGCTAATCTCATCCGCAAAGCCTAAAGACAGGAGAGATCCTGCATCAAGCGTAAGAGTTCCTTATTCATACATGATTGCTGTCGAGGACAGGCTCGGAAGATTCCTGAGAAGGATGGAAAGCAGTGAAGGAGACAGGGAGTTATCACCTTTCGACGGGTTGTTCAAATAAATTATAGCCGGATCACAAATTGCCATGCAGATTTTTTATGCTCCGGAGGCCACCAGTAAAAGCTGTATATTAAGCGAGACCGAATCGAGGCATTGCATTCGTGTCCTGAGGATGTCAACCGGCGACCCTGTAAAAATTGTCGACGGAGCGGGCACGCTTTATGAAGGATTCATCAGCGATCCCGATCCACTGAGATGCGGGATAACGATTACCACTGCAATAAAAGATTTTGAAAAAAGGAATTACAGGCTTCATATAGCAGTCTCTCCACTAAAAAATTATGAGCGGTTTGAATGGTTTGTTGAGAAGAGTGTTGAATTAGGCATAGATATAATCACTCCGCTTATCTGCAGCAGAACCGAAAAAACGGGAATAAAGGCAGACAGAATTGGAAAGATCATCATCTCTGCGATGAAACAATCTGTAAAGGCTTTCAGACCTGTACTCAACAGCCCCTGCCGATTTGATGACTTTATCAGCCTCAGCCACAGCGGAGTCCTTATGATATCTCATTGCAGTAATAAATTCAGCAGGAACAGGATCGATGCTGTCTGCACCAAAGGTCAGGATGCTGTTATCCTTATAGGACCCGAAGGTGATTTCAGTGAGGAGGAAATAGAAAAAGCCCTTGAAAAGGGTTTCAGATCTGTTCACCTGGGAAGGAGCAGGCTGAGAACAGAAACGGCAGGCATAGCTGCCTGCCATTCTGTCTATTTTATTAACCAGTAAGAGAGTTCATTATCCTACAAAGAAATCAAAAACATCACCCACTTTTTTTGACGGGACATTGTACAATTCGGTGTATTTGCATTTAGAGCAAACGATGGATGTGAATTTCCTGTTCTGGATATTGAAGATCTTTGTAAGGAATGAGCTTGCAGTACGGACCTCGCCAATCTCACAGGTACGTGTTCCGCACTTCGGACAGGTATATTTAAGTGGCTTGTTCATCTTTATCTTTTTGATGATTTTGTGATTTAGTCTTCCATCTGCCTGCTTTTTTCAGCGCCTGATCCAGCAGGTACTCAATCTGCCCGTTCGTGCTGCGGAACTCGTCAGCAGCCCATTTTTCAAGCGATCTCAATTTTTCCGGATCAATCCTGAGGACAAATGGTTTCTTTGAACTCATATCCTATGAATGTAAAGTACCTGTATTGACGATTGGCGTTGCATCCTTATCTCCGCAGAGAACTACCATCAGATTGCTTACCATTGCAGCCTTCTTTTCCTCGTCAAGGTCAACAATATTCTTGTCGGAGAGTTGTTCCAGTGCCATCTGCACCATCGATACGGCTCCCTCGACTATCTTGAATCTGGCCGAGACGACGGCGGAAGCCTGTTGTCTTCTGAGCATGGCATTTGCGATCTCCTCGGCATAAGCGATATAGTTTATCCTCGCCTCGATTACTTCGATGCCGGCAATCAGGAGCCTTTCGCGTATCTCCCGCTCCATCTCGTCGTTGACCTTGATAGGCTCGCTGTCAAAATTCCGGGCGCGGAGGGAGATCTTACGTTTCGTATAAAAAGGATTCACCCAGAAGAATCCGTTTTCCCGGACAGTGCCCTTATATGCGCCGAAAAGTACCATCACGCACGATTCGTTCGGATTGACCACGGTAAAACCGATTGTCAGAAGAACGAACAACAACGTGCAGATTACACCAAGCCAGATTATGCCATAAGCAAATCCGGCCAAAGCCCCGCCGATAAGGAGAATTTCTATCAGCAGTGCAAGATAACCCGAAATGGGTTTGAGGGAAAATTCCTGTTTCATTTTTTATGATATTAATTTAATATCACAAATATATTATTTTAAATTAATATATACAAAAAAAACACAGATTTTCTCTGTGTTTTCTCTCTCAGTTGTTTTGCCTGATTCGTTTTATCAGGCGTTTGGTAACCCGTTTCCCCGGAGCTGCTTTCACCATGCTAAGGAGGCTCATCACCTCGCTGAACTGTGAATTAAATCCCCATGCATCTTCATAGAGATCTATCTTGTCCACATCAATGTCCCGGTAAGAAATTAAGCGTGTAGAATTTATACCCATAGGCTTCATGATTATTTTTATCAGAAAACGGCCCGGGGGGGATAAATATTGTTTTCTTTTTAATTTAATGTGAGGCTGATCTTCTTTTCTTCCATCATTTTCCTCATATTGATGAGGGCATACCTCATCCGGCCGAGGGCTGTGTTGATGCTTACATCGGTAATGTCAGCTATTTCCTTGAAGCTTAATCCTGAATAATGACGAAGTATCACCACTTCACGCTGGTCATCCGGCAGATGGCTTATAAGTCTTCTTATATCCTTCTGGATCTGCCTCTTTATCAGATGCTCCTCGATATTGGCTTCAGCCAGTCGCTTTGAATTGAACAGGTCTGATTCATAATCATCGTTCGAGATGGTATTGAGCTGTTTGATCCTCCGGAAGTGATCGATTATCAGGTTATGTGCTATTCGCATAACCCACGAGATGAACTTGCCGTTATCGTAGTATTTGCCCGATTTGACTGACTGTATCACCTTCAGGAATGTATCCTGGAAGAGATCCTCAGCAAGGGCCTGATCGCGTATATACAAGCTTATATATGCGAAGACCTTATTCTTATGACGTTTGATTAGCTGTTCGAAGCAGGACTGCTCACCTTTTATGAACCTTTCGATCAGTTCATAATCGGAAATCATTTTTTTCATTGCTCACTCTTTTAATAAATCAAGAGTAGAGTTGTTTGATAGGCAGTCCTCCTTTAGAGTTAGTTTGTAATAATCAGCAAAGCAAAGAAAACAATTTTTTTTGATATGAAAGTGTTACTTTTGACTTTTTACGGAATTTTCGTTAAAAAGTTACATTATTACAGATGGACGGGAATATTGAAATCAAGGGAGCGAGGGTTCATAATCTGAAAAATGTGAGTCTTAAAATTCCAAGAAACAAGCTTGTTGTAATTACAGGCGTTTCAGGTTCAGGCAAATCTTCCCTTGCATTTGATACAATATACGCGGAGGGTCAGAGGAGGTATGTTGAGAGTCTCTCAGCATATGCAAGGCAGTTCCTCGGGAGGATGAACAAGCCGGAGGTTGACTTCATCAACGGGATACCTCCGGCCATCGCGATTGAACAAAAGACCAATTCGAGGAATCCCCGCTCAACGGTCGGCACCTCCACCGAGATATATGATTATATTAGGCTTCTGTTCGGCAGGATCGGCCGCACCTTTTCGCCTGTTTCGGGCAGGGAAGTAAAAAGGCACTCGCCTGACGATATAGTAAAGTTCGTTTCAGGTCTTCCCGAAGGTATGAAAATCCTAATCGCCTCACCCGGAATTATTCCGGAAAACATTGATATACGGGAGTATTTATCCTTCCTGGAGAAGCAGGGATTTAACCGTCTGGAAGCGAACGGAGTTATCCTGCAGACTGACGATCCGGGGCTTGAAGAGGCAATAAAGCCCGGACAGCAGGTTAATATTATCATTGACAGGATAATTACAGAAATGTCTGACGACAATCTCAGCAGAATTGCTGATTCCGCCCAGACGGCATTCCAGACGGGAAATGGCCATTGTCAGCTCATAATGATGGAAAACGGGACGGTGGCGCGAGAAAATTTCTCCAACAAATTCGAGGAAGATGGTATCGTATTCGAAGAGCCGTCAGAACATCTTTTCAGCTTCAACAATCCACTGGGTGCATGCCCTCTCTGCGAGGGATATGGCAGGATAATAGGGATCGACGAAAACCTGGTTATACCTGATCAGAATCTCTCTGTATACCAGGATGCTATAGTGTGCTGGAAAGGTGAAACAATGAAGAAATGGAAGGAGAGGCTGGTCTCAAATGCCGGGCTGTTCGGGTTCCCCATACACAAGCCCTGGTATCAGCTCACTGAGGAGCAGAAAGAACTAATCTGGAAGGGTAACAGGTATTTCTATGGTATTGACCGTTTTTTTCAGCACCTCGAAGAAAAGAAATACAAGATACAGTACAGGGTATTGCTTAGCCGCTACAGGGGCAAGACGGTCTGTCCCGGCTGCAGGGGATCAAGATTAAGGAAAGAGGCAGGATATGTAAAGGTAGCGTCAAAAACTGTGCAGGAACTTGTTTCCATGCCGGTGATTAAGCTTCAGGAATTCTTTCATGCCGTTGTTCTCGGACCTCAGGATGCCAGGATTGCAGAAAGGGTTATCACTGAGATCCGGCAGAGGCTTGATTTTCTGGTTGATGTAGGCCTCCCCTATTTAACGCTGGACAGATTATCCTCCACTCTGTCGGGGGGTGAATCGCAGAGAATAAACCTGGCTACGTCGCTCGGGAGCAACCTTGTGGGCTCGATGTACATACTTGACGAACCCAGTATCGGCTTGCATCCCCGCGATACCAACCTGCTTACCGGAGTATTAAAGGAACT
>JAHYJA010000182.1 GCA_019429325.1 Bacteroidales bacterium
AGTTTTACTGAACTATTTCAAGAAGCTCCACCTCAAAGATGAGGGTTGAGTATGGTTTGATGACATCTCCGGCACCACCGGGACCGTAAGCGATGCTCTCAGGCAGGTATAATTTGAATTTGGATCCCACCGGCATGAGTTGAAGTGCTTCGGTCCATCCTGAAATGACCCCGTTCAGAGGGAACTGGGCAGGAGACCCTCTGCCGACAGAAGAATCGAATTCCGATCCGTCGATCAATATTCCAACATAATGAACCTTCACAGTACTCTCAAGGGTAGGCTTCGGGCCTGATCCCATTTTGATGACTTCATACTGCAGGCCGCTTTCAGTTACGGTAACATCTGATCTTTCCCTGTTCTTTGCAAGAAAGGTTTGATTCTCGTTTATATAATCCCTGTAAATCTCTTTATTCATTTCTGCTTGTTTTTCTGATCGTTCCATATCACGTTTGCTAATAAACATCATAATATATGTTCTGGCGGCTTCGTCATCCATCTTTGGATTTCCTTTTTCACTTTCCCACATTGCTTTGGCCACGACAAGCGGATTAAGAATAAGGCTGTCATTCATCAAAGCATTATAATTATATATTCCGAATGCATAAGAGAGCGAATCAACACTATTCTTCATTTTTGCACTTTTAACAGGATTTCTGGCACAAGAGCCATACAACAAAGCCATTACAGCAAGCAGAACAACTAGTCCCTTGATTTTCATATAAACATGATTTAAATTAAATTTTGGCAAAGATAATACTTTGGCGGACGCAAACAGGGTTATCGCAATTTTTTTTCAAATTTTAGTTGCTTTCATAATATGCCTTTTACCGGGGGGGCCTGGCACCAAGGAAACCCGGAAACCGGATGATCTCATTGTCCTCTTTACGCCACCCTTAACGCAATAGGTTAAAAGTTTCCCGTTTTTCACAGTAACATCCGAAATCATTCTGAAGATTTTGTCAGTCCACATCTCAGGCTGTTTTTCGGGACTGAAGGCATCAAAATAGATCAGGTCATAGGATCCTGATAGCTCAAGTCCGGTGAGGTCGCCTCTGATCTTATTGAGAATGAAGTTATTGCATATCATGGATTTTGTGTTCCATGGAGATGAATGGATCTTTGCAAATAAACGGGAGCCGTCGTGTCCGACGATTTTACTATAGTTCAGAGAATTGATGGTTGTTTCATCGAGAGGGAATTTCTCCACGGATGTATAAAACACTTTTCTGCCTGATTCAATGCTCCTAAGAGCAGTAAGCAGGGCATTCAAGCCGGTGCCGAAGCCAATTTCAAGGATATTTAAAGGGTCGGCGCCCGAAGTGTCAAATCCGTGCCTGATATAAATATGCATCGATTCCTGCACAGCCCCGTGAATGGAGTGATAATGCTCACTTATTTCAGAAACAAAAATCGTATGTGAACCATCTTCAGTCTCAACTATCTGTATCATGATCCGGCAAAATTATCTGAAAGAATTGATATACCGTATTCCAAATCAAAACAATTGCTTATTTTTATTTTCTGAATCTGAATAAAAAAATCACAAGCCGGTAAACATGTATAACTAATTCAATATTTTACTATGAAAACAAAACAATCGAGAAGAGAATTTCTCAGAATCACAGCTGCGGGCGCTCTTGGCGCGGTCGTCCTGTCAAATTATTCCTGCAAGGGCGGGGGTAAACCGGCATTGCCTGGTGTGGGACTTCAGCTCTACACTATCCGGGATGCAATGGCTGCTGATGTTCCCGGCTCATTGAAGAAAGTATCCGACCTTGGTTATAAGTTCGTTGAACTGGCTGATTATGCCGACGGCAAGTTTTACGGTTACGAACCTGCCGAGTTTAAGAAAATGGTCAATGACCTTGGTCTCGAGATCATAAGCAGTCATACACAGGTGGAAGGAGAGGGTGTAACACTCGATACTGCAAGGTTAATGGCTGAGGCTCATGCGAAGATTGGTTCAAAATACTGCATTCAGCCCTGGATAGTTGAGGAGATGCGTACTACGATTGACAGTTATCAGAGAATGGCGGCAAACTGGAACCAGGTGGGACAAATAATGAAAGAGTTTGGGATGCAGTTCGGATATCATAACCATAACTTTGAATTTGCAACCGTCGAGGGGAAAGTTCCCTATTTTGATGTGATGCTTGCCGAGCTTGACAAAGATCTGGTGATCATGGAGCTTGATATGTTCTGGACAACGAAGGCCGGACATAACCCTGTTGATATAATCAAGAAGTATCCGGGCAGGTTCCATCTGTTCCATCTGAAGGATATGTATACCCGCGAAGAACCATTCTTTGAAGTTATTAAGGATGACCTTGCCCCTGTAGGAGCAGGAGTTATTAATTTCAAGGAAATACTTGCGGTGAAGGATATTGCAGGTATGAAATATATGATCGTTGAGCAGGACGATTCAAGGGGCGACATGTGGGCTGATGTACAGACGAGCATCACCAATATGAACACGAAGATCCTGGTTTAGCAGGGACGTTAAGGACCGGAGACCGGAGACCGGAGTCAGGAGACGGAGGACCTGGAAAGAGTTGGTAATCAGTAATCAGTAATCAGTAATCGGTATTTTAGGATATTCTTCCCCTGAGCTCTGAGCACTGAGCCATAAAAGACCGAAGTCCGCATCATTCGGCTGCGCCGTCATTTGTCGCTACGCGACGTCATTAATTGTCATTCGGCTGCGCCGTCATTTGTCGCTACGCGACGTCATTAATTGTCATTCGGCTGCGCCGTCATTTGTCGCTACGCGCCGTCATTAATTGTCATTCGGCTGCGCCGTCATTTGTCGCTACGCGACGTCATTAATTGTCATTCGGCTGCGCCGTCATTTGTCGCTACGCGACGTCATTAATTGTCATACAATTGAATGACAATCGAATGACAATCGAATGACTAAACTCGCTTTGTCGCTCCCTCGCTTTGTCGCTCCATCGCTCCTTCGTTCCCTGCTCTCCGCTCCCTGCTCCCTGCCCTTCGCTCCCTGCTCCCTGCCCTTCGCTCCCTGCCCTTCGCTCACTGCCAGTCAGAATCGTACCACGACCTGACATCTGTTGGTATCATGCCTGCGTTAATTGCTGCCTGAATACCCAGATCCGAGTCTTCAAACACCTCTATCTGTCCGGGAGCTATTCCCATCAGCTCAGCACACCTCAGGAAGGTCTCCGGATGTGGCTTGAAATTGCTCACATCATTTGCTGTAACTATGATGTCGAAATATTTTCGCAGATCTGTGATTTCCAGCGTGCGCTCCACAGCATCCCTGTGTCCTCCGGTGCCTACAGCCATAGGCAGTACACCATGGTACTTTTTGACAATATCCGTAACGGGGCTTATAGGTGTCACCAGATGCTGAAGGCTGAAAAATTCCCTGAGCTTCTCATTCATGATCTGATCGACTGTCACCGTTCCGGACAGGTTAAATTCCTCGATCAGCTCGGCTGCTATTACCCATCCCGGACTGCCGGTATGTTTCCTGAGAAAGGAGGGTTCAATATCTGCGCCGAAGCTCCGGCAGGCTTTTTTCCAGCCGGCAAAATGGTATGGCATAGTGTCTGCAAGTGTCCCGTCAAGGTCAAATATCAATCCCCTGACACCGGCCTGAATATCGTACTTCATCATCAACCCTTCTCCCTGTAAAAGACCTCAAGCTCGCAGGTGCACTTTGCCAGATCCGCTTTGACAATCCTGATTTTTTCAATATTCTGCCCGGTGAATTCTGACAACTCTTTCAGCAGTTCTTTTCTGAGATCAGGCTTTAAAAATTCTGTTTTATTGTAGATGATCGTCTGTGACGACAATAATCTTTTACTGAGAAAAACTTCCAGGAAGAGTGCCCCCAGCAGGATGATGGTATTAATACTTACTGACGCCAGTACGGGAGGGGTGATGTTTGCCTGGGAGTTAACGACTGAGACGCCGATCACCGTAAAGACATAAGTCATGTCCTTAACGGTATAATTCACTGTTCTGAACCGTAGAATAGCAAATATTGCAAAGAGTCCCAATGCCATCCCCAGCTGAATATCCACGGTCTCGAGTATTGAACATATGAAGAAGATCACTATTCCCATCAGAAAGAAGGAAAAAAGGTACTCCGGTTTCTTTGAAAAACGGTAATAGATCATCCTGATTAGGATGAATAATACTGTAATATTCACAATAAACCGGATCATGATGCTGAGCAGGGTATCTTCAGTGGCAATTGATTCGAATGGCATACAATCGTGTTTTAATTATTAAAAGTCTTTACAGTTGTTAAGCAGGTTGTAGACGATACTGTATCTTCTGTCGAACATATTAAAAAATCCGTCCATAAAAGTAATCATGTCTTTTTTTGATCTTTCCTTCAGGTAAGGAAATTCTCTTATGACTTCATAAAATGCATCTTTATTTTCCTCAAACTGAACGAGCGATTTTCTGAATTCTTCTTCTTTTCTGCATACCCCCATATAGTAGCGCTGGCGGACAGATTGTATCGGGAGGGCCTCGTGTGGAATTGCGTAATCTGTGTTTACAATCCCGGAGTAATCAAAATCATAAGCAACTATCACACCCAAATCAGGCCTTTCCGACCTTGGCTGGGATATAATTATGACATTATGTTGTCCGGGTACTGACCAGTCTACATTACCTATCATATAATTGAATATTGCCGTTCTGTCCATGCTCTCCGGCTTTATATTCTTTTGAGTAAGCTTTTCCATCTCTATTTTTGCTCCACCCAGCCTTTTGGCAAAATATTCATCGGGCTCAATAACGAATGCAAAGGCACTGATGGGTTTGGTCTGCTTGTTTGTGTTGATGTAGTTGATCTTCATCAGCCTTACCCTGTGGCTGTGATCGGTAAGGACATTATACATCTTGTAAACCAGATATTCTCTCAGGAGGTAATCCTCGTTGCCGCCTTTGCAATGAGTTACCACCTTGAGTTTGTCGATTTCAGAGAATTCATCGCCGGGTGATTTTGATTTTTTGAAGTTTAGCCTGATAGGAGGGTAATCACAAAAAGTGCGTCTGAATTCTCCCCTGGCGCGAAGCTTCAGGTCTTTAACTACCGTATCTGTTCCCCCGTCAGTGTATTTGAGTTGTGCATCAAGGTATTCCACATCAGATCGTTTTCTTCTGAATGTCGTGATATCAAACTCAAGATTAACCTCCAGTAATTCATCACTGTCGAAAAGATTGAGATAGTCATCTGTAGCGGTGTACGTAACATCAACAGAATCAGTCTGACCAAACGCAGGTACAATAAAAAAACCCGCAATGACCCAGAGAGTACAAATAAGTTTTTTCATAATGAGTCCCCCAAATTTTAGATAAATTGTTTCAGTCTAATTTACTAAAATCAAATGAATTCTGAAATTTTTTTAAAAGGCCGCTGATGAGGCGGCCTTAAACGAATGAACATAATGTTTACCCATTATAATGAGCCAGATAGTCTAAAACCTGGCGATAAACATTCTCTGCAGTGAATCCGAGTTTT
>JAHYJA010000183.1 GCA_019429325.1 Bacteroidales bacterium
CCTGCTCCCTGCTCCCTGCCCCCTGCTCCCTGCCCCCTGCTCTACGCTTCTTCTTTTCTTGCCCTGCCCCCTGCTCCCTGCCCCCTGCTCCCTGCTCTACGCTTACTCCGCTTCGCACACTACCCTGAACCCTACATCTATGCAATCAGAATACCACCAGATGCTCTTGGGTATCTGCGGGTCGGTCACCAGCCAGGCCGTCGTCTTTGTAAAATCACGGGCCGCGCTGCGGACATCCTTCGCATCGCTGCGGAAAGAGCCACCGCGGATAACATGCTCGCGTCCCCTCACCGGACCACGGGGATTGACAAGGACCGCTGTGTCTGCCTTGTAAGTATCGGCAGAATAGTAATCAAGGCAAAACTCCCATACGTTCCCTGACATGTTAAGCAAGCCCAGGGGATTAGGTCTGACAAACGAGGGCTCCTGTGTGCGCGAAGAGCTGTTGAGCGCATAAACAACGCTGGAGGCTATGCCCGCGGTATCAGGTTTTATAAGCCTCTTAAGAAAACCCTCCGATGTGAATCGCTTCGGGTTGCCCTCAAAGAAATAGGGCGTTTCAGTGCCTCCGCGGCAGGCATACTCCCATTCAGCTTCAGTAGGCAGACGGTATCTCTTGCCCGTCACCTGCGAGAGCCACTGGCAATAAACACTGGCAGCATGCCACGTCATGGTGATAGCCGGCCGCGAACCCTTGCCCCAACCCTGATCCGGAGCACCCCACGGAGGAGTCGCCCCCGAAATGGCATCCGCATCCTTAACGCTTACCGTCTGTCCCTCAGTCCTCCCCTGGGAACCGGTAGCCCGGAAAAAGGCAAGATACTCATCCCACGTAACCTCTGCCTTCCCCATCCAGAAATCCGATACCGTTACTTCACGAACCGGACCCTCATCCTCATCCCTCTTAGGCTCGCTCTCAGGGCTCCCCATGCGGAAACTGCCGCCAGAAACAGCAATCATATCAAACGAAACGCCCGAACCCGGTATCATCTCAGTGTAATCCTCAAAGCGATCTACCCTCGCCGGCTCAGTATAAATAATCTGGTCTGCCGTAACCGTAACACCAAAATCAGTGTTGCTCGCATGAAGAGCATCCTTGTCGTAATGACCAACATTTAGATGGCAGTTGATACAGTTGACGGGCTCCTTGCTTATCGTGTAGAAATAATGGGCATTGCCGCCGTCAACGGACAGCTGAACAGGAAAAAGGTTCTGATGGCACTTAAGGCACGAGTTCTCATACACAAACCCGCGGGCATTCTCAAGAAGCTTCTTGGCTTCCCGGTTGATCTGAGAACTGTCCTTGAAAAAATATCCGTACGCATCCTTAAGCCCGTGTTTCGCTTTTGCAAACAGATATCCGTCACCCTGGGGAGGCAAATGACATCCCACACAGGGAGTGATCACCCCTGACTTATTGTTGTAATGTGTTGAAAGCTGCCAGCTCTGGTCAGCCGAAGGATGTATATGGCACGACATGCAATATTTGTCGGTGGATGTATGGAAAATGAAAAAATTCGCTGCTCTGACAAGAAGTGCACAGGCTGCGAAACCCAAAATAACCAGCCAGACCTTTATCCTGCGACCGGTAAAAGCCCCTTTACGGCGCTCACGTAACTTCATGTGTAATCAATAGGATCTGTTAACGGCGCTAAAGTTAATTGTTTGCCCCGTTTTTCAAAACCGTAAAATAAGATATTTTCAGAATCTTTTTGTGTATGCGTGGCAATAGGGGATTTTCCCGTTATTGAAATAATAATCCTGGTGATATTTTTCCGCAACATAAAACTCAGTAGCCTTTGTAATTGCCGTTACAACCTTTATTCCTTTGGATTTCAATATATTAATATTTTTTTCAGCAATTTTTCTCTGATCATCGTTCATGTAGAATATTTCCGACCTGTACTGATCTCCTATGTCGGGTCCCTGACCTCCGGCCTGAGTCGGATCGTGGATCTCAAGAAAAAGCCGGAGGAGTTTCTCATACGAAGTTTTAGAGGGATCGTAAATAACCTTAACAGCTTCTGCATGGCCCGTTTTTCCCGTACAAACTTCTTTATATGAAGGATTTTTCACAGTTCCTCCAATGTATCCGGATGTAACCGAAAGTACTCCGGGTGACTGCTGAAGGAAATACTCCACCCCCCAGAAACAGCCTCCGGCAAAAATGGCTGTTCCATACCTTCCGGGATCTGCCTGAACGGGTATGAAGTCGAGAGACACGGAATTGACACAATGCCTCACATTCTTTGCCGTGAGTCTTTCTCCGGTGAAAACATGACCAAGGTGTGCCCCGCAATTGGTACATACAATCTCCGTTCTGAGCCCGTCAGCATCAGGATAACGGGTCACAGCGCCCTTTATCTCATCATCAAAACTGGGCCAGCCGCAATCCGACTGAAACTTATCGGTCGAATAGTAGAGCGCCGACCCGCATTTTCTGCAGACATATGTTCCTTCTTCCCTGTGGTTCGTGAATTTCCCTGTAAAAGGGCGTTCAGTACCCTTGTTGTTGATAACAAGCGATTCCTCTTTTGTAAGGTCGTTGAATGAAAGCTTTTCCTGTGAATAAGAATCCAGACTCATAACTACTGATATTAATATAACTGATAATAAACCTGCTTTTGTCATTTCATTAAAATGTTTTTACAAATAACAATTATCTGCAGGCAAAGTTAGGGGGATCTTGTCAAAAAATCGGAATAATTTGTCAAAAGTCATATTTTTTATGCAACTATTATACTAAACAACTGTTTAATTTGTTTAATTAAACCAGCCTGATGTTAACAATCTGGAGGTTGATTGTTGCTTAAATTCTGGCACGGAGATTGTTTTTAACTTTAAAAGATTATTTTTGTCTTTTATTAATTATTTATCTGGTATGAAAAAGTTTGCTGTTGTAATCATTGTTGCTTTTATCGCAGTTCTGCTTATGGGTTCCTGCAACAGGCAGGCATGTCCGGCTTACGGTATGGCCGACACGGAGCAGACGGGGCATAATGGATAATATCCTGACAGCGCTGTTCAACAGACCGGTTTATAAGTAAGCGACAAAATGAAAAAGCTGCTTATAATTATGGTGATGGTTACTTGCCGGGTGTTTGTACTGAATGCCCAGGGTGACCTGATTGAAGAGCAGAGAGTTTTTTTCCGCAACGAAAAATCTTTCGCGATACTTCTTAATTCAGACGGTTTGGGTATAAATTTTCGTGATGCCCGGCGAATTGATTATCTCAATAAGCGTTTCTTCGAGATTGAGCTCGGAACACTCAAGCATCCGAGAGAGTATAAGCAATCCAATTACTATTCGCAGGGATCATTTGTCTTCGGCAAGGTCAACAGTGCTGTTTTCCTGAGGGGTGACATAGGGCGGCAGCATGAATTATTCAGGAAAGCCGACCTCGGCGGGATTGCAGTCAGATATTTTTATGCTGCCGGACCTACCATTGCTTTTTACAAACCGATCTTTTACAGGGTTCTTTACCCGGTCTCAAATAATTATGAGTATGTGGTCAGGGAAGAGAAATTTGATATCCAGATCCATGACCCCTCCCTTATTTACGGGAAGGCATCGTTTGTAAAAGGAATGGACGAGACAAAGGTTTTGCCTGGCCTCTTCGTCAAGGGAGGATTCAACTTCGAGTACAGCAAGGAAGATAAAGTAATACACGCTATTGAGATCGGAGCCACACTGAGCGGTTATCCGAAACAAATCCCCATCATGGCCAGCGAGGACAACAGAGCTGTCTGGTTCTCCTTGTTTGCCAGCTACAGATTTGGTATAGTTGTCGATCCCCTTGATCCTGAATCAAATAAGCTTTCAAATATTTTCAGGAGAAGAAGAAGCGCTGTTGTTTATTAGCGCTTGTCTTTTAACAAAAAAGTATTAATTTTGTGATTTCAAATTATTAACCATATTAATACTATAGGTATGTCAAAGATTAAAGTTGCCATTAACGGTTTTGGAAGGATTGGCCGCAATGTATTTAAGATTGCCCTTGAAAGAGATGATATCGAGATTGTCGGTATAAACGACCTGACAGATACAAAGACCCTTGCCCATCTTCTGAAATATGACTCCACCCAGGGAAGGTTTGCGGGTGTCACATTTGATGAAGAAAACATTATTGTACACGGAAGTAAGGTAAAGGTTACTGCTGAAAAGAATCCGTTAAATATCCCGTGGAAGGAAAAACCTGATGTCGTTATTGAATCGACGGGAGTTTTTGTTACGAAGGAGAGTCCCAAAGGGGGTTACGGGGACCACCTTAAGAACGGAGCAAAAAAGGTTATCCTTACCGTTCCCTCTAAGGATGCTATTGATGCCATGATTGTTCTGGGCGTTAACGAAGGTGACCTGAAGCCTGAGCATAAGTGTGTCTCAAATGCCTCATGCACAACGAACTGTCTTGCTCCGGTAGCAAAGGTCCTGAACGACAGCTTTGGAATTGAACTTGGATACATGACAACTATTCATTCTTACACCAACGACCAGAGAATACTCGATCTCCCGCACAGAGACCTGAGACGTGCACGGTCAGCTGCACTGTCGCAGATACCAACCACTACCGGTGCCGCCAAAGCGGTTGGAAAAGTTATTCCCGGGCTGAAAGGGAAACTTGACGGCATTTCCGTCAGAGTACCGACCCCGACAGGTTCGCTGGTCGATCTCGTGGCTGTACTGAAAAAGGAAGTAACCAGGGAAGAGATCAATGCTGCCATGAAAAAAGCGGCAGAGGGACCTATGAAGGGTATCCTTGAATACACAGAGGATGAGATTGTATCAGTAGATGTTATTCATACAACACCATCAGCTATCTTCGATTCAAAGAGCACAATGGTGAATGGTAAAATGATCAAGGTTCTTGCATGGTATGACAATGAGTGGGGTTATTCCTGCAGGGTTGTCGACCTGGTTCCCCTGCTTATGAAATAGGTTTTTTTGAATAATGTGTATGTAAGGGCGTTGCATGCAACGCCCTTACTATTTTTATTTGATCATCTCCAGCCGCAGGGGAATGCCGGCAGAGTCGCGGTAATGTTCACCAAGATCAAACATTGATTCGTCATCTTCCTCAAAAAACCACTTCATAATTACATCTTTCCCTGACCTGTGGTAACCTGTGAGCTTTTTCAGGATATCAAAAAGACACTTCGAAGATCCGCTGTTTATGTAATCGAGCTTTATATGCACAATCAGCGAATGTTTATTCAGAAAATGTGAAGTTATCCAGTCATTCAGCGGCGTGAAAATATTCTCAGGGTTCTCTGCAATCGACCTCCCGGTGATCTCAAGGCAGTTTCTCCCGGGGAAATAAACTATTCCCGGACAATTTTTCATAGATGGCTGAATAACCTGCTCCTCCATTTTCGACAAATGTTTTTATTCGTACCTTAAAGCTTCTATAGGGTCGATGTTTGCTGCCTTCACCGCCGGGGCATACCCCGAGACAACCCCGACAA
>JAHYJA010000010.1 GCA_019429325.1 Bacteroidales bacterium
TCTTCTCCAGTCTGAAGAGGGATCACTGCTGATAAAACTAAAGGAAGTAAGATCAAATATCTGCAGGATCAGTACATTTTTACCGGGTGGCGAGGAACTTGTGTCGCGGATTGAATCCGCTTATATCGAGCTTAACGACCTCGCAGGCGATTTAGCCAGGCTCTCTGACGGGATTGAAGCCGATCCCGGACGGCTTGAGAAGATAAACAACAGGCTTGACCTGATCTATTCACTTATCCGGAAGCACAGGGTGAATAACCTTGATGAGCTGATACTCAGGGAGGCAGAGCTCAGAAGTCATATCAGTTCAACCAGCTCAACAGATGAGAAACTGCAGGAGCTTGAATCCCTTCTTGCCACAGAGGAGAAATCATTGAGGAGTGTCGCTGAGAAGATGTCTGCAAGCCGAAAAACGGTTCTGCATGATGTGGAGGGAAGGATTACGGATATTCTGAGACAGCTTGGAATGCCGAATGGCAGATTCCGTATAGTTCTTTCGCAATTACCGGACCTCACGGCAACCGGTACTGACCATGCTGATTTTCTCTTTTCGGCCAATAAACAGATCGAACCTGAAGATCTTTCAAGGATCGCTTCAGGCGGTGAATTGTCAAGAGTGATGCTGAGTCTCAAATCACTCCTGACAAGAAACACCAACCTCCCGACAATTATTTTTGATGAGATCGACGCCGGTGTCTCCGGTGAAGTGGCCGATAAGGTAGGTCAGATACTGGCTCTTATGGGTAAATACATGCAGGTAGTGAACATAACGCACCTTCCACAGGTAGCCTCCAGGGGAACAAAGCACTACCATGTTTACAAAGAAGAAAAGGGTGACGAAACAATTACCCGTGTTAAATTGTTATCTGCCGAGGAAAGGATAATTGAAGTTGCCAGATTGCTTAGCGGCAGCGAAGTAACCGAAACAGCCATCAGGAACGCAACTGAATTATTACAGGCGGCGGTTAGTTAAATCACTCACTAAACAAACAGCTTTATGACCAATGCTCTTCTTTATGGGAAAAAAGGGATTATTTTCGGAGCCCTGAATGAGAAATCAATTGCCTGGCAGGTGGCCCTGAAAGCCAGGGAACACGGTGCTGATCTGGTATTGACCAACTCGCCTGTCGCCATACGGCTGGGAACAATCGATGAGCTTGCCGGGATAACCGGCAGCAGAGTTATTCCAGCCGATGCTGTAAAAATGGAGGATATTGACAAGCTTATAACTGAGAGCATGGATTATTTCGGCGGCCGGTTTGACTTTATCCTGCATTCAATCGGTATGTCTCCCAATGTCAGGAAGGAGATCCCCTACGAGAATACCAGCTATGAGAATATGCTGAAAACTTTCGATGTCTCAGCTCTTAGTTTTCACCGGATACTCCAGACCGCATATAAACACGATGCAATAAGGGAGTGGGGCTCAGTCGTAGCCCTATCCTATGTAGCTGCACAGAGGACACTGACAGGCTACAACGATATGGGCGATGCCAAGGCTCTTCTGGAATCGATCGCCCGTTCCTTCGGATATATCTATGGCCGCGACAGAAAAGTCAGGGTAAACACTATATCACAGTCACCAACTCCCACAACCGCAGGCTCCGGGATCCACGGTTTCGAATCGCTTGTGGATTTCTCGGAAAGGATGTCACCTCTCGGAAATGCCACCGCAGAAGAGTGTGCTGATTATTGTGTCGTCCTTTTCTCAGACCTTACAAGGAAAGTAACCATGCAAAACCTCTATCACGACGGTGGATTCTCCAGCATGGGAATGAGCCTCAAGGCTATAGAACAGTACCGCAAGAGCTTTGAGGAATGTGACTGAAGCTGTTCATGTAAGTATAAATACATATTTTTCAGGTCAATTGCTCCATGGTTAAAGGCTTTGTTTATATTTGATCAGACCTAAAACCTGAAGCAATGATTAAAATCGTTCTCCTGGTTCTATTCTATTTTACCTTCCCTTTAGCAATTATCTATTTGTGCAGACGCTGGTCCCTCTTCAGACGATGCGGATCGATTCTGCTGGCTTATGCTTTCGGGCTGCTTCTGAGTGTTTCCGGTATTTTGCCGGGGGGAAGTGAGGGTTATATGCTCGCTCTGCACGGAGATCCCTCACTCCCTGGACCGCAGATGGAATCACTGCTGGCTTCCGGTGCCATCACCGAAGATGATCTGACCGTGAATGCCATTGCCAGCGCTCAGGATCTTCTGACTACTGTTATTGTGCCGGTTGCATTTCCTCTTCTGCTGTTTTCACTGAACATCAGAAGATGGTTGAAGCATGCAAAGACCGGTTTTCTGAGCATGGTGCTGGCCTTGATTTCAGTCATCATAATAATTGCCACAGGATACCTGATCTTTTCTGATATTGTCCCCGACAGCTGGAAAGTGGCGGGAATGCTTGTCAGCGTCTACACCGGGGGGACTGCAAATATGGCTTCACTGAGTGTCGCTCTTGATGTTGATCCAAGCCTTTTTCTGATGACAAACACCTATGATATAATTATAGGTGCCATCACTATCATCTTCTTTATAACAGCCGGCCCGAAGGTTTTCAGGGCCATTCTTCCTCCTTTCAGGTCTTCAGGTGAGTCAGTCGATACGAGGCAGGCAGTCGCGGAGGCCGAAAGCTTTGATGATTTTTCGGGAATGTTCAAAAAGGGGCGACTCCTTCCGCTTCTGAAAGCTTTCGGGATCTCATTACTTATCGTAGCAATATCCGTCGGTCTAGCTGTCCTGCTCTTTCCCCCGGAAGCGCTTAATCCGGTTGCCATATTACTTATCACAACCCTGGCGATCGCAGGTTCTCTGATGCCCTGGTTGAACAGGATCGAAAAAACATTCCAGCTCGGGATGTACTTTATTCTTGTTTTTTCACTGGTTGTTGCTTCGATGGCTAACCTCGGGGTAATATTCAATATCGGCTTCCTTGGCCTTTTTTCCTATGTTCTGTATGCATACTTCGGTTCCCTTTTCCTTCATCTTCTGCTTTCTAAAATATTCAGGGTCAATGCAGATGATTATCTTATAACAACTACCTCCTTCATCTATTCACCGCCATTCGTGCCTATTGTTGCAGCAGCACTGAAGAATAAGGATGTAATAGTGACAGGTATAACAGTCGGGGTGGTCGGCTATATTATTGGCAACTATATGGGAGTCGGGCTGGCTTATTTCCTCAAGGGTATGTAAGCTTTCAGCAATCGTCTAAAACAGGTAGTTCAGTCCAACATAGAACCCCATGCCGCCGTCCTGTTCGTTAAATGCTTTCCCAAGGTCGAATGCTATAATGAAATTTTCATTCATAACCACTCTCAGACCGGCTCCGGCAGTGACATGAAGCTTTTCTGCACCAGGATCGAAAAAATCCGCCTGATTGAGAGGTAATACAGAAAAATTGGGAATATCGAAATCTATTTTTTTGGTGATCATTCCGAAATCCGTAAAACCGTTCAGACCTATATAGAAGTTCTGGTTGATAAAGCTGAACCTTACCGCTTTCCATCGTAATTCAACGTTTCCGTAAAAAAAGCCGTCGCCTACAACCCTGTTCCTCCAGATACCTCGAAGGGTTTTGGAACCCCCCAGGCCCTCGGAGAAAGCTCCTCTTAAAGCCGATACGATAACCTGCGGCTGGTAATAAAAAGGTACATCCCCGAAAATTGTCTGCTGATAACCAAGCCGGTAAGCAAGAGAAAGATCATTCGGGATCAGTGTGAAGTATTGACGATGAGTAAAGTAAAATTTTCCAAAGGATGCTTCACTGCCCAGAAACTTCTGGGAAGTTTCAATACCTGCCTCGGTCCAGATCCCTTTCATCGGATTTGGCCGGTTATCCCTCGTGTCGTAGGAAAGTCCGGCCTTGAGCGTTGTCACCAGACCACCGTCCGCTTCTTCATCGCCGATGATACCCCAATCCTTATATAACTCATAAAGACCGGGAACGTCAGGATATTTTTCATCATCATCCCTGCCTTTGTTCAGCTTATCGAGATCGACAGACGAAATGGTGAATTTCTGCAATGCGAACCCTGCATTCCAGAGAAGCTTGGGTCCCGAGAGTTTTCCCTCGAAATCGTTCTTGAACCTGAAAAGCGAACGCTTATGCCTGTAGAACATCCGGGTTATGTAATCATCCGACTCAAGATCCATCCAATCCTTTACAATAACGGCATCATATCCGTTAAATCCGTAGAAGTCGTATGCCTGGTCCGTCAGGAACGAAAGATCTGTGGTGTATCTTACACCGGGTATGAGTTTAATGGTTTCGTAGTTTAATCTGTTGATTCCGCTCCCCTTTGTAAAGCGGCTCACTTCAACATAGATCTTGTGATAGAAATCGGGATAGATGTCGCCGGTCCCGTAATTATAGAGGTCGATCAGTCCCCCGTACTGAAAACCCAGGTCTGAATCAAAGGAAATTGACGGCAGGACACCAAAGTTCCATCCTGATTTGGTCTTTGATTCCTGTGCCGGCAAGGTTAGGGCAAGCATGGCTAAAACAAATAGTAAAGCGCTCTTTTTCATAGGTTATGGTTTGGTTATTCAGGGCTAAAGATAAAGAAAAATGGAAATTCTGATCTCTTTTTTCAATATTTGCTACCTTAGGACAATATTTTACGACTAAAGACTTATATGGGACTGCTGATCAAGAATATCAAATGCCTGGTGCAGGCAGAGGAGACTCCCCGAACCAGGGTTTGCGGCAAGGAGATGTCTGAGATCGGAATCATCAGGGATGCATTTTTGCTTACCGAGAATCAATTGATTAAGGACTTCGGACCTATGGAGGAGATCTCCCTCAGGGTCAGGGATGACGATCATAACAGGCATGAAATAATTGACGCTTCGGGCAGATTTTTATTCCCGTCATTCTGCGACCCGCATACTCATTTAGTTTATGCCGGCAGCCGCGAGAAAGAGTTTACTGACAGGATCCGGGGTTTATCGTACGAGGAGATAGCCGGCAGGGGAGGAGGTATACTTAATTCTGCAAGATTGCTGGCAGAGACATCCGAAGAAGAACTTTTTGTACAATCGATGGGACGTGTCAATGAGATCATAAGTCTTGGTACAGGTGCTGTTGAGATTAAAAGTGGTTACGGGCTAACACCGGAGGGTGAGCTTAAGATGCTTAGGGTCATTAAAAAAATCAGGGAATCGTCACCAATAGAAGTGAGGTCCACCTTCCTGGGAGCCCACGCCGTGCCGGAGGAGTATAAAGGCCGGAGAGAACAGTATGTAGATCTGATCATAAACGAGATGATCCCGATGGTCGCTTATGAAGAGCTTGCCGACTACATTGATGTGTTCTGTGACCGCGGGTTCTTTACCGTTGAGGACACCGAAAGAATATTGACAGCAGGAATGAAATACGGACTCATTCCCAAGATCCATGCCAATGAGCTTGATTTCTCGGGTGGAGTCCAGGTTGGTGTTAAATATGATGCCCTCTCGGTGGATCATCTCGAAATGACAGGTGATGAAGAGATAGATTCACTTTCAGGCACTGAAACCATGCCTGTGCTTCTGCCGGGCGCCGCTTTCTTTCTGGGTCTCCCCGATCCTCCGGCAAGAAAGATGATCGATGCCGGATTGCCGGTTGCAATGGCCTCGGATTATAATCCGGGATCATCCCCGTCGGGCAATATGAAGCTTATAATGTCGCTGGGGTGTATCAGACTCAGGATGCTCCCTGAAGAGGTTATCAATGCAGTCACCATCAATGCCGCTTATGCGATGGGCCTCCAGGAAACACACGGGTCGGTTGCAGCAGGGAAGGTTGCCAATATGTTTATAACCAAAGAGATGCCATCTTACGACTTTTTGCCGTATGCTTACGGCAGCTATTTGATAGATAAAGTGATACTTAAAGGAAAGATATGGAAAGAAGGATTATAGAATGTGTGCCGAATTTCAGTGAAGGACGTGATATGGGTGTAATAAAGCAGATCACTGACTCCGTCGTTGCTGTCGAAGGGGTGAAGCTCCTCGGCGTTGACCCTGGAAAGGATACAAACCGCACCGTGGTTACTTTTACAGGAGATCCCGAACAGGTCATAGAAGCAGCTTTCAGGGCAGTGAAGACGGCTTCGTTGCTGATCGATATGTCAAAGCATACGGGAGAACATCCCAGGCTGGGTGCAACCGATGTTTGTCCGTTGATCCCGGTTTCATGTATCACAATGGAAGAGACTGTTGTCTATGCCCGCAGACTGGCTGAAAGAATCGGGAACGAATTGCAGATACCCGTTTATTGTTACGAGCATGCCGCGTTTGAAGAAAAAAGGAGAAATCTGGCCAGCATCAGAGCCGGCGAATATGAGGGATTGAGAAAAAAACTTGCCGACCACACTTGGAAACCGGATTTCGGACCAGCACTTTTTAATGAAAGATCAGGTGCAACAGTTGTGGGAGCCAGGGATTTCCTGGTTGCTTTCAATGTTAACCTTAATACCACGTCTGTCAGGCGGGCAAACGCCATTGCATACGATGTAAGGGAAAAAGGCAGACCATTACGGGAGGGTAATTCTCTTACAGGCAAAATAGTGACGGATAAAAGAGGGGAGCCGGTCATGGTCCCCGGATCACTTAAGTCTGTCAAGGCGATTGGCTGGTATATAGAAGAGTACGGGTTTGCTCAGATCTCCATGAACCTTACGGACCTTGCGGTAACCCCGGTGCATATTGCCTTCGACGAAGTGTGCCGTAAGGCTGATGCCAGGGGAGTAAGGGTTACCGGATCGGAACTTGTTGGTCTGATACCGCTCAAAGCAATACTCGATGCGGGCCGTTATTTTCTCAGCAAGCAACAGCGATCAGCAGGCGTATCAGATGATGAACTGATTAAGACAGCGGTCAGGTCAATGGGTCTTGATGAGTTGAGTCCCTTCATTCCGGAGGAAAGAATAATTGAGTATGTGATGGAAGAGAAGCCCGGGAAGAACAAGCTGACCGCGATGAGCCTGAAGGGTTTCATGAACGAAGTTGCATCAGAGTCGACTGCTCCCGGTGGTGGCTCCGTCTCTTCATATATCGGGGCCATGGGTATTGCCCTTGGAACCATGGTCGCCAATCTTTCGTCGCACAAGCGCGGATGGGATGATCGATGGAAGGAATTCTCCGACTGGGCTGAACAGGGCAAGGAGATCCAGAACAGCCTTCTGAACCTTGTCGATGAGGATACCTCGGCTTTTAAAAGGATCATAGAGGCCATGAACCTTCCAAAAAAGAGCGATGAGGAAAAGGCTGCGAGGAACGTGGCTGTCGAGGAAGCTACAAAATATGCTACAATCATACCTTTCAGAGTGATGGAGACAGCTGTGAAAGGCTTCAGGCTTATCAGGGAAATGGTTGAAAACGGAAACCCTGGTTCGGTGACTGATGCCGCTGTGGGTGCCCTGGCAGTAAGATCGTGTATCAGGGGAGCCTTCCTGAATGTAAAAATCAATGCTTCAGGACTGAAGGATAAGGAGTTTGCAAGAGATATTATTCAGAAAGGATGTGAGATAGAGACAGTTGCCCATCTGGAGGAAGAGGCAGTCATGAGGCTCATTGACAAGAAGACAGACTCTGTAAGATAGAAGGGGAGAGCCTAAAGGATTCGTCTGATAGTGCGGAGGTGATGTGAGTAATCTCCGGTTTCCTGCTTGAATATTCCCTGGTGATCGATGGGATCAATGCGCACTCTTCCCGAGGCGTGGATTACCAGGCCCCTCGACAATATCATACCGACATGTGTAATAACACCCCTGTCGTTATCGAAAAATACCAGATCGCCGGGTATTGTCTCATCAATGAAGCCTATAGCTGTCCCGGCTCCTGCCTGCTGAACACTGTCGCGCAGTATGGGAATACCATGTATCTTATAAACCAGCTGGGTGAATCCTGAACAATCAATCCCTGAAGGGATACGGCCTCCCCATATATAAGGACTGTTAATGAATGCCATGGCACTGTCGGTCAGCATTCTCCCCGGGGTGATAATGCCCGGGCTGAATTCATGGCCTGTTTTGTAAATATTCCTTCCAATGGTAAATGTTTTATTCTCAAAGTCAGGATTATAGATCTCACACCCGGCCTCAAGCACAAGCTTTGTTCCGTCATGCTTAAAACAGAGCATTGACCGGTTAAGCACATAGCCGGGTGAATCACCGGTGTCGTCAGAATGCTGCAGATGGCACTGATCAATCCAGCCTGCATACTTGTCGAAAAGAGACTCTATCCTGATCCATTTGCCCGCCTGGTCAAGAATTATATATTTTTCCCCGAAAAGGATCTGGCTCAGCATTTCCGATCTGTGTGCCGGACCTGCCCTGAGGGGTACGAAAACATTCTCACATATAAATTGTTTCATCGTTAAGAGGTTTGCGCCAAAATTACTAAATAGATTGCTAAAGGGATGCCTGAAACCCCATTTTTAACCGAAGAGAGCGCAAAGGAGGCGAAACCGGAGCAGAGTATACACGGGTTTTGACTGATGTACAACCCCGGGGTATTTGAGCAAGATATATTGAAATTTAAATTACTTTTGCCTGACTGGTAAAAATTTAACTAATTAATGCAGGATGGTTCAGAAGGTGATAACATGGGTAAAGACCAGAAAATATATTCTTCACCTGATCTTTTTTCTGGCAAGTATTGCTGTTGTGGTTCTGATCTCTCCACGCGAAGGCAAGTTCAGGTACGAATTTCAAAAAGGCCGGCCCTGGCTGAACACTCCCCTGATAGCTCCCTGGGATTTCCCTGTTCTGAAACCCGAGAGTGTTGTAGCAAGGGAACAGGACAGTATAATCAGCAATTTCGCACCCTATTTCAGGTTCGACGGTGAAGCAGAGGCAAGAGAGCTTCAGGAATTTGAAAAATATCTGAGTCAGCTTGCACCTCTTACGGAGTCAGACAAGCCGTCTTTTTCTGCGCGGATTTTAAGCAACATAAGGAGAGACCTCGCAGAAATACTCAGGAATATTTACGAAAGAGGGATAATCGAGGGAATGGATATTGCCGGCTCTCCTGATTTAAGGAAGGGTGTGATCACAGTTGTAAAGGGGAGGATCGCCGAGCAGTGGCAGGTGGCTGGCGTCCTGAGTCAGAAGGATGCATATCAGCTCGCAAGCAGCATGAAGGATGAACTTGAAAAAAGCCTGCTGGAATCCAAAGAGAAAGATGCATCAGCATTTGTGGAATCGGTAGCCTTTTACAACTTCATCAAGCCTAACCTTATCTACGATGCTGTAACCTCAGCGGCAGTTAAAGAAAGGTTGATCAGGGAGATAAGTCTCAGCAGGGGACTGATCCAGAAAGGAGAACTGATAATTACAAGCGGTGAAATTGTAGGTGACGAGAAATTCCTGATCCTCGAATCGCTTAAAAAAGAATACGAAAAAAGGCTTGGGCAGTACGACAGATGGTTCGTTCTTTTTGGGAGACTGATGATTGTGGCTTCATGTTATCTCGTACTTTATCTCTTTATGTATAATTTCAGGTTTGAGGTTCTCAATTCCACCATTAAAACATTTTTCATAATTCTGATCATTCTGCTTTTTTTCGTAATCACAAGGCTTGTGACCTATATGCCGAATGATGCTGTCTTCCTGATTCCATTCGCAATTATACCGATCGTTATCAGGACTTTCTACGATTCACGCTTAGCCCTTTTTATCCATCTGGTAGCGATAATGCTTGCCGGATTTATCGTTCCTAATGCCTTTGAATTTGTCTTCATGAATTTCATCGCCGGAGTAGTGGCAATCTTCTCCCTGACAACTCTGTACAGACGCTCCAAACTCTTTTTCACTGCTTTAATGGTTTTTCTTGCCTATTCGGTAGTCTATTTCGGAATCGGCATCCTGCAGGAGGGAAGTATAGCTAATATGAACTGGAAGAATTACATGTGGTTTGCGGGGAATGGCATGCTGCTCATGCTCAGTTATCCTCTGATCTTTATTTTTGAAAAGACTTTCAGATTTCTTTCGGATGCAACACTTTTTGAATTATCGGATACAAACCAGCCTTTGCTGAGAAGGCTCGCGGAAGAGGCACCCGGATCATTTCAACACTCCCTTCAGGTCGCCAACCTTGCAGAGGAGGCAGCCAGGGAGATAGGAGCCAATCATTTGCTTGTACGCACGGGAGCTCTTTACCACGATATCGGGAAAATAAATTCCGCAGAATATTTTATCGAAAATCAGGTGGAGGGATTCAGTCCCCATGACATGCTCGATCCGATAACAAGTTCAAAATACATAATAAACCATGTCGCAAAGGGTGTTGAAATGGCAAAGAAATATAAGCTTCCTTCACCCATAACAGATTTTATCCAGACGCATCACGGAACAACTGTGGCCTACTTCTTTTACAAGAAATATCTCGATCTGAATCCAAGAAGCAGTAACATGGAAAAAGAGTTTGCCTATCCGGGGCCTAAACCATTTTCAAGAGAGACAGCGATTGTGATGATGGCTGACGCGGCTGAAGCTTCTTCACGGACGCTGGCAAGCTATTCCGACGAGAACATTAATGAACTTGTTGAGAGGATCATCTATCTTCAGGAGCAGGACGGGCAATTTTCCGATACTCCGCTGACATATAAGGACATTTCGAATATAAAGGCTGTATTCTTTAAGAGACTTTCAAATATTTACCATGCCAGGATAGCATACCCGGCACGTTGACATTCTGCCGGTCAGCGCATATCTACGATTTCAATACCCTTGTATTTGCCAGGCTGGAATGTGAAGAGCGACGGATCAGGTTTCTGCTTCAGATCATAATCCGTTACCAGAAGGGTGATGGTCAGTCCGTTCTTGTTTTTGTACTCTATTGCCCTGATATTCAACGATGGCTTCCCTATGGTCAGCCTGATCCGGATAAGGTCGCTCTTTAGGTCTTCCGGATAGAGGTCGATTATGTAACGGTCAGAGGTATCTTCAACCAGCCTGTTCTTATAGCCTTTTTTATACATGGTGAAGATGGATGACGGCCGGCTCATGAAAGAGTCATCGTTCCTGTCAGGTTTCGTAATGGTCACCTCATTTTCTGCCGGAAGGTAGTTCCACGATGTTTCGCCGTTGAACCATATCATATTGTCAATCAGGTCGAGCCTGTATTTGTCCTTGCTTAATACGATCGAACCAGGGATGGTATCGGTGATGCCCTCGAGCTGATCTGTTGTAACAGCATTGAATTTCATCGAAACGGAGGGGGCTGAAAGGGCTGTTGCAGAGAACCTGTCAAGTATCCTGATAGCTTCAGGATCACTCTGAGTCCTTGCTAATTGCGGGACCATAAGAATGACAGAAAACAGGAGTATTCTTTTCATCGTGTCTTTCCTTTACTCAAGCTGCTTCAAAATCTGTTCCAAAGCTATAAGGTCCATGCACAGGACATCCCTGGCCTTGCTACCCTCAAAGGGACCGACTATGTTAGCCGCCTCAAGCTGATCTATTATGCGTCCTGCCCTGTTATACCCTATCGAGAGCTTCCTCTGGATCAGGGAGGTAGAGCCCTGCTGATGCTGAACGACCAGCCTGGCGGCATCATCAAACATCGGATCTCTCTTTCTGAGGTCAATATCCACGGCCCCGGCATCACTATCGTCGATAAACTCAGGAAGATGCATTGCATCGGCATATCCCTGCTGTGCCCCGATATACTCTGTCAGTTCCTCAATCTCGGGAGTGTCGATAAAAGCACACTGGACCCGTACAGGTTCACTGCCTGAGGAAACCAGCATATCACCCCTGCCAACAAGACGATCAGCTCCCGTGGCATCGAGTATAGTTCTGGAATCGATGGAGGAGAATACCCTGAAAGCTATCCTTGTGGGAAAGTTGGCCTTGATGAAACCTGTAATGATATTGGTTGATGGCCTCTGGGTAGAAATAATAAGATGAATACCGATAGCTCTTGCAAGCTGAGCCAGCCTGCCGATAGGACCTTCAATCTCTCTTCCGGCGGTCATGATCAGGTCAGCAAACTCATCAATGATCAGGACAATGTAGGGCATATATCTGTGACCCTTTTCCGGGTTAAGCTTGCGCGAGATGAATTTCTCATTATACTCCCTTATATTACGTGACTGGGCTCCCTTCATCAGCTCCAGCCTGTTATCCATCTCTATGCAGAGGGAGTTGAGGGTGTTTATCACCTTCTGGGTGTCAGTGATTATGGCATCCTCCTCTCCGGGCAGCTTTGCCAGGAAATGACGCTCGATTTTTGTATAGAGAGGCAGTTCCACTCTTTTCGGATCGATAAGGACAAACTTGATCTCAGCAGGATGCTTCTTGTAAAGAATAGATGTTATCACCGCATTGATCCCGACAGATTTCCCCTGTCCTGTTGCCCCTGCCACAAGAAGATGAGGCATTTTCGTAAGATCCACTATATACGGATCGTTGGTGATAGTCCGCCCCAGAGCCAGGGCTATCTCAAACTTATTTTCCTGGAATGCCTTGGAGGTGATAAGAGATTTCATGGAAACCACCTCAGGCCTCTTATTGGGCACCTCGATACCCACTGTTCCCCTTCCCGGGATAGGCGCAATGATCCTTATACCCAAGGCTGAGAGATTAAGGGCTATATCGTTCTCGAGCGACTTGATCCGGGCAAGTCTTACACCCCTTTCAGGAACAATCTCATATAAGGTGACTGTTGGTCCGACGGTTGCTGAAATATGTCTGATGCTGATCTTATGATCGCCCAGGGTTTTTATTATATTCTCCTTGTTATCAAATACTTCGGTATTGTCAAATGCGCTTTCGGATTTATGATCCTTCAGGATGGAAACCGGTGGGAACTTGTAATGAGACAGATCCAGGCGAGGATCATAGTTTTCCATTATCCTGTCAACTTCGTGATCTGACAGAAGATCTTCTGCCTCAGGCTTCAGGATGTTAATGGGAATATCACTGGTCTTTTTTGCTGCAATATCAGTGTCAAAATCATGTATTATCGAGCCGTCGTGAAGAAGAACGGTCTTATCTTCATCTTCATCTTCACTGCCGGATTTTCCTGTCCTGTTCCTGACAATAAACTTAAGATCACTCCCTTCCCCCGGTGTGGCAGGGGATTCTTCCATCCCTGCCATAACCGGATCTGCCGCTATATTAACCCCTTCAAGCCCGGCCATGTTTCTCTTTAAAAACGATGGTATTACCTTAATGAAAATATCCGGTCTGATGTTAAGCGAAAAAATCAGGTAAACAAATGTTATCAGGGTGATAAGAATGCCGGTTCCTATCTTCCCCATAAAGGCATTGAGCCACCTTGTTACCTCATATCCCTGTGCTCCGCCGGGACCACTTTCAAGATATCCTCCTGCCTTGCCGAAAATAAAACCCAGGATAAGTGACAGAATTATGGTTGCGAATGTGAGCCTGGTTATGAGCTTCCATAAACCGAGCCTGGGGAAATCAAGAAGATACAATCCGGCGGCACCGATAATCAGGGGGATAAAGAAAGCTCCGAAGCCAAATCCGTTTCTTATTATCATGTAGGCAAGCCAGTATCCGCTTTTTCCTGCCCAGTTTCTTACCTGTACTTCAGGCCCCGAAAAGATCTCCGAGATGGGAAAACTTGCATCCGTCCTCCACCAGAACATAAATCCAAGACAGGCAAGAAGAAGGTACATCGCAAACCCTGTAAGGAGTATTCCAATAACAAATTTCAGCCTTTCGTCACTGAAGAAATTTTTACTTTTCTCACGACCCTTTGTCGTTTTTTTGCCTTTTTCTTCCTTCACTTTTTGATCTTTAAACAAGCTTTAAGCAGTTATTTATCAATTCTGCTGTTGTATTTTTCTTAAGCAACGCAAAGGTAACAATTTTGAATTTAACTAATGTGGGGAGGGTGAATTTTGCAGCCTGAATTATTCAGGGAGACAGATCTTTATCTGCCGTTATTTAAAGATTTATCATTTTGATGATAAACTTGTTTATATCTTCTTTTGACACCCTCTTGAATTTTTCCCTTCTTTCGAACATCCTGTCGGAGATCTCTTTTTTGTAGACCGTCTCAGCAGTAAAATGAAGTTCCGAACCACCCATAATGAAGAGAAAACTCATCAGCACACCATCTATTTCGTGATATGGATTTGTAATATTGGGATTTTTAATATCAATTTCATCTGTATACCATATACTGAATTTCTTATTTCTGTCCTGCGGGAATGTTATTTCAGCATTCTTGCAGTTGAAACCGCAGATCACGGCTGTTTTAGAGGTCTTCTGGATCTCCATTCCCGTCATTGCCTCAAAACCCGGCTGAATCTCATCACGCTCGGAATCATAATAATAGCGAATGGTAAAAAGGCTTATGTAAGTGTCGTAGATGTCTTTTCCGGGATTGGCAAGATTCATAACGCCGGAATTGCCGATCGGCGACAACATTTCATAGAGTATCTTGTCCTTTTTGAATGATACGATCAGATTCTTTGGTCTGAACTCTTCCGGGAGAGGGCCGAATTTACCAACGTATTCGATAGTATAATGGATCTCGCCCTGACTGATATTTTTTCCTCCCCTTTCTTTACAGGAGTAGCTGGCTATTGCTAAAACAACCAAAATCAATAACCCGTATCTGAATCTCACGAATAGCTTAATTTTTGAATTTTGTAAATGTAACGTTTTTTTTCTCTTGACCTTTCTTTCGTCTGTTATTTAAAGTAAAATCCTGCATTGGGATCAGTCATTTTAAGCATATTTACTCCTTGCCGGAAGCCAGTCGGAGGTCAGGAAATTTTGGTAAATTTGTGATTTGCATTTTCCTATCAGACAGAACAGATATTCTGGTAAAATATTTTATAAGAGGTATTTATGAGCAAAAAACTTGCAGTGCTTGCCCTGGGAGGCAACGCCCTGCTGAGAGACAACCAGATCGGGACCATCGATGAACAGGAGCATAACACTTCCGAGACGCTTGAAAACCTTATCTTTCTTCTTAGGGAAGGTTACGACCTTGTAATCACACATGGAAACGGACCTCAGATAGGCAACATTCTCATGCGCAATGATGCAGGTGAGCATATGTACGGTATTGCCCAGATGCCTGTTGATATCTGCGTTGCAGATTCACAGGGCGGCATCGGATATATGATCGACAGGATGTTCAGAAATATTCTCAACAAACATGGCATTCAGAAAAATGTTATATGCTTTGTCAATGAGGTCATCGTTGATATCAGGGATAAGGCTTTCAACGATCCCCAGAAGCGGATCGGGAAGATCTATACAAGAGAGGAGGCTGATGAACTTGCGAGAAAGAAGGACTGGATCTTTAAAGAAGAGGTGAAGGCTCAGGAGGGGTTCAGGCGTGTTGTCCCCTCCCCGGCGCCTATTGGAGTTATGAACCATGAGATCATAGGTGATCTTGCCAGAAAGGGAAACATTGTGATTGCTGCCGGTGGAGGAGGGGTTCCTGTATATATCGACGAAAAAAATGATGTCAGGCCGGCTGAAGCAGTCATAGACAAAGACCTTGCGTCTTCTCTTCTCGCCACCCTTATTGGCGCTGATGAGTTTTACATACTCACGGATGTGCCATATATCTATGTGAACTACAAAAAGCCGGACCAGGAGATCAGGGAGTTCCTGAATTATGCAGATACTGTCAGATTACTGAATGAAGGACATTTTGCGAAAGGCAGCATGGAACCCAAGATCATTGCCTGCCTGAACTTTATAAGAGAGGGGGGGAAGATGAGCGTAATAACTGAAGCATTCAAGCTGGCAGACAAGAAATACGGCTCGAAGATCACGATGGAGTATGAGGAGTAAGCCCGGAGGAAAGAGGGGGAGAAGGGGAGAGGGGGAGAAGGGGAGCACCGCAGAGATCGGGGCTGGGATCAGGTCGTGCAGGTCGTGCAGGTCGTGCAGGTCGTGCAGGTCATGCAGGTCGTGCAGGTCATGCAGGTCGTGCAGGTCGTGCAGGTCGTGCAGGTCATGCAAGCCTATAGACTTTTCTTACTTCCGTCTCCGGTCTCCGGTCTTCCGTCTCCGGTCTTCGGTCTATTCTGTTATTTTCCGAATTAATTCATTATTTTTGTCCCTTCAAATCATCAAATAATTCTGCTAACATGTCATTCAATCTCCGGAACAGAAATTTTCTCAAACTGCTGGATTTTACGCCGGAAGAAATAAACTATCTTCTCGGCCTTGCCGCAGATCTCAAGCGAGCCAAATATAATGGCACCGAAAAACAACAGCTGAAAGGAAAGAACATCGCGCTGATTTTTGAGAAGGCCTCCACAAGGACACGCTGTGCTTTTGAAGTTGCCGCTTTTGATCAGGGCGCGAACGTCTCATATATTGGTCCCACCGGTTCCCAGATCGGGCAAAAGGAATCAATGAAGGATACAGCCAGGGTATTGGGCCGTATGTATGACGGTATTGAATACCGCGGATTCGGACAGGAGATCGTTGAGGAACTGGGCCGGTATGCCGGGGTGCCGGTCTGGAACGGCCTTACGAACGAGTTTCATCCGACACAGATTCTCGCTGATCTGATGACCATGCTCGAACATTCTGACAAGCCTCTTAATGAGATATCTTTCTGCTATCTCGGCGATGCACGCTATAATATGGGTAACTCGCTGATGGTGGGCGCCGCAAAAACGGGCATGGATTTCAGGGCCGCCGCACCCGCCGAATTCCAGCCGGCAAAAGAACTGATTGATATATGCCTGGCCATTGCAGGGGAAACCGGAGCCATGATCACTGTGACCGATAATGTTGATGAAGCAGTGCGGGGTGTCGATTTTCTGTATACTGACGTCTGGGTTTCAATGGGAGAAGCGGATTCAGTGTGGGAGGAACGGATCAAGCTTCTTAAGCCTTACCAGGTCAATAATGAGATAATTGAAAAAACAGGTAATCCGAAAGTCAAATTTCTCCATTGCCTGCCGGGTTTCCATAACAGGGAAACCAAAATGGGAGAGGATATCTACAGGAGATTTGGTCTTGATGGTATGGAAGTCACCGAGGATGTGTTTGAATCAGAACGTTCCATCGTGTTTGATGAGGCTGAAAACAGGCTTCATACAATCAAAGCCGTGATGGTCGCAACCCTCGGAAATCCCTGATCCACACTCCTCGTTAATACTCTACGATCTACGCTTTACGCTCTACGCTCTACGCTCTACGCTACCCAACAAGCTCCTTGACGAAATAGAAGGTCATCAGTAAGGAGGCGGCAAGCTTCAGTCCGATGCCGGTAAGAAACCCCAGAAGACTGCCAAATCCTGCTCTGAAGGCATATCTCAGATCATCCTTGAAAATCAGCTCGCCAACCAGCGCTCCGACAAAAGGCCCGATAATTATTCCGGCCGGCCCGAGGAACAACCCGATGACAAGACCCACGGCCGCCCCTCTTGTACCGTATTTGGAACCACCGAATTTCCTGGTACCCCATACAGGTACTATATAATCAAGGACCGTCACCAGCAGTGCAATAACTGCCATGGTGACAAGTATTCCGGTCGGGTAGAATGCAAACCTGGTGAAATGAAGCAGAACCAGTCCAAGAAAGCTCACAGGCGGACCGGGAAGAACTGGAACAAGGCATCCGATAATACCAACAAGCATCAGGATAATCGCCAGTATAAGAAGAATGTAATCAGACATTCATCAGGTTCTCCCTTATTTCTTGCCAAGGTCGTCAAATTCAATATTCGTGAACTCCTCTGATGCCATCTCACCGGCTCCCTCCCTGATCTCATCACCGGCCGGTGAACCGGCCGGCCTTATTATATCCTTGCCGTCATCAATATAGGTGACAGCATCCTTTAACCCTTCAGCGAACTTCTCAAAATCTTCCTTGTAAAGAAATATCTTATGCTTTTCATAGAAGATCTTCCCTTCTTTCCCCAGTCTCTTCTTGCTTTCAGTAATTGTGAGGTAATAGTCATCTTTCCGGGTGGCCTTTACATCAAAAAAATAGGTTCTCTTCCCGGCCCTTACAACTTTTGTAAAGATCTCTTCCCTGATGATTTTTTCATCAGCGCCGTTCATTGCTTCTTTTGCTCCGCTTTCTTCTTCCATCTCTGAGTCTGTTAGTGTTAGGCAGGTTATCGACTGTCAAATGTAACAAATATTTTTAAAATCAAAACAGGAGCCTCCGATAGTGCCTATTTTTAGTAAAGTTGTTTTGACGGTAAAGGAAAAAGAGTATTTTTGCAGCGAAATCAGAGGTTCTTTATCAATGATCAGCAGACGACTACTACGCATTAAAGCTTTACTCATACTTTATGCCTTTAACCGCAGGGATGATGACGACCTGGCCTTGGCTGAAAAAGAACTTTTATTCAGCATCAACAAAACCTACGAACTTTATCATTATCTCCTCCTGCTGGTACTGGAGCTGGCTAAAATAGCATCTGAAAGGATTGATCAGGCCCTCCGCAAGAGGGTTCCTACACAGGAAGACCTTAATCCGGTAAGAAAATTTGTTGATAATCAGGTTGTTAAACAGCTTGGCGATAACCTTGCGCTAAACAGATACATCTCCGCAACAAAAATTTCATGGGTTAATAATCCCCATGTACCCCGAATGCTTTATAATAAAATGATAGGATGGGAAGTTTATAACGACTATCTGTTGTCGGAGGAAAATAGTTATCAGAGCGACAGGAAATTCATCATAAGACTGATCACAGAGCTTATTACAGGCTGCGAAGACTTTCTGACAAATATTGAAGAGCAGAGCATATACTGGAACGACGATCTTGAATATGTTTCCGCTATGGTTGAAAAAACACTTAAAAGGTTCAAAGCCGATTCTGGTGAAAAAACCGGGTTGTTGCCGATGTTCAAAAATGAAGAGGACAAGGATTTTGTACTGCATTTATTCAGAAAGGCTGTCGTTAATTCCGGAAGATGCTCGGAACTTATAGAGAATAACACAACCAACTGGGAGCTGGAACGGATCGCGCTTATGGACATCCTGGTTATGCAACTGGCAGTTACCGAGATACTTGAATTTCCCGAGATCCCTGTAAAGGTCACCCTGAACGAGTATATTGAAATAGCCAAATATTATTGTACATCAAAAAGCAGTACCTTTGTGAACGGAATTCTTGATAATATTGTCAGGGAAATAAGGAAAGAGGGTCTTTTCAACAAGCAGGGCAGGGGCCTGGTGGGAGAAACCGTAAGGGAAGATGTATAATCATTTCAGCACTCCTCGAGTACAGTAACTTTTAATCAATGCAAATAATAACCAAATAATTACAAAAATGACCAATCTTGCTTATCTGTTTTTAATGGGGCAACCGGCCGGAGGAGCTTCCGGGCAGAGTAATACCCTCGTGACCTTCCTCCCTCTGATACTTGTTTTTGTTGTCTTTTATTTCTTCATGATAAGACCCCAGATGAGGAAACAAAAAGAGATGACCAGTTACAGAAACGCACTTAAGAAGGGTGATAAAGTTGTTACCACCGGAGGCATTTACGGAAGGGTCAACGAGGTTAAGGATAACTACGTTATGCTGGAAGTCGGAGGTGACCTGAAACTTAAAGTCGATAAGAGTGCCCTGCTGAAAGACCCGACTGACATCGAGCAGAAATAGAAGGATCCTTAAATGTTTTCTGATGAAAGGGGTAAGCTGGGTATGGTTACGGAACTTTATGGGAAAACCAGGAAGTCCTGCCGACAGGGACGTAGTGGTTTTTATTTTTTTCCTGGTCCTTTCATTTGTTTTCTGGTTCCTGAATTCCCTGGCAAAGGATATTGAAACAGAAATCAGATATCCGATAAAATATATCAATCTTCCTACAGACAGAGTGCTTGTGGAAGATCTGCCGCCAAGACTGAACCTCTACCTGAAGGGCCCCGGTTACTCTATCCTTAAACTGAGGCTTGCAGGAAGCCGTACTCCGGTGATGATAGACATTTCAAGCGTCAATTACAGGAGGGTGCCGGGAAGCCGGACCCTTACCTATTATATCATGACCTCCGGCCTGGTTCCGAGACTTACAAGCCAGCTGAGAACCGACTGCCAGATTACATCGATTAAACCTGATACCCTGTTCTTTTCCTTCGACCGGATCATTTCAAAATCCGTGCCTGTTACCCCGGATCTTGAAATTAACACGGAAAGGCAATATTTCGTTAAAGGATCGCTGGTTGTTGATCCCGATTCTGTCGTAATTACAGGTCCGCGCAATATAGTCGACACCATAAGCACCATAAGGACAAGATTCAGGAAGCTTACAGGCCTCAGCGAGACCGTCAAAAGAAATCTGGTCCTTGTTGGCTCGGAGAACTACAGTCTCTCGGAGAAGAGGGTGAACGTCACCATCCCGGTCGAGCAGTTTACCGAGGCTGAACTGCTGGTTCCGGTCAGAATAGTTAATGTTCCCGACACGACTGATATCAAGATCTTTCCCGATGCCGTAACAGTTAAATGTTTTGTGGCTGTTACCGATTATGCGAAACTTAAAGACAGGCCATTCGACATTTTTATAGATCTGAAGAGGGCAAACATTAACTCGTCTGAGAAAATTCCCGTCGAAGTCAGAAATGTCCCATCGTTCGTGAATTCGCTCAGGATCTCTCCCACGGAAGTTGATTTCATTATCGAAAGGAAATCAAGATGAGCAGATCCATTTTCAAACTGGGAATCACGGGCGGTATCGGCAGTGGCAAGACCTCTGTCTGCAAGGTCTTTGAAATTCTCGGCATCCCGGTTTTTCTGGCTGACCTGGAAGCCAGAAAAATGATGGATAATGACACTGAAATTATCCGGCAGATAAACTCAGCTGCAGGCACCGACCTTTATACCGGCGGAGATCTTGACAGACAACGGCTGGCAGGCCTTATCTTCAATGACAGGCTCCTTCTTGAGAAGGTCAATTCAATAATTCACCCGCTTGTTTTTGCTAATTTTACCGGATGGGCGGCAGATCAGAAGGCCCCCTATGTGATAATGGAAGCAGCCATTCTCTTTGAGAGCGGGGGATATAAGCTTGTTGACAAGGTCGCCACTATTGTTGCCCCGCTGGAGGAGAGGATTGAAAGAATCGTGAAGAGAAACAAGCTGACACGCGACCAGGTAATGGAAAGAGTAAGGAACCAGATGGATGATGATTCAAATATAAGATTGTCAGACTACGTGATAAGAAATTCAGAGAATGACATGATAATTCCGGCAATACTGGAGATTCATCAGGATATTTTGAACCTGATTAAGAAGCGGGAGGCGTAATGGGAAATTTTGCAAAATGGATCGGAGGAGGACTCGGCTGGGTGATGGGGGGGCCGATAGGCGGATTGCTCGGCTTTGTTGTGGGCTCGTTTATTGACAATACAACGGTGCATACCTCGCGATATGCATCATCTCCTGACACCACAGCACAGGGAGCTTTCGGAATGAGCCTTCTGGTGCTTATTGCTGCGGTTATGAAAGCCGACGGGAAGGTGCTGAGATCGGAACTGGATTATGTAAAGCAGTTTTTTGTCAGACAATTCGGAACGGAGACTGCAAAGGAGGCAACAATACTTCTCCGTGACCTTCTGAACCAGAATATTCCGGTCAGAGATGTCTGCATTCAGATCAGTAAAAACATGGATTACCCCTCACGCCTGCAGCTATTGCACATCCTCTTCAATATATCCAATGCCGACGGGGTGATCCATCAGGGAGAATTTGAAACTATCGAAAGAATATCAGGATATCTGGGAATCGGAGACTCAGATTTCCTTTCGATCAAGAATATGTTTGTTCCGGAGACCGATTCCGCTTACAAGATCCTTGAGACAGACAGAAGCGCCACGGATGAAGAGATAAAGAAAGCATACCGGAAAATGGCGCTCAGATATCATCCGGATAAAGTCAGCCATCTCGGGGAGGATTTCAGAAAGGTGGCAGATGAGAAATTCAAAATGGTCAGCGATGCATACAACAAAATAAAAAAGGAGAGGGGTATGAAATGATCTTCCCGGCCTTAAGGTGCGGAACATTATAAAACAAAAGAACTCTGTTATACGTTAAATCTGAATATATACAATCATTATGAAGCTTAAGGATATTGTTGCGATCTCAGGCGAACCGGGTCTTTTCAGATTTATTGCCCAGGGAAAAAATTCAATAGTTGTTGAGAATCTTGAAACCGGCAAAAGGACCAGCGCGTTTGGCTCTGCAAAGGTTAGCTCCCTTGAAGACATCTCAGTCTTTACCGATAATGAGGACATGCTTCTGGGAAAAGTTTTTGACATGATCCATGAAAAGGAGAACGGAGGACCGTCAATCGATCCAAAAGCAGGTGCGGACGAACTTAAGAATTACTTCGGGGAGTTAATTCCTGAATACTCAAGGGATAAAGTCTACCTGAGCGATATCAGGAAGATTGTTAAATGGTACAATATTCTTCATGAGAAGGACCTTCTGGTGAAAGATGATCCTGAACCCTCACCTGAAGCCGCAGCAGATACCGCACCTGACACGGAAAAGGAGTCAGCCCCGGCACCCGGAATCTCAGAGTAAATATCCCGTTTATAACAGTGCCATGAATTTCGGAGGCGATGAGGTAAAATACAGCTACGACGATTCAACTTTTGTGATTGTTCCGGTACCTTACGATCAGACAAGTACCTGGATTAAGGGTTCTGAAAAAGGGCCTGCGGCAATACTTGAAGCGTCAGTCAACCTCGAGTTCTACGATATTGAAACCTCAACCCAGGCTCACCTGAAGGGAATTTTCACAGCCGGTCCCGTTGTCTCTTCCGGTAGCCCGGAGGCTCTTACAGATGCAGTATATGACAGGGTAATGACCCTTCTTAAAGCGGGAAAGTATCCCGTTATCATTGGTGGCAATCACACTGTAACAATCGGATCTGTCAGAGCTTTTGCAGATTATTTCGGTAAACTGTCGGTCCTTCAGCTCGATGCTCATACTGACCTGAGAGAGGAGTATGAGGGGTCGCGTTATAACCATGCATGTGTTATGGCAAGGGTAAGGGAGAAGGCGGAAATAGTGCAGGTTGGTATCAGAAGTCTGTCTGCGGGCGAGGTGCCGCTCACCAACAGGGAGAGGCTCTTTTTTGCTCATAACCTTTATTACGACAAGAGCCTCTATCGCAAGGCATTGAATAAACTGACCGAAAACGTTTATATTACCATCGACCTTGATGTCTTCGATCCTTCCCTTATCCCCTCAACGGGAACGCCTGAACCGGGCGGCCCGGATTATTTCGAACTTATGCATTTCCTTGCGGAGGTGATCAGGGAGAAGAATGTTGTCGGGTTTGACGTGGTCGAGTTGTGCCCTTCGCCGGACAACAAAGTCCCTGATTTTGTAGCTGCAAAAATAATCTATCAGCTCCTGAGCTATGTTGTGGCAAAAACCTTTAGCTGACCTGTACTGATCAGCATCAACAGAAGCTTACTCATTTTTTTTTGCATCTTCCCAGATCACATTCATTTCATCGAGGCTCATCTCGTGAAGAGATCTTCCTTTCGAGAGTGTCTCCTTCTCCAGGTAGTTGAATCGCATGATGAATTTCCGGTTGGTCTTCTCGAGGGCCGCCTCAGGGTCGATACCATAAAGGCGCGAAGCATTGATCAACGAAAACATCACATCCCCAAGTTCCGACTCAATTGACTCCCGGTCTTGATCCTTTATCCCCTCTTTAAGTTCAGTTATCTCTTCGAGTACCTTATCCCATATCTGTTCGCGGTTTTCCCAGTCGAACCCGACTCCTCTCACTTTTTCCTGTATCCTGTTGGCCTTTACCATCGCCGGAAGAGAAGACGGAACACCTGATAGTACCGGTTTATACTCCTCCTTTTCCCTCATCTTGAGCTGTTCCCAGTTCTCTTCCACCTCCGAGGCACCCGAAACGGCTACATTGCCAAATACATGCGGATGCCTGTAAACCAGTTTCTTGTTTATTCCCTTAAGTACGTCTTCCATTGTAAACACACCCCTCTCAGTTCCGATCCTGGCGTAAAAGACAATGTGAAGCATCAGATCCCCGAGCTCATTCCTTATTCCGTCATCATCGCCTGAGTAGATGGCATCGGCCAGCTCATGAGTCTCTTCTATTGTAAGCTTGCGAAGAGATTCATAAGTCTGCTTCATGTCCCACGGACATTTTGACCTTAGCTCATCCATAATGGAAAGGAGCTTTTTAAACTCTTCAGCACTTCTTTGAAAGGTGTCCATAAATTTAAGTTGTTAAAATAAGCGATCCCTGGCATATGATTTGCCGGCAGTGTCGATCCTGACCACAGAGCCTATTTCGAGACTCAGCAATTCAGAAACATTAGCCCCGTTAATTGATATCTCCAGAAGTTCAAGCGGATTGAAACGCGCGAGCATTTCTCCGACAGGTACATCGCTGTATTTTTGTGAAATCCGGCCGGTGTAATTTTTATTGCTTTGAACCAGAATACGAAACTCTTTCTTTTCAAAAACCCTCAAAAAAAGCTCCCTGGTAATGTTTGAAATGGCGTTTCCGTAGGAATCGATAAATATAATGCTTCCGATTATAACCTCTTTATCAATCGTTGCCCTCAGGGGCACTCTTTCGGTAATGCTTTTCATCCTCCTTCCCAGATCCTCCGGACTCTTCCCTGAGATCAGGCCTGCTGCCGCCCCGGCAAAGATGTCGAGCTCATTATCTGTGTCTTTATGTTCCGTCATCACTGCTAATTCGGGTTCGCCATTGAGAATCAGATTGAATATCCCGTTATCGGTGCCAATGAAAAAATGATTTTTTGCTTTCGCAATTATATGGTTTTCATTATTATGCGATTCAGAATGCACGCAAATAATGTGAATAGTGCCCTCAGGATAGTTGCTGAAGGTGTTCCTTATAATAAATGCGGCCTGTGCAATATTAAACGGAGGGATACCGGAAGCATTATCTATAACGGTAGCTCCGGGACAGAGGCTGCACAATTTCCCCCTGAGTATCCCATAGTAGAAATCATCAGGCCTCCATTCAGTTGTAAGGGTAATTACAGGCATCGGGAAAAACTTTTAACAAAGATAATCTTCTGGCGAAAATTAATTTACTTTGTATCGGTTAAAGATCCTATTATTAATGAACAGGCCTGCATTAGCCGGATAAGAAAAACAAGTGAAGCAAACAAACTTTGTATTGAATTAATGACAGAGATAATAATTTTTCTTGAAGATATCGATCCTGTTGTCTTTTTTGGTGCTAACAATTCTCTCCTTGATAAAATCCGCAGTTTTTTCCCAAAGATCAAGATCATTGCAAGAGGCAATGAGATAAAATGTATCGGGGAAGAAGGGGAGATAACACTGTTTGCCGAGAAGTTCAATTATCTTATCGAATACTACAGGAAATATAACCGGATGGATGAGGAGGATCTTGAGAAGTACTTTTTCGATGAAGAGCACATGAAATCGGCCTCGAACGGAGACTTTGAACAGACAATCGTGTTCGGGACGAGCGGGAAACCTGTAAGGGCCAGGACAGCAAACCAGCTGGTGCTGGTGAATGACTACAGGTCAAATGATCTGATAATTGCTGAAGGTCCTGCCGGAACAGGCAAAACATACACATCAATCGCTCTTGCCGTGCGGGCCCTGAAGGAGCGGGAGGTAAAAAGGATAATCCTTACCAGGCCCGCAGTTGAGGCAGGGGAGAGACTCGGCTTTCTGCCGGGTGATATGAAAGAGAAGCTCGACCCATATCTCCAGCCCCTGTACGATGCCCTTCATGACATGCTCCCCTATAAGAAACTTGAAACCTGGCTGGAAGATGGTACCGTACAGATTGCCCCGCTGGCATTCATGAGGGGAAGGACACTCGAAAACGCTTTTGTTATTCTCGATGAAGCGCAGAATGCCACCATAAGCCAGATCAAGATGTTTCTTACACGGATGGGCGTGAACTCCAAATTCATTATGACAGGTGATACTACCCAGATTGATCTCCCCAGAAAACCTGATTCGGGACTCCTTCAGGCAATGCGCATACTGGCAGATATCGAAGGGATCTCCATTATTAAATTTGATGAAAGTGATATCGTCAGGCACAGACTTGTCAGAAGGATTGTGAAGGCTTACGAAAAGGAAGAAAATGATGAGAATAAAAATAGACCCATATAATTAGAAAATGAAAAGGAGTGTTTTAAGCTCAGATTACCGCTTCCCGGAACAGAGAAGCATTTATAAGGGTAAAGTCCGGGATGTATACCATATCGGAAGTGACTACCTTCTGATGGTCGTTACAGACAGGATTTCTGCATTCGATGTCGTCCTGCCGAGAGGCATACCTTACAAGGGTCAGGTTCTGAATCAGATAGCATCAAAATTCCTTGATGCAACAAGCGACATCGTGCCAAACTGGAAGATAGCCACTCCGGATCCGGCAGTAACCTTCGGACGTAAATGTGAACCCTACCCTGTCGAAATGATTGTTAGGGCATGCCTTACCGGCAGCGCCTGGCGTACCTACAGGTCCGGAGCCAGAGAGATTTGCGGTATCCCTGTGCCGGACGGTATGAGAGAAAACCAGCGTTTTCCTGAACCACTCATTACCCCTACCACAAAAGCGGAGAAGGGGCTTCACGACGAGGATATCTCGCGGTCAGATATATTAATGCAGGGTATCGTAACTGAGGAGGAGTATGATCTTCTTGAGAAATATTCCATGGAAGTGTTCAGAAGAGGTGCGGAGATAGCATCCGAAAAGGGGTTGTTACTTGTGGATACAAAATATGAGTTCGGAAAGAAAGACGGGAAAATACTTTTGATTGATGAGATTAACACACCCGATTCTTCGCGTTATTTCTACGCGGATGAATACATTGAGCGCTTTGAAAAAAACCTGCCTCAGAAACAGTTATCGAAAGAGTTTGTCCGGGAGTGGCTCATGTCCAACGGATTTCAGGGCAGAGCAGGGGAGAGGGTACCGGAAATGACCGATGATTTTGTTAACGCGGTTTCTGAACGATACATAGAACTATATGAGAAGCTTGCCGGTGAGCAATTCATCAGAACCGATATCAGCAACGTCGCCGAAAGAATTGAAAACAATTGCAAAAGCTTTCTTGCGACATTCCTGCAGAACAATATATGATCAGACTGATTTCAAAACCTCTTTTAATCATATCTGGCAGTGACAATTTAAATTGTTGTTACATTTGTGGTTCAATCTGAATAATTAAACTGATATAGATGATATCCGACTTTATTAAATACCTGGTCACTTTAACTCTCCTTATGATTCCGGTTACTCCTGCGTTTAACCAGGTAGCTGTCGAAAGATCGAAGGATAAGGCTATTATATCAGGTGTGCCCTATTATATCCATGTGGCAAAAAAAGGAGAAACAGTTTATTCTATATCAAGAGCTTATGGTATTACTGCCGAAGAACTGACCAGAGAGAATCCTCCTGTTCTGCATGGACTTAAGGAAGGGCAGGCCCTGAGAATCCCTGTCAGGTCCGTGACGGATTCTCCGGCTCAGGTTTATCAGCCGGAGCCTTTACAGCGCGATGAAACCCGTTACCTCTATCACAGACTTCAGCCCGGTGAAACGGTTTTCTTCCTGTCCAGAACGTACGGAGTTTCAGAGAATGAGATAATTGAAGCTAATCCGGGAATGGAAATAAACAAGCTACCGGTCGGATCCGAAATAGCTGTTCCAAGAAGAGTGCTGATGAGCGAGAAAGAGAAGTTTGATGATGAGGTGCAGAAATACTATTATCACAAAGTCCTGAAGGGTGAAACAATGGCCTCAATAGCAGACAGGTACGGGATTACAGTTAGGGAGCTGAGAAGGGAAAACAGGGAACTGCGGTTTCCCCAGGTTGGTGACTACGTCAGAATCCCTGTTCAGGGGACGCCAGGCAGGCCTCCCGTAGCTGAAATAATACCGGATATCCCCGCTGATGAACAGCCGGCCGGCTTCCATGAGAGGTTGCCCGAGACCACACCTGTCACAAGATTGAGGGGATCGCTCGATGTGGCCGTACTGCTTCCACTCTATCTGAAAGAGAACTCCGCCCGGATTGAAATAGACTCTTCATCTGTAGTGAAGGGTAAACGGACATACAAGGTAATAAGCAAACCTGACGACTGGGTCTTTTCGCGGAGCATAGGATTTATTGAGATGTACCAGGGTATCCTTCTCGCAGTGGACACATTGAGGTCTCTCGGACTGGATATCAATCTGCATGTATTCGATATAAAAAGTGATTCAATCGGATTGCTGAAACTGATCAGAGAAGGAAAACTTGACAGGATGGACCTCATTATCGGGCCGGTCTACTCCAATAATCTGCTGATCGCTGCCTCCTATGCCGGCAAAAGGGGTATACCCGTGGTATCGCCTGTCCCGCTGACCAATAATTCAGTGCTTAGAGGAAATCCGGCACTCTTTATGGCAACCGGTTCCACGGAAGTGGCAAGGAATACTCTTGCCAGGGAAATCAGCATGTATTATGACCATAACATTGTGTTCATACATAACGACCCGTCAGGTGAGAATCAGGAGGTCCGCAGTTTAAGGTCAGGGATCTTTCAGGAAATGAGTTATAAGATACCCTATGAACAGATAAAATTCAGGGAACTGATATTTTACAGCAGGTCGGTTTTTGGAAATGACTCCATCAACCGTTTGCGGCAGGCACTCTCTGAACAGACACCTAACCTTATTGTTATCGCCTCCGAGGAGACTCCCGTAATGAGCGAGACACTGCTTGATATTCATGCACTTTCCAGGAAGTACAATATTAAGGTGCTTGGATATCCTTCAATGAGAATACTTGGTAATGAGAATTTCGACCCAAGGGTTATGTTTGATCTTCAACTTCTGGTCTTTTCACCCTACTGGATCGACTACTCGGAACGTGATGTGAAAAAGTTCAATGCTGATTTCTATAGAAAATTCTATTCACAGCCTTCAGAAATGAGCTACGCATGGCAGGGTTATGATATTACCTGGTATTTTCTCAGCGGCCTGACCCTCCATGGGAAGAAATTCATCGAGAATCCCTGGATCCATAATCCTGACCTACTTCATACCTTCTTCGACTTCAGAAGAAGATCGGCAGATGACGGTTTTGAAAACAATAATCTTTTTCTTATCAGATATTCAAGCGATTATGAGGTCCGGCTGGTTAAAAGGAGTGAATCATTCGCGGACAGGTAAGGTCTGCGGAGTTTTTAATTATTCTTCCATTTTATTTAATTGTTAATAAAAATTAACAAAAGGGAATAATATCCCTGTAACAATTGTCTATAAAACAGAGTATGATCAGGGAATCGTACAGGCAGTATGGAGATGATGAACTGGTAAAGGCTTCTATCGAAGGCGACAAACTGGCGTTCGGAGAAATAATTGCCAGGTATCAGGGGATGGTGGCGCGAACGGTGAAAGGTATGCTTGGCGATTCTGTTTACAGCGAGGATATCGGACAGGACGTGTTCATTAAACTTTACAAGTCACTGCCGGACTTCAGGGGCGAAGCGAAACTGTCGACTTACATACAGAAGATCGCGGTTAACCTCACACTGAATGAATTAAAAAGGAGGAAAAGATTTTTTTCAATGTTCACGCAGGCGGGAAATAACGAGATGTATGAGTATGAAATTGCTGCTCATGATTCAGAGGAAAGAAGGGATGCATCAGAAATTGTTGGCAAAGCGCTCAAAGGCATGGATCCCAGGTTCAGGATTATTTTGACAATGAGAATGCTGCAAGGGTATTCCACCAAAGAAACTGCGGAAATCCTTGATCTGCCGATAGGCACGGTTCTCTCAAGGTTATCAAGGGCACAGGAACAATTAAAAGGAATTTTAAACAAATTATAATAGTCATGAAAGCTTCAGAGATTAAGAAAATGTTAATCAGGTCGCTGGATCCCGATGCCGATACCCGGGCATTTCCGGAGAAACTGGAAGAAGCAGGAATCTCCCCGGATTTTAGCTACGGTTTTAGCGATAAGGTGCTTGACAGGCTCTCTCATGCGGTTTCTGCTTCTCTGCCGCAGGCAGAATTTATCAAAGGCATGAACTATGTTTTTTACAGAATAGCGCTTACAGGCGTTGCCGCAATCGTTATTCTGCTGATCTCCATATTTCTGATGGAGGGCTCACTCTCTTTTAATTCATTTATTGGTTTGAGCGACACTTATGATGAGAGCATTGTGTGCCTTTTAACGGGAAATTAATAATGAATCATGAAAGCGAAACCAATCATACTTGTAATCGTTACTCTGGCCCTCGGATTTGTGCTTGGTATGCTTACTTCCGCCCAGCTCAGGCTCCACAGGCTGAAACCCGTACGTGTCTATTTCTCAGAGGAGCGTTTCAGGGAGGGATTCTATAGCATTATACAACCCGATGAACAGCAGAGAGCCAGGATCGAAGTTATTCTCGACAAATATGCAAAGATCAACAGCGAGCTTCAGAACGAGTTCCGTAAGGACCTTGAATCAAATATGAGGGCCTTCAGAAAGGAGCTTGATGCAAACCTTACGAAAGAGCAGATAGCGAGGCTGAAAGAGATGGATGACCGTCGTCAGGAAATGATAAGACAGGGGAGGCGGGATCAGCGAAATGACACACTGAGAACACGGGACAGGCGCCGGCCCGATTCCGACAGGAGAAGGATGAGGGAAAACCAGCCTCAACCCCCTCCGCCATAAATGCGGGGAGATGATACATCCGGTATGTCAACCGGTAAATAAAAGATAATCGAGCAGAATAGGCAGGTCATCCTGGTTGATCCCCAGAGAGATCAGCAACGACTCATCTTCGGTAAATATATTTATGAATTCCTCAAGCGAGATCTCCCCGCTGTTATAGCTCAACCGGTATAACTCAATAGCTTCCTTCCGGTTTCCCTTGCATAACGACAGATGCCCCATGTTGATGTGATCGTGAGCATTTAGCCTGCCCTCAGAGAGCCGGTCATAGTATTTTTCTGAGTCGTCGAACCTCCCCAGGGCAAAATAGCAGTAAGCTATCGGCCGGAGGATTTTAAGGTTCCCTGGTTCGTGGTACTCAACTCTGAAATAGTATTTCAGCGCCGATTCATAATCCTTCAGATCGAGATAGCAATGTCCGGTCATGACGATTGTATGGATGTTGTCGGGCTCCATGTCATGGGCCTGAAGATAATATTCAAGAGCTTCTTCATTCCTTCCGAGGCGCCTCAGACATAATCCAGCTTTCTTCAGTGTCCAGACCTTCCTGTCAATAAGTTCTGCTCTCTTGTATAATTTCAGGGCTTCTTCATAATCCTTGTTCTGCTGGTAGCAATATCCCGCCTTTTCATACAGATGGGCATCAGCGGTTCTCTCCCTTAGTTGTTTAAGGAAGATCGCAAGAGCATCATCATAAAAACCTTTGTTGAAGAAATAGTCGGCAAGACCAGCTTCCGCATCCGGAGCGTTACAGGACATCCTGAAAAACTCTGAATTGTAAATATCCAGCTTCCCCAGAAAAATATCCTCGAACTCCTTCCTGTAGGGCGAAAGTTTGAAAAACCTGTAAATATCCTGCAGATACTGCGTTACGACAGTTCTGAAACTTCTGTACGGATCTGCAGCATTCTGCTCCGCGTTCAACTCCTGGAGACCCTCAAGCTCCATACGGAATACCTTGAGCATCATTTTCTTCTGGGCCGAAGGAAGATATTTGAGATTCAGCAGAAGGGAATATTTGTCGGAGTTGCAGATAAAAGGGGTCTTGTATAGCGCTTCAGCAAGCTCATTGGTGCCCGGCCCGAGAATCTTATCCCTGAATATCTCATCGACTGTTTCATGATCGGGATGAAAAGGGACGAACCAGTTCTGAAAGTCCTTGAAAAAATCAAAATGTTTGAGATTGGCAAAAGCCGACATATAAACATCAGCTCCTTCCATCTGAAGCTCTGTGAGCTCTTCCATCGTTTTGAAGATCTCCTCCGAATCACTGAACATCTCAGCCCAGTCGGGATTTTTCTCTTCGTCCCTGTCGCCCGGCAGAATATTGTCGAGACCCAGCTTTTCATCAATTCCGGGCTTTAGCCTGGCGACCTTGGGTATTATCTCATCATGAAGCTTTTTACTCAGCTTTTCCGTCTCCCTCGACCTGATGGTCTGAAAAACAATTATCCTGCAGTGCTCCCTGAATCCGGCCCCTTCGCTCAGCTTCCTTATCCTCTCCATAACCTCCGGATAGAGAAGTACTCTCTCATTATAGTAATGCAGGGTCAAAATAAGTCCTGTCAGGGCTCGTTCCATAACCTGCTCTGTTGCCGCTTCATAAAAATCTGTCAGGTGCATCAGCTTTTCCGGCTGCCAGGTCCTTAAACCGCTCAGTGTAATGGCACTGACAAAGAGGCCGGCTTCATGCCATCTGAATTTTCCGTAATTCATAATAATGTCTATCAGACTCCTCTCGGCTTCGTCATAATAATCAGTAAGCCACAAGTGATTGAAAATGTTACTTATAAGCTGCTTGTGCTTCCTGGAGATCTCCGAATCAGGGTCAGGATTGAATTCGTGGCTGAGCTTGAGCCACTCATCCAGCTCCGATTTGAACATCAGATCATCAACGGTCTCGACTATTGATTTGCCTGTAAGTCTCTGCTCTTTCTCCGTCTGCTGCCTGACCCAGTATGTGTGCCAACCCGAATAATGTGACAATATGTCCTGACGAACACGGTCAGAAAGGCTCAGGATCGACTGAATGAGCTTTAGATATATCCGTCCCCGCTCCGGATCATTTATACCTTCAATGGTATATGTAAGCATGTTCCGGTAAGTCATGACTATATCATTATATTCGTCACGCAGGTTTCCCGACTGTGAGTCGTCAATCATATCTTCAAGAATATCAAGACTTTGCTTGATCTTCTTGGCCGAGACCAGACGACATAGTTTTTTATGCTGGTTATTTATTCTGGTAACATTCATAATAACTATTGCGTGAGTTCCTTTTCACTATTTAAATATACACACCCTGAACACATACTGCAACAATCAGGCCGTTCGGAATTAATGACATTCTTGCCTGATATACATCACAATCTCCTGCAGCATAGTAATTTTCAGTAATTTTGCAGTACGGATTAATATTGGAAGTTCAATGGGCTGGTTACCTGCTACAAAAAAGGAGATTGAGATGCTTGGATGGGAGCAACCCGATGTGGTGCTCTTCAGCGGGGATGCCTATGTCGACCATCCATCTTTCGGAACTGCTGTGATTGCGAGAGTTATTGAGGACGAGGGTCTGCGGGTCGCTATAGTCCCCCAGCCTAACTGGAAGGATGATCTGAGGGATTTCACCAAGATGGGCAGACCGAAATACTTTTTTGGTGTAACGGCAGGAAACATGGACTCAATGGTCAATCATTACACGGCAACCCGACGCCTGCGCTCCGACGATGCGTTTACTCCGGGCGGCAGGGCAGGCTTCAGACCTGACTATCCCACAGTTGTTTATACAGAGATACTTAAGAAGATCTACCCCGATTTGCCTGTGGTGATCGGGGGCATAGAGGCATCCATGCGCCGCCTGACACATTATGATTACTGGAAAGACAGGCTTGACCCTTCGATACTCTTAACAAGCGGAGCAGACATGCTTGTTTACGGAATGGGAGAACAGCCTGTACGCGAACTGGTAAGACTCCTTTCCAGGGGTATCCCCTTTGCCTCACTGAAAACAATACCCCAGACTGCTGTCAGGGCCGGAAAGAACGATCCAGTAACCTTACAGAAAAACTGGAAGAATATCTTCCTCCACTCATTTGATGAATGCGTTTCTGACAAGGTTCTCCTTGCTGAAAACTTTATAGTGTTTGAAAGGGAATCGAACAGGATCGGTTCAGGAAGGCTTATTGAAGATGCCGGTGATTACCGGGTGATTGTTAACCCGCCATTTGCACCGGCGGATGAGCGCGAAGCCGACCGCTCATATGATCTCCCCTATGAGTACAGGCCTCATCCCAGGTATGACAAAAAGGAGAAAATACCTGCTTACGAGATGATTAAATTTTCTGTCAATATTCACAGGGGGTGCTTTGGGGGATGCAGTTTCTGTGCAATTGCTGCCCACCAGGGTAAGCAGATCATAAGCAGGTCGGAGGAATCTATCCTCCGGGAGGTCGGAAAAATAACCCGGTTGCCGGGATTTAAGGGTTACATTTCCGATCTTGGGGGCCCCTCTGCAAATATGTACCGGATGACCGCCAGAAATATTGATAAATGCCGGAAATGTGCAAGACCCTCCTGCATCTGGCCCGCTGTCTGCCCGAACCTTGATGTCAGTCATGCCAGTCTGACAGCTCTTTACCGAAAAGTGAGACGTGCTGAAGGGATCAAAAAAGCATTTATCGGAAGCGGAATAAGGTATGACCTGTTGTTCCCGGAATGGAACAAAAATGCCGGAAGGGCAGAGAAGGATTATTTTGAAGAACTGATAGTGAATCACACATCAGGCAGGCTGAAGGTTGCTCCTGAACATACATCGCCGAAAGTCCTTAATTACATGAGAAAAGCCCCATTCTCCCTTTTCAGGACAATGAGAGCAGGCTTTGAGAAGGTGAAGACTGCTCACGGGCTTAATTATGAGATTGTTCCGTATTTTATTTCTTCTCACCCCGGTTGTACTGCCAGCGACATGGGAGAGCTGGCTGCTGAGGTCAGGAACCTCGGCATCAGACCTGAGCAGGTTCAGGATTTTACCCCAACCCCGATGACTCTTTCAACACTTATGTATTACACGGGGTTCGATCCTTACACCGGAAAAAAGCTTTACGTTGCCAGAAGCAGAGCCGACAAGAACCGGCAGAAGGATCAGTTTTTCTGGTACAAAAAAAAGGCCGGAAAGAAAAACAATCCCGGCTTTCTGAAAACATGAAAAATAACTGAATCTGCTACTCGTATTCCCTGAGAATGTTCCTGACATCATCCGGAGCCACCCTTCCATAGGTTTTATCACCCACCAGAACAACCGGAGCCAGTCCGCAAGCACCGACACATCGCAGGCTGGATAGTGAGAATTTGCCATCGGTGGTAGTTTGACCGACCTGAAGGTTAAGCTCCTTTTTGAACTCATCCAGCACCTTTTCGGCTCCCCTTACATAGCAGGCAGTTCCCATGCAGATGCTTATCGGGTGCCTTCCCTTAGGGGTCATGGTAAAGAACGAATAGAATGTAACAACACCGTATATCTTTGCCACAGGTACATCGAGCTCATTTGAAACAACCTCCTGCACCTCTGCAGGGAGGTAGCCAAAATGCTCCTGACATTTGTGCAATATATTGATCAGTTCCTGTGGATCCTTGTTGAAGGAACTGCATATTTCCCTTATCTTTTCGATATCTTCCTGTCTCAATTCTATTTTTATACTTGACATGATGCAGAATTTTATGTTGAACTTTGTTGTTGATTACTGTTTTACAACGATCTTTTTCTTCCTTTCAAAATAATGTGTGTGAAGCAGATGGTGAGCTTTTTCGCTGTTTGGTCTGTCTAAAAACTCTTCATAGAGTTTTATTATGAAAGGGTTCTCATGAGATTTGCGGAGTGGTTTCTTTTTGTCTTCAGCGTAAATTGCTGCTGCCCTGGCTTTTATTATCTCTGAGTTGCCATGATGCAATGGCTGGCCCCCGCCTCCGATACAGCCTCCGGGGCAGGCCATCACTTCAATGGCATGAAACTGCGACTTGCCTGACCTTACATCATCAAGAAGCTTCCTTGCATTACCCAGTCCGTGAGCAATACCAATCCTTACGGGCAAGCCGTCGAAATCAATTGTCGCCTCACGCACACCCTCCAGTCCCCTCAGTTCAGTGAAATCCAGCCTGTCGAGCTTTTTGCCGGTCTGCAACTCGTAAGCTGTCCTGACCGCTGCTTCGATCACCCCGCCTGTTGCCCCGAAGATCACACCTGCACCAGTCGATTCACCCAGTGGAGCATCAAAATCATCTTCTTCAAGATTGTTCAGGTCAATATTTGCCTGTTTGATGAAAGCGGCCAGTTCCCTGGTGGAAATTGAGAAATCGACATCCCGGTTATTGTCTGTCGAGAATTCTTCGCGCTGGCATTCATACTTCTTGGCAAGGCAGGGCATAATGGATACAACCACCAGGTCTTTCCTGTTTACTTTTATCTTATCGGCAAAATAGGTTTTGGCTATCGCTCCGAACATCTGCTGGGGCGATTTTGCTGTTGAGGGAACCTCCTTCAGATCGGGGAAGTAATATTCAAAAAAGTTGACCCAGCCGGGGCAACAGGATGTCAGTATAGGCAGCCTGGCACTCTTGTCTCCGCTGAGATGCCTGTTCAGCCTGTCGAGGAGCTCAGTCCCTTCTTCCATTATCGTAAGGTCCGCTGCAAAATCGGTATCGAAAACATAATCAAATCCGAGCGCTCTGAGAGCTGACACCATTTTCCCGGTCACAAGGGTGCCGGGTTCCATTCCGAACTCCTCTCCGAGAGCTGCCCTGACGGCGGGAGCAGTCTGTACAATTACTGTCTTTGACGGATCGGCGAGAGCTCTCAGCACATCCGGTGTATGGTCAACCTCAGTAAGTGCTCCTGTCGGGCAAACGGCAACACACTGACCGCAGTAGGTACAGGTTGAATGCTCGAGGTTCTGCTCAAAGGCGGGCGCTACAGCCGCCATAAACCCCCGGTTAACAGCTGACAATGCTCCAACAGTCTGTATTTCGTTGCACATCATCTCGCACCGCCGGCACATGATGCACTTGTCGAGATCTCTTATGATAGAAGGAGAGGTGTCGAGACGATAAGTCGACATTGCAGCAATTTCCTGTCCGGGTATCTCGCGGATCCCCAGTTTGTGAGCCATCGATTGAAGTTCGCAGTTCCCCGATTTAGCGCAAATAAGGCAATCCTTGGGATGATCGGAAAGAATGAATTCCATTACTGTCCTGCGGGCATTGAGAACCCTGGTTGTATGAGTTCTGACAATCATCCCCTCTTCACAATTCGTTGCACATGAGGGCGCAAGGTTGCGGCGGCCCTCAACCTCAACAACACATATCCGGCACCCGGCAGGTTTGTTCTCAATATTCATATCCTTCAGTTCCATGTAACAGAGGACCGGTATCTCGATCCCCAGAAGTCTGGCCGCCTTGTTTATTGTTGTACCGCGGGGTACTTCAACCGCCCGGTTATCTATTGTCAGCTTTATTGTTTCCATCTGCGCTTTTCCTCTGATTAATGAATGATGATTGCGTCAAACTTGCATTTCTCCTTGCAGGCACCGCATTTGATGCATATTTCGGGATTGATGATGTGAGGCTCTTTGCGCTCTCCGGTAATTGCATTCACAGGGCATACCCTTGCACATGCTGTACATCCCACACAATTTGCCTCGATTATAAAGTACTCCATGAGATCGCGGCACTGGCCAGCCGGACATTTTTTAGCGGTCACATGCGATTCATACTCCTCATAAAAGTTATCAAGAGTTGAGAGGACGGGATTGGGTGAGCTCTGACCGAGTCCGCAAAGAGATGTATCCTTTATGACCCTGCTCATGTTCCTCAGGCGGTCAAGATCGGCTGGTGCACCCTTCCCCTTTGTGATGTGTTCGAGAAGTTCATGCAGGCGCTTATTGCCTATCCTGCACGGGGAGCATTTGCCGCAGGACTCTTCGACGGTAAACTCAAGAAAGAATTTGGCTACCGATACCATACAGTCATCTTCGTCCATCACTATCAGTCCGCCGGAACCCATCATCGATCCTGCTGCGATGAGATTGTCGAAGTCTATGGGTGTGTCGAGGTGCTTTTCTGTCAGACAACCGCCGGATGGCCCTCCGGTCTGTGCAGCCTTGAATTTTTTCCCGTCTCTTATTCCGCCGCCGATCTCAAAAACAACCTCACGAAGGGTTGTTCCCATTGGTACTTCAACCAGTCCCACATTGTTTATTTTGCCGGCGAGGGCAAAAACCTTTGTGCCTTTTGATTTTTCCGTTCCGATACTTCTGAACCAGTCTGCACCTTTGAGGATAACAGGCGATATGCAGGCAAAGGTCTCCACGTTATTGACATTGGTGGGTTTGCCCCTGAATCCCGATTCTGCCGGGAACGGCGGCTTCACTGTAGGCTCACCTCTCAGACCTTCCATTGAGTGGATTAATGCGGTCTCCTCGCCACAGACAAAGGCTCCGGCACCATATTTGATCCCGATATCGAAATTAAAACCAGTTCCCATGATATTGCTGCCCAGCAGCCCGTACTGCCGGGCCTGGCTGATCGCTGTTTTAAGCCTTGCCACTGCAAGCGGGTACTCGGCACGGATATAGATCAATCCGTTGGCGGCGCCGATGCAGTAGCCGCAAATGGCCATTGCCTCGAGTACTGCATGAGGATCGCCTTCAAGGACTGATCTGTCCATAAAGGCACCGGGGTCTCCTTCATCGGCATTACAGACAACATATTTTTCTTCAGCCTGGTTCTTTCTGGCAATCTCCCACTTAAGTCCTGTGGGGAAACCGCCGCCACCCCTGCCTCTTAGTCCTGAATCCTTGATTATCTTTATCGCTTCGTCCGGTGTCAGTTCCGTAAGAGCTTTAGCCAGGGCCTCGTAAGCATTGGCGGCTATCGCCTCTTCTATGTTTTCAGGATCGATTATGCCGCAATTCCTCAGTACAATCCTGAGTTGCTTTTTGCAGGCTGACAGCTCCGGTTCAGTGGCAAGAATCTTCTGAGAAACAGGATCTTTATGAAGCAAACGTTCGACCTTTCGGCCCTTTAGAACATGTTCGGAAACTATTTCCGTTGCATCGTCGGGGCTAACGTGGGTATAAATAACCTCGTCCGGCATCACTCTTACTACCGGACCAAGTCCGCACAGGCCGAAACAGCCTGTCCTCACGACCTGTATCTCGTTCTCAAGGGCAAAGGCTTCAATTTCGAGCTGAAGGTTATCGAAGATGGCCTCGCTGTTCAGGTCGCTGCAGCCCGCTCCGCCGCATACCATTATTTGCATCCTGTATTGTGACATGGTTAATCCTCTACGCTTATTTTGTTTATTCAATAGTCTGATAATTGACCGGAAGTATCCCTTCTAACAGTTCCCCTCCCTTTATGTACTTTTCTATTATCTCATCAGCCTTATGCCTGTCAACATTACCGAAAACAACAGGTTTTCTGCCCGGGAGAGTAACCTCAATAGTAGGTTCTGCAAAACAGTAACCCATATCACCCGTTCTTATCACGACAGCATCTATGTTCCTTTTTTCAAGTTCAAGCGTAATGAAATCAAAGATCTCATTTGCGCCCGATGCCAGCCCGCTTGTTCCGGAATGTACCCTGACGAGAACCTTTTCATTTGTCCCGTCACCTTTGGGATGCACTCTTCCGAGGATCTCATTCCTCAGTCTCCTGAGCTCTTCCGGTGATTTGATTGTTTTCATATTTCTCTGGTTTGCAAGTGTGTTAATGTCGGATCAGTTACAGACCTGCCGCTGCCTTCTGAATTCCGCAACAAAAATAATAATTTATTTGTTAAATAAATAACAATGTTAATAAAATAACACTATGATTTTAGAAATTAAATTTTCTGCTTCGCTGCCTTCAACTCCCCGCTCCCTGCTCCCTGCTCCCAGCTCACTCAACGGCTCACCGCAATCCGCAATCCGCAATCCGCAATCCGCAATCC
>JAHYJA010000184.1 GCA_019429325.1 Bacteroidales bacterium
CGTTACATTTAAACCTTCATGGTTTCCCTGATCTTACAGGGTCCGAGTTCAGTGATCGTTTCCGTAAAGCTGTTGACCAGCTCGGCAAACTGCTTGCCTTCGCTTGCACTGATCCATTCGAGCTTAAGGCGTTCGGTTTCAATGCCCATTTGTTTTATGTACTTCTGCAGAAGCAGAAATCTGCGGAGGCAGCGGTAATTTCCTTCCTGGTAGTGGCAGTCACCGGGGTGACAGCCGCAGACCAGTACACCGTCGGCACCATTAATGAATGCCTTTAATGCAAAGGTGGGTTCAATACGACCTGAACACATTACCCTTATTGCCCTTACATTAGCTTTATATTCCATCCTGGATGTTCCCGCCAGATCGGCGCCTGTGTATGAACACCAGTTGCAGAGGAATGCCACAATCCGTGGTTTGAATTCCATAAGATTGAATTTAATAAAGTAAAGAACCTGGTTGTATATAGTATGGCAATAAATATACATAAATAATAATATAAGTAACAAACATTAATAATAAATATATTATTAATGTGAAACATGTCACAATAAGTAATGTCTTGATTTGAATTATGATTGAGTTATAATGAATCCTCAATTACTGATCTGGCCATACAATGAGATAAAGCACTAATTGAGGGTAGCCGGAGGGCAATTAATTTCCCGGCAGAAAGAAATAATAAATAAAATATATTGTTCTAATTTTGGTCAATTATGCCACTTGCTGACCTTCTGTTTTAAAAGTTCCTCTACTTTAAGAAACAGGGTTTCCGTCTGAACCGGCTTTTCAAGGAATGAATCAACAGGAAGGAATTCACCATCTGTTTCAGGCGAGAAGTTAAAAAATGGCTTTTCGCTGTTTATTGCCGTCAGCATAAGTATCGGGATATCGGAGAAATGAACGTCGGACCTGATCTGCTGAGCGAAATCGAAGCCTTTTGATTCACCTCTGCTCCCGAACATAACATCAAGTATGATCAGATCAGGTTTCTCAAGTCTGAGTTTTTCCCAGCCTTCTTCGGGGTCATAAGCACTTTTAACAAGGTACCCTTTGATCTCAAGTATTTTGGTTATTGCAGCAACGAGGTCAGCATCGTCCTCGATGATCAGAATTTTTGATTTTTCATTCATTAGCAGGTTCCTCCATATTAAATATTTATATACAGCTATTTTTAAAGCCAGTTAAACACAGGTATACAGGTAATTACAAATACATTGAAAATAATGACAACACTTTTCTATATAAAATTACGAAGAAATGAACAAACAACGACATGATGAACAAAAGAAAAACAATGACTTTGATTGTGGATCCTGCACTGATAACAGATGAATGCAGATCACTTCAGTATGAGCAGATCTTTAAATGGTGATCTGACCTTTAACCGGTGATCGCTGACTTTTAACCGGTGATCTTTTTCACAACAGTGTAAACCTTTTTAAGGATCAGTGGATATTGCTTTTCAAGAGGTTCGGAGAACTTCTCACCGAATTCCATATCTTCCACGATCTCGATGGCAATGATATGCAGATCAGAAGGCAGCTCCAGATCAAGGTTTTTTCCCAGTTTTAAAGCTGTAAGAAAGTTAATATCATGAAGGTTCGATAAATTGGAAGTCTCACGGAAACCGGAAAGATCAAAATTATATACTTCACCCGGGTTCCCGTCAGCCGTCCGGATAGCATCTATGAAGATCACTTTATCGTAGCCTTTGATATATTCCATTATCTCAAGTCCGCCGCAGCAGGATACTTCAAAGCTGACGAACGGGCTGACTTTCATTTTAGCCAGGTCGCGGACGAGTCTGGGACCTATACCATCATCCGTAAGGATGTCATTACCCATCCCGAGGATCAGAATTTTTTCTGGTTTCTTCACAGAGGATTCAGAGTGTCAAATGAATGGCATTCAATTTATTAACTGCATGATCTCTTCCAGTTTGGGAGAAAGTATTATTTCTGTTCTCCTGTTTATGGCCCTGCCTTCCGCGGTTTCGTTGCCTGCCCTGGGGTAATACTCTCCTTTGCCCGAAGCCGTAAGACGCGTAGGTACGACCTTATAATCGGAAGTCAATATCCTTACAATGGATGTTGCCCTGGCCACACTAAGATCCCAGTTATCCCTGTAGACAGAGGTCCTGATTGGCACGTTATCGGTATGTCCCTCAACAAGGATGTCGATATCGGGATTCTTGTTAAGCACGTCACCAAGAACCTTCAGGGCTTCAACCCCCTTTGTTTCCACCGCGGCGCTGCCTGATTTGAACAACAGCTTATCCGACAGTGAAACGTATACTTTGCCGTTCTTGATCTCTATGGACAATTCATCAGACGCGAAGCCCAGTAACGCATTACGCAGGGCACTGTTAAGCTGTCTTGTAATGGAATCCTGTTTTGCAATGATCTTTTGCATTTCCACAAGGGCTTTTTCCCTTTCAGAGAGCAATGCTTCCTTGTTATTCAGCTCATCTGATTTTGCCTTAAGCATCCTGTTGAACTGGTCGGTCTGGGATATATTCTCATCAATCAGTCCGGCGTATTTCTTCTGAAGATCATCGTACTTTGCTGTCAGCTGATTCAACTGACCCGTAAGGTCTTTGATAGTGCCGGTCATTTCGGCAGTATCGCTCTTCAGCCCGGCATTCTCCTTTACCTTCAGCGCCAGGTTCTCACACAGCTGGTCCCTTTCGCTGACGACCGCCTTAAGGTTTTTGCTCCAGGTGGCCGGAGTCTTGTAGGGGATGTAATCGCCGCATTTATAGACCGGGGCACAGGCATTGAAGATAATAAACAGGCTCAGGAACAGGATGGGATAACTTGACTTTTTCATTTCTTCTTGTTTTAAGTTGTGTATTTAATCCGGATAAAAATAATCTTAATCATGATTTATACGTATCAGAAAAAGGAAAGTTAATAACAAGTAAAGGCATATTTTACCGGATATTGTGATTGAACAGGGTAACTGGCGCCGGAGAGTCTGCCCTGGTTTTTCTGATAGCCTGAAGAATTATTTGGTAATGTTGAGAGAAGAACAATTTTTTTCCGATATTTGATAAGAAGTAACTGATCCGGAACATTCAATTCACGGGAGTTTTTCATTTTAAACCCACACAGATGAAGAAACTGAATATTTCACTTAGGCTGATTCTGGTGCTGGCAGGCATTATAATAATTGATTCCTGTGCAGTAAATCCTGTTACGGGCAAGAAGCAGATAATGCTGATGTCGGAGGCACAGGAAGTACAGATGGGTATGCAGTATGATCCTCAGGTTATCGCAACCTTCGGGGAGTATCAGAATGAAAACCTGCGTGGTTTCCTTCAGCAGAAGGGGACCGAGATGGGGCAAGTTTCCCACAGGCCGAAGCTTGAATATCATGTCAAGATCCTTGATTCACCTGTAGTGAATGCATTCGCTGTTCCCGGGGGATATATCTATTTTACGCGGGGCATTCTGGCACAGCTGAACAACGAAGCTGAAATAATGGGTATTCTCGGGCATGAGATGGGCCATATCACTGCCCGTCACTCAGTGAGCCAGCAGAGCAAGCAGCAGCTCGGCCAGCTGTTACTGATAGGCGGGATGATTGCTTCCGAGAAATTCGCCCAGTATGCAGAGTATGCGCTGCAGGGCATGCAGCTGCTCTTCCTCAGTTTCAGCCGCGACAATGAACGTGAGGCAGACCGTCTTGGGGTTGAATATTCTACCAGGATAGGATTTGATGCGCATAAAATGGCGGATTTCTTTGAGGTACTGAATAAGATGAACCTGGCAGCGAACCAGGGAGGTGTTCCTACATTCCTGTCAACCCATCCCGATCCGGGAGACCGTTATAACTCGGTCCATCAGATGGCAAAGGCATGGCAGGACAGCCTCAAACTGGCTTCTTACAGGGTTAATGCCGACAGCTACCTCCAGATGATTGACGGGATAGTATATGGAGAAGATCCGCGGCAGGGATTCGTGGAAGGGAATGTTTTTTATCATCCCGAACTGAAATTCAGGTTCGCGCACCCTGCAGGGTGGCAGTTGCAGAACCTGCCCACACAGGTTAACATGGGGCCGGCCGACGGAAAAGCCCTCATGATCTTTACTTTTGCCGCGGGAGCCTCTCCTGAAGAAGCTGCAGCAAACACCATCAAGCAGCTGAATCTGACACTTCAGGAAAGCAGGAAAACCACGGTTAACGGATTGCCTGCCATGGCAACCATATGTAAACAGGTACAGCAGGACCAGTCAACAGGACAACAGCAGACTATCACTATACTATCCTATTACATTCAGTACGGTGGAAGGAACTATGTTTTTCACGGGGTCTCGGCTGAGACTGATTTTGGTACCTATTTCAAGACTTTTGAGTCGTCAATGAATACTTTTTCCACCCTCACCGACCCGGCTAAGCTAAATGTAAAGCCGAAGAGGATACAGGTAAAAAAGGTTCTCCGTGCAGGTACCCTTGCCAGCGCGTTCAGCTCTTATGGTGTTCCTCAGAATATGATGAATGAGCTGGCTTTGCTCAATAACATGGAGCTTACCGGGCAGGTGCCTGCCGGGAAGCTCATTAAGATCATAGGGGAGTAAGGAGTTTCTTTCCTTAAAACCGCTTCTATTCGATTCCGACAAGGAACCTGTAAAGCTCACTCTTTGTCGAAAGAACAATCGTGGTAGTTGAATCGAAGGTCTTTTCGAATGTCTCCATTGTTTTTACAAAGCCGTAAAGGTTTCTTGAAGAGGAAGTCTGATTATAGGCATTGGCATAGATGGAAGCGGCTCGCGCATCAGCCTCTCCCATTATCTCTTCTGCCTGCCGGAACGCTTCAGACTGGATAACCTTAAGGTCCCTGTCTCTTTCACCGTTGATCTTTGAAGCTTCTCCCTGTCCTTCCGACCTGAATTTCTCAGCTATACGGAACCTTTCGCTTTTCATCCTTTCATATACCTGCTCCCTTACTTCAGTCACGTAGTTGAGGCGTTTAAGCCGGAAATCGAGTATCACAATACCCAGATCGCTTGCTTTCTGATTGGCCGATTTCAGGACCATCTCCTGTATCTTAAGCCTCCCGACGTTGATATCTATAAGCGTGTCGCCAACCTCTTCTCCTATCAGACCCGATTGCATGGGTGTTCTGTTGGAGGAACGGACAGCTTCTTCAATATCGTGGCTGGCAATAAAATCGCGTGTTTCACCATCGAGGATATCATCGAGCCTCGACTGAGCGCCTCTCTCGTTGGTGAGGCGGATAAAGAACTGCAGGGGATCGGTTATCTGCCAGCGGGCATACGAATCCACAAAAATGAATTTCTTGTCCTTTGTCGGTACCTGGTTCGGATCACCATCCCATTCCATATACCTTTTTTCAAAATAATTGGTTTTCTGAATAAAAGGTGCCCTGAATTTCAACCCGGGTTGCGTTTTGGCATCGCCAACTGGTTTTCCGAACTGGGTTTTCACA
>JAHYJA010000185.1 GCA_019429325.1 Bacteroidales bacterium
GGAGCAGGGAGCGGGGAGCAGGGAGCGGGGAGCAGGGAGCGGGGAGCAGGGAGCGGGGAGCAGGGAGCAGGGAGCAGGGAGCGTAGAGAAGGGAGCACAAAGCCCTGTGCTATTAAAACAGTAAGACTAAATGAGTGTAAGGAAAGTATATATCGAAACATACGGCTGTCAGATGAATGTTGCTGACAGCGAGGTCGTCGCCGCAGTCCTGTCAGAGGCGGGATATATACCGACCGGCAAGATCGATGAAGCAGGGCTGATCCTTATAAACACCTGTTCGATAAGAGAAAATGCTGAGCAACGTATCTGGAGGCGGCTGAAATCGATCGGTTATCTTAAGAGAAGGAACCGCGGTATAATAATAGGGTTGATAGGGTGCATGGCCGAGAGATTCAAAGAGAAAATCATCGACAGGGAAAACCTGGTCGATATTGTTGTAGGTCCTGACGCTTACCGCCAGCTGCCCGTTTTGCTCGAAGAAGCTGAAGCCGGACAGAAAAGTGTCAGCGTTCTTCTTTCACGCGAAGAGACTTATGCAGACATATCCCCGGTGCGGATGGATAACAACGGCGTCACATCATACGTCTCGATAATGCGGGGATGCAACAACATGTGTGCGTACTGTGTGGTACCATACGTGCGCGGTGCTGAAAGGAGCCGTGATCCGGAATCTATTCTCAGGGAGATTGGTGATCTCAGAGCCCTTGGCTACAGGGAGGTAACACTTATCGGCCAGAACGTAAACTCCTGGAAATGGACAAAAAAAGGCCGCACGCTCAGATTCCCTGAACTGCTCGGGATGGCCGCGCTTACCGATCCCGATCTCAGGATCAGGTTCTCGACATCACATCCGAAAGACCTCTCTGATGAACTGCTTCATACAATATCGGAACACAGGAATATCTGCAGACATATTCATCTCCCTGCTCAGAGCGGAAGCAACAGAATCCTTGAACTGATGAACCGGGAATATACAAGGGAATGGTATATGGACAGGATAAGTGCGATCAGGAGAATACTCCCTGACAGCGCTGTTTCAACCGACATGATAGTAGGCTTCTGCACCGAAACGGATGAAGACCATAAAGATTCTCTTTCACTGATGGAACAGGCATTTTTCGACTTTGCATACATGTTCAGATACAGTGAAAGATCCGGCACGAAAGCAGCAGCAGAATACACTGATGATGTTCCTGAGGAGATTAAAACCCTCCGCCTGAACGAAGTAATAAATCTTCAGAACAGGCTGTCGTCCGATTCCAAGAAAAAAGATATTGGCAAAGTTTTTGAGGTACTAATCGAAGGATTCTCTAAGAAATCCAGCGAATATCTTTCGGGGCGGACTTCACAGAATAAGGTTGCCGTGTTCCCCGCCGAAGAGAAAAAGAAGGGTGATTATGTGAATGTACTGATCGAGAAATGCACATCTGCTACCCTGCTGGGTAAAGTGGTTTAATTAAGATCTGTGGTCTTTTATTATTTTTTATGATTAACTTGCACTCAAAATAATTTTATGATTATGAAACTCCGGATTGTTCTTATTTTGATTATGCCTTTCCTCTTCAGTTATTGCCTGGACGGCCAGGGGAGCAACAGGAAGATAAGGATCACAGGCAAAGTGGTTGACATCAACCAGAGACCAGTTAGTGACGCAATTATAATGATTGACAATATCAAAACCACCTCTGCGACAAATCCGAAAGGGATCTACAAAATCAAGGTTAGCTCTTCTGCGGAAAAGATAGGCATCTTCACATTCAGCACAGGGGTGGTGGATGAGGCTATTGGCGGCAGGACCACAATTGATTTCGTTCTTAAGGACTACGCGGCTCCGCTGACAACCAGTCCGGCCGACCTTGCAGGCGAGGAAGAGATCAATATCGGTTATGGAACGGTGAAGAGAAAAAACCTTACACAGCAGGTCGGAAGGATCGACGGTTCCGACCAGAAATATTCCTCATACAACACTGTTTATGATATGCTCCGGGGGGAGGTGCCGGGTGTGAGGGTTGAAGGCAACAGGATTACCATTCAGGGGACTGGTTCACTTACACTTAGTACTGAACCTCTGCTGGTGGTTGATGGTGTTCCTGTCAACACAATAGACGGTATATCTCCGCAGATGGTTCGTTCCATTGAAGTTCTGAAAGGATCTTCTGCGTCAATTTACGGTGCCAGAGGGGCTAACGGGGTGATCCTGATAAATCTCAAAACGGCAAAGAATACCAAATAGAACTATTTGCCCTTCTCTCCGGCAATCTTTATATGCAGTTCCTCCATCTGCTTCTCCGATATTCGTGAAGGTGTATCGAGCATTACGTCGCGACCCGAATTGTTTTTGGGGAAGGCGATAAAATCACGGATTGAATCCTGGCCTCCGAACATCGCGACCCACCTGTCGAATCCGAAAGCTATTCCCCCGTGCGGAGGAGCCCCGTATCTGAATGCATTGAGCAGAAATCCGAATTGTTCTTCTGCTTCCTTGCCGGAGAATCCCAATACCTTAAACATCAGCTTCTGAATCTCCGCATCATGGATCCTCACTGAGCCTCCGCCTATCTCAACACCATTTATAACAAGGTCGTAGGCATCCGCCCTTACCCTTGCCGGGTCAGTTTCCATCAGCCCGAGATCTTCGGGCTTGGGCGACGTAAACGGATGATGCATGGCGTAAAATCTTCTGGTCTCTTCATCCCACTCCAGCAGCGGGAAATCAACAACCCACAGAGGAACAAATTCCCCTTTTACTCTTAACCCGAGGCGGCTGCCCATCTCAAGTCTCAGTTCCCCAAGCGCCGGCTGTGCCCTGCGTTTGTCGCCTGCAACGATAAGCATCAGATCACCGGGTTTTGCATCCATCAAAGCGGCCCAGTCCGTAAAATCCTGCGACGAAAAAAACTTCTCTGCCGGCGACCTGAATGTTCCGTCGGTTTCGTACCTGACTACTACAAGACCTTTTGCACCCGCCTGAGGCCTTTTTACAAACTCCGTGAGTTCATCTGTCTGTCTCCTGGAATACTCTGAACAGCTCCCTGCACAGATTCCGCCGATATACTCAGAGCTGTCAAATAGCGGAAAGTCATGTCCTTTAGCCAGGTCAGTCAGTTCTGAGATCTTCATCTGAAAGCGAAGATCAGGTTTGTCAGTCCCGTAAAAGCTCATTGCCTCGTGATAAGAGATTTTCCTGAAAGGCTCACTGAATCCGATATTCTTAATCTGTTTGAACAGGTGCCGGGCAAGGCCCTCAAAAGTGTCAAGAATCTCGTCCCTTCCGGCAAACGACATCTCACAGTCGATCTGTGTGAATTCCGGCTGTCTGTCAGCCCTCAGGTCTTCATCCCTGAAACATCTCACTATCTGGAAATACTTATCAAATCCCGACACCATAAGCAGTTGCTTTAGAGTCTGGGGCGACTGTGGCAGTGCATAGAAAGTGCCCGGCTGCATTCTCGAGGGGACAACAAAATCGCGCGCTCCCTCGGGAGTCGATTTGATAAGGACAGGGGTCTCAACCTCAATAAACCCTTCCGAATCCATATACCTGCGTACCTCCTGTGCTACTTTATGTCTCAGGATTATATTGTTCCTGACTGAACTTCTTCTGAGATCAAGATACCTGAATTTCATCCTGAGCTCCTCACCCCCGTCAGTATCTTCCTCGATGGTGAAAGGAGGTATCTCACTCCTGTTCAGAATTGTTAGTTCATCAACTGCAATCTCAATTTCACCAGTCGGGATATTCCTGTTCTTATTACTGCGCTCCCTCACCGTTCCCTTCGCCTGAATAACAAACTCCCGCCCCAGCTTGCGGGCTCTCCCGCACAGGTCCGTGTTCTCTTCCATATTAAAAACCAGCTGGGTTATCCCGTACCGGTCGCGCAGATCAACAAATGTCATTCCTCCAAGGTCCCTCGACTTCTGAACCCATCCGCACAAAATAACTTCCGTTCCTGCTGAAGAAAGACTCAGTTCACCGCATGTATGTGTCCGGTACATATCGTAATTATGAAATTTCTCCAAAAGTAAGAATTAATTATTTCTCAAAACAGTTCTTCAAATCCTCCGATCATTTTTATCATTTATTTGTCATAGCATTCATGGTTGAACCACGCCGGAGGCGTTCCACCAATGCTAAGAGGACCCCTCAGACCGCGATAATGAACGCCGGAGGCGTTCCACCAATACTAACATGACACCATAGACCATGATCATGAACGCCGGAGGCGTTCCACCAATACTAACATGACACCATAGACCATGATCATGAACGCCGGAGGCGTTCCACGAGTACTAACATGACCCCACAGACCACGATCCTGAACGCCGGAGGCGTTCCACCAGTACTAACATGAATCTCTAAACACCGATCCCGAACGCCGGAGGCGTTCCACCAAAGCGTCCGAATTATTCCACATTTTAAAAGATTAGGTTCTGCTTCTGATTTCTTTATACTTTTGTAGTATATACGCATTAATGACACATAGTTCCACAGACGCATACTACATGAAAGCGGCACTTGCTGAAGCTCAGAAGGCATTTGACAAACAGGAGGTTCCGGTTGGTGCAGTTGTTGTCTGTAATGATATAATTATCGCCCGTGCTCACAACCTTACTGAAACACTCAGGGATCCGACAGCTCACGCTGAAATGCAGGCTATTACGGCTGCGGCAGACTACCTTGGGGGAAAGTACCTTAACGATTGTACCCTCTATGTAACTCTGGAGCCATGTGCCATGTGCGCCGGGGCAATCGGCTGGAGCCAGATTCCGCACCTGGTCTACGGAGCCCCAGATGAGAAAAAAGGATATACAAGGATCAAAGGATCCTTGTTGCATCCCAAAACAGAGGTGCTTGCCGGTATAATGGAAAAGGAGTGCAGCGAGTTACTACTGAAATTCTTCAGGGTCAGAAGATAAGAGGTAAACCTAAACAGCCGGTATTGCGACGTTTTTATCCCGCCAGGCACAATTTTTTTGAAAAAAAAAGTTAAGTTTACAAAAAAGAGCGGAAATGACTTTTAACAACAGCAAAACAATAATATCATTGAGAATCAGACTGTTCGTGGCAACAGTGGTGTTCCTTATCTATATCGTTCTGACCTATGTCACAAAAATTATTAAATATCCTTTACTGGGGATGAGCGATACAACCTGGACCCTGATCCTTATCGGAATCTATTTTTTTATTGCATTCCTGCCGGTTTTTCTCAGCTATCAGTATGTCTCATACTCAGACGAGGGCGACAGCATAATCATCCGATACTTCTTCTCCGGCATTGTAGGAGGAAAAAAGAACTCAATTGAAATAAGCAAGGAAACTTTTGCAGGCTACGAGATTGAATCAAAATTGTTTGGCCTGAAGCAGAGCCTGGTTCTCTATCAGAGGATGAAAGAGGGTGCCGCAAAATATCCTCCTGT
>JAHYJA010000186.1 GCA_019429325.1 Bacteroidales bacterium
AGAAAATTGTTATTGAGCACTACTATTTTGACTGGCACCTGGTATTGGAGAATGGTACCAAGTTCCTGTATGGTCATCTGGAATCCGCCATCGCCCAGAAAAACCACGACCTGTTTGTCGGGTCTTCCTATTTTTGCACCGATTGAAGCAGGAAGGCCGAATCCCATTGTGCCCATGCCGCCGGAAGTTACAAGGCTGTTTGGTTCCGTGAACCTGTAATAACGGGCTGTCGACATCTGATTCTGACCAACGTCGGTGACAATAATTGCATTTCCGTTTGTCTGATCCGATACCTCCCGTACAACCTCACCCATCCTGAGCTCACCCGATTCAGGTTGTGTTTCCGGACGGATCACTGTGTCAAACTCTGTCTTATCGCAGATACGGAACTCCCTTATCCACTTCTCATAGGAGTTTTCATTGACAAGGGGGGTCAGGGCACGGAGGACCTCTCCGGCATCGTTGTTAATCTCTATATCAACCAGAACATTCTTATTGATTTCCGCCCTGTCAATTTCTATATGGATAATCCTTGCGTTCCTGGCATATTTCTTGAGATTTCCCGTAACGCGATCGTCAAACCTCATCCCAATGGCTATAATAAGGTCAGCTTCGTTGGTGAGCAGGTTAGGTCCATAGTTCCCGTGCATTCCGAGCATGCCGGCGTAGAGACGGTGTCCCTCAGGGAATGCTGACAGCCCAAGCAGGGTCATAGCAACTGGGATGCCGGTCTTTTCAGCGAAGGCTTTAAGCTCCTTTTCAGCTCCGGAAAGCAATACCCCGTGCCCTGCAAGTATCAGAGGTTTTTCGGCATGGTTGATCATAATGGCTGCCGACTCTATCTCCCTGTTATGTAATGGTATGCTTGGATTATAGCTTCTTATGTAGGTGCATTTCTCGTACCTGAAGGCAAGTTTTTCGATCTGGGCATCTTTGGCTATATCGACAAGAACCGGGCCTGGGCGGCCGGATTTTGCTATATAGAAAGCCCGGGCAATAACGCCCGGAATATCCTGTGCTTTCTTAATCTGTGCGTTCCATTTGGTAACAGGCATAGAAACACCCAGGATATCGGTTTCCTGGAAGGCATCTGTTCCGATAAGTCCTGAGACGACCTGAGCGGTTATAAAAACCACCGGCACTGAATCGAGGAATGCATTAGCGATACCTGTAACCAGGTTGGTTGCGCCCGGGCCTGATGTTGCGAAGCAGACACCTGGTTTGCCGCTTACCATGGCATAGGCCTGTGCGGCATGGGCAGCTCCCTGTTCATGCCTCGTAAGGATATGCCGGAGCCTGGTTTCATAATCGAGCAGTTTGTCATATACAGGCATAATTGCTCCTCCCGGATACCCGAATATGGTATCGACTCCCTCTTCAATGAGTGATCTCAGCAATGCCTCTGCACCCGATATCTCATTTGAATTGTTCAGCTTTCCGTTCCCGGAATTATTTTTCTTCTCTGTCTTCATATATTAGTGTATCAAAAAATCTCGTTTTCGTCTTTCTTCTTTTCTTGCCCTTTGCCCCCAGCCGTCGCTGTCCTTCGTCCAGCTATGGCTGGCAAAGCCTGCTCCCTGCCCTCCGCCCTTCGCCCTCTGCCCTCTGCCCTCTGCTCTCTGCTCTACGCTCTACGCTCTACGCTCTACGCTCACCTCTCACCACTCACCCCTCACCCCTCACCCCTCACCACACTTCTCTAACCGCCCCCCTGTCTGCCGAGCTTACCGTTGCAGCATAAGCCCTGAGAGATGCGGGAATAATACGCGTCCGGCTGGCAGGTTTAAAGGCACCCGTTCCTTTCCCGGCTTCTTCGACACGCCTCGCATTGAGCTCATCATCAGACAATAGTGCATTAATGCTGCGTTTTGTCACATCAATCTCGATCCTGTCTCCCGTACGGAGAAGAGCTATTGCTCCTCCGGCCGCGGCCTCAGGGGAGATATGGCCAACTGATAACCCGGAAGTTCCTCCCGAGAAACGTCCGTCGGTAAGCAGGGCACACTTCTTGTCGAGCCCTTTGGATTTGAGGTATGAAGTAGGGTAGAGCATTTCCTGCATTCCCGGCCCCCCTCTGGGTCCTTCGTACCTGATTACCACCACATCACCCTCTTCTACCCTTTCATTCAGTATTCCTTCAACAGCATCCTCCTGCGATTCAAATATCACGGCAGGTCCTGAAAAGAGCTGCATTGAAGGATCAATGCCTGCTGTTTTTACAATTGATCCGTCCGATGCAATATTTCCATAGAGTACTGCAAGTCCTCCATCTTTGCTGTATGCATTATTCAGGCTTCTGATGCATCCTTTTTTCCTGTCGGTGTCACTTGTTTCGTAATAAGTTTCCTGTGAACCCATCTTCAGACTTTTCTCCATCCCGGGGGAGCTTCGGAAAAAGTAAGATGCTATTGGAAGTGCTTCTCCGCCGGAGATATCCCAGTCTGCAATAGCTTCGCGAAGAGAAGAGTAGTCCACTCTTCTTACCGAGCTGTCTATAAGATTGTTGCGGTCAAGTTCTCCCATGATGGCAATGATCCCGCCTGCACGGTTAACATCCTGCAGATGATATTTCGAGCTTGGAGAGACCTTGCATATGTTTGGGATTTTGCGTGAGAGCTCATCTATGTCCTTCATTGTGAAGTTGGCGCCAGCTTCGCGGGCAATTGCCAGGAGGTGCAGAACGGTGTTTGTTGACCCCCCCATGGCGATATCGAGCGACATGGCATTCAGGAACGCTTCCCTTGTTGCAATTGAACGGGGAAGAACGGATTCATCTCCTTCGGTATAATACCTGTTTGCCAGGCTGACAATCAGGCCCGCAGCCTTTTCAAACAATTTAAGGCGGTTCCGGTGGGTCGCCACTATGGTGCCGTTGCCGGGCAAGGCAAGCCCCAGTGCTTCATTAAGGCAGTTCATGGAGTTGGCCGTGAACATGCCGGAGCAGGAGCCGCAGGTGGGGCAGGCAACTGTTTCTAATTCCTTCAGTTGTTTATCCGTTACGGAAGGATCAGCAGCAGCGACCATGGCATCTATCAGATCCACATACCTGTCGCCATGCTTACCGGCCTCCATAGGACCGCCTGAAACAAACACGGAAGGGATGTTTAACCTCATGGCAGCCATCATCATTCCCGGGGTTATCTTGTCGCAGTTGCTTATGCATATCATCGCGTCAACACAGTGAGCGTTACATACATACTCCACACTGTCAGCTATCAGTTCCCTTGAAGGCAGTGAGTATAGCATCCCCGCATGTCCCATGGCTATTCCGTCGTCTATTGCAATGGTATTGAATTCGGCGCCAAACAGGCCGCACTTCTCAATTTCGCTCTTGACGAACTGACCGATATCATGGAGATGAACATGGCCCGGAACAAACTGTGAAAATGAATTTACTATGGCGATCACCGGTTTTCCGAACTGCTCGTCTTTCATTCCGTTTGCACGCCACAGGCTTCTGGCCCCGGCCATGTTCCTTCCGGTAAGTGTTATCAGGCTTCTCAGCGGTTTTCCCATAACTTAAAATAACTTCTTAAAAAAAAAGCTTCCCGGTCATCCGGAAAGCTTCTGTATATTTATCACTACATATTATTCCCGGATCATCTGCTGAAGCAAATAATAAGACCAAGGGCAATAATATGTAATATAGTTTTCGTCATCTTTTTGTTAAAATTTGACGACAAATGTATTTAATATTTTAATATATCAAGCAAAAAATTGATTTTTTTAAATTTTTATTTTGATATATCAGTTTCAGGGGTTACTCTTGTATTTAGTTTAGTGTTAAAAATCAAGGTATTAACTGTAAAAAAATGGGATGAAGACGTTATCCAGTCCAAAGTGCCCATTCTGCCATTTCCGGCAGAGTCAATTAGTTGTAATTAATATTCTAAAATAATCCTGTCAATCAAAATCTTGAAATCAGGCAATAATTCCCTGATTGTTTTAAAGACCTGGTTCAGATTTATCCCGAAGTACTCGTGTGCAGCATAGTTTCTGAATGAACGGGGCAGGTGCCACTGATAGGGATATTTATTAAGAACATTCCTGTCAACAAACTGAATTGCTTCCCCGATGATAATAAATTGATAAAGGACGCTGCCATTAAGCATTTCATTATGAAGAAATTCCTCTTCATTAATATTTTCACAGAATTTTAGAATTTTTCCTGCAGCTTGTGAAATATGAATTAATCTGTCAAAGCTTGTTGGGATGTCATTTACCATATATCAGGATTTTATCATTTTCTATGTTTTTTAATGCAAAGGGCTTTACAAAACCTTCTTCGACAAGATCAATCTCACGATGTATCAGCTTTTCAAGGAAATACTTTATGTCAGCATAATCCAGAAGTGTTCCTGTTGCTTTCTCAGAGTAGGTTACCATCAGATCGACATCGCTTTCATCTTCATAATCCCCCCTTGCAAAGGATCCGAAGATCCATGCTTTTTCCACCCTGCCGTCCTTATGAAGGAAATCACGGATTATTTCGATAATCTTTTCCTTGGTAAGATAAGGTGGTTTTCGGTATGCAATTTTTTTCTCTGCAACCTTTATTGCCTCAAGAGCAATTCCGGAATCTTCCACTTCATTCAACATTTTATCGGATAGCCAGGAAATCAGGAGCTCTCTCTCTTCAACATGGTAATATTCAGCCAGTTTAACAACAATAGCCTTTGAAGCATTTCTTTTACCGTTCTCGATCTTACTCAGAATTGCCTGATCAATATCAAGGAACGCTGCCACAATCCTTAGGGGAACACCTTTCTCTTTCCGCAACCTTTTTATCTTATCAGGGAAGTTTTCCATTTTGAACAGATTATTTTGACAAAAATAGTCAAAATAATTCAAATCCCAAAATAATCTTACTATAAAACCACCACCAAACCAGACTTATTCAGCAACGATCTTCGAACCAACTTTTCCTTTCACCTCAATTTGTATAACTGAAGCTGCGGGATCGGGTGCAACGGCAGGTAGGTATATGGTAAGCACTCCGGTTTTTAAAACGGATGCCTTTAGTTTGCTTCCGTCAGCCAGCATCCTGGCGGAGACCAGCTTGTTGCTCATTCCGGGGATTTCAAGCTTACCCCCGGCAGGCCAGTCAAACACAGAGAAATAGAGGGTTGTTCCCTTTTTTCCCTCCTTTTTTGTGCACCGTCCCCACGGAAAGAGGCCCCAGGGACTGGCTGTTGTTCTGTAAACAGCTTCTCCGTTCTGCTTCATCCACCTTCCCATCTCCTCAAGGATATAAATACTTTCGGCAGGGAATTCCCCTTCTGCTGTAGGGCCGACATTAAGCAGGAAGTTACCGCCTTTTGATGCAATATCGAGAAGGTTA
>JAHYJA010000187.1 GCA_019429325.1 Bacteroidales bacterium
CAGTTCGTCGATATACTGATCGAATGTCCGGGTTTCCTGAGCCGGGTCCCAGTGACCCCGGTGAGCTTTTGTCCAGGCATCGATCCTGGCAGAATCGGGGTTTTCCCACCCCTCCCTAGCCGGTCTCCGTGCCGCAGAACCTCCGGGATTAACCCAGTCCTGAGCCTGCGAGTAATAGAAACCGAGCCTTATACCATGCTTTTTACATGCTTCCGCAAGGGGTTTAAGCAGATCTTTTCCATAAGGCGTGGCATCGACTACGTTCCAATTACTGGCTTTTGTCTCAAACAGTGCAAAGCCGTCGTGATGCTTTGACGTGATGACAATATATTTCATCCCGGCATCTTTGGCCATTCTTACCCATGCATCCGGATCGTACCTGACCGGATTGTATTCTTTTGCGAGCTCCATATATTCGGCGACAGGAATCTTCCCGCGGTTCATTATCCATTCACCTATTCCTCCTATTCTTATACCGTTCCATTCCCCGGCAGGAACGGCATAGACCCCCCAGTGGATGAACATTCCGAACCTTGCTTCACGCCACCACGCCATTCGGGCGTCTTTTGTAAGTGCACCCTGGGCCGAAACGTTCTGACCCAGGAATAATGCTAATGTCAGCACAATGATGTTTTTCTTCATTTTAAGGTTATCGTTTATCTTTTCACGTTTTTCGTTCTTGGTTTTAGTCATGAAGGTACGACGGTGCTATGGTACGATGGTACGTTGGTTTACTCATCTGATCCTTCTCTACGCTCTACGCTCTCCGCTCCCCGCTCTCTACTTCCACTGCTTCATATACTCGAGGAATGCCTTCGCAGTTCTGTCGAGATTCTCAACCGAACCACCCCCCTCCAGTACTTCGCACATCTCATAGGCGATATAACCCTGATACCCTATTTCCCTGAGAGTATTAATGAAGCTCCTGTAATCAAGGAATCCTTCACCTATTGGTACGGCTCTCATCTGTGATTCAATCTTTATATAGTTGGTGTGGTTTGCATCATACCTGTACCTGGGTTGTTCAACATAATCAGCTGTCGTGGTGTGTACTATATATGGTTTCATAATATGGATCGCCTTTCTTATCTCTTCAGTTGAGAGACCTTCGAGTGTTGGTGACCAGCAATCAAAAGCAGCTTTTACGTTGGGCAGGTTAACCTCATCAAGGATCCATTTCATGGCATCATGGTGAATACCGATATCGTGATGATTCTGCACAGCCAGAGTGACTCCGTATCCTGCAGCAATCCTGCCGGCCATCTGAAGTCCTTCGACAACCATTGCATATTGCCTGTCGTAGGGGATATCAGGTCGTTCATAACCTGTGAAGACCCGTACCATATTTGTTCCCAGATCGCGGGCAAGACGTGCGAGTTCCCCTACGTATATTGCCTGTATTTCAACATTTGGGATACCGACCTTGTCGATCCCTGCTGTAAAATCTGTGTAACCGGCAAGGCAAACCAGTTCAAGCCCGAGTTCTCTTATCCTCTCCCTTAGTTTTTGCCGGGCAGTGTCGTTATAATCGATCAGGGAGACATGCGGCCGTTTTGCTGCAAGCATTACACCATCGAAACCAAGCTCTTTTGCTTTAACAAGAAACTCATCGACCGTAAGAACTGCCTGACTGCGCCAGACTCCCATATAGCTGACGGAGTGCAGGCAGGTTTTTACTTTAAAATCCTTCGGATTGCCTGAAGGTGCTTTCTGACCAGATACCGTCGCGGTCAGCATAAAAAGGATAAGGAGTGAGGTCAGGAGATTTTTCATGTCGGCTTTTTTTAGTGAATATAAGAATTAATTAAATAACCTCCGGTCATGTGAGGTTATTAGTTCAGACAAATTGTATATCTTAGCTTCATTAGTGACTTGGATAGTTAATGCTGGTTTGTTGATTGCTAATTCTATAATTATGAAAATCAGAATCTTGGGTGTGATCCTGTTTACCATGACATGTACAGGCATTTATTCTCAATTGCCGGCAGATGTCTACAGGAAGCCTCTTAAGGAGGTGCTTTCTGATATTGAGAGCCGGTACAAGGTTAAACTTAATTACAGTGAATCGCTTGTTAAAGGAGTGGATGTATTATACGCAACCTGGCGTTATCGTTCTGATATTGAACAGACTCTTTCCAATATCCTGATGCCGCTCGATATGATCTTTGAGAAGACAGACGGGGACACCTTCCGGATAAGCAGGTATGCATATCATCAGAGGCCGGTGGAGGAAGGAAGAAAGCACCTTGATCAATTGCTTTCACTTTATCCCGATCCTGATTCATGGGAAAAGCGTAAGGAAGAGCTGAGGAGATGTATCCTTGAGCAGGCAGGTCTCTCCCCGATGCCTGCCGGCACCCCTCTTAATCCGATACATTCCTGTTCCGGACACGGCACCAACAATGCTGAGATTGCTGCAATGGCTTCACCCCGTCCCATGCTGGTGATCTCGGACGGGAACGACTGGACCCGCCACGTTCCTGAGATAGAGTTTCCTTATCTTGAAAGGGTGTATGACCTCTATGGCAGAAAGAGCAATGTGGAGAATGTTCACCTGCCGGATGAGGGACATGATTATGGAGTGTCCAAGAGATTGGCCATGTATGATTTTATGGCAAAACATCTGGGATTGAATATTAATGCAATCAGGGATAAGTCCGGAAGAATTGACGAATCGAAGGTTAAGATAGAAAGTTATGAGGCGCAACTTGTTTTCGGGAAGGAGGGAAGATTGCCGCCTCACGCGGTTAAGGGAGCAGAAGGGATAAGACAGGTTATCGAAGCGCTGAAGTGAACAGCTGTGATATATGAATTTGAAGCCGCGAACAGTTAAAAAATACCGGAAAATTTTGAAATCACGCAAAAAGGGTGTTCCTTTATGTAAAGAGATTGTCCTGTTCCACACCAGTGAATTAACAGGTTTTACAAAACAAGTAAAGAGAAAATGTTCCAAAAGGCATTGTTCCATCTTGTTTTAATGTCAGTTTTGACATTAAGTACGCAAACCTCTGCTCAGAATGTGAAAGCAGACGGTTACAAGGGTATCTGGTTCAGCTATGGCGAAAAACATGAGTTTGGATATAAATTTTCAGGTGGATTAGGAACTTATAGCCCTCAGCATTCTCCTACAGCAATCTACAGCCCCGAAGCCGGAAAAACTTACTTTGTTTATGGGGGAACTACAAGTTCCGGAGAGGGGCACCTGCTGATAATGATTTCCTATTTTGACCACCGGACTCACATGGTTCCCAGACCTGTGGTGGTTTATGATAAGCTGGGGGTCAGTGAACCTCACGACAACGCTTCCGTCACCATTGATGAGTATGGTTATATCTGGGTTTTTGCAAGCGGCAGGTTACGAACCCGTCCGGGATTGATCTTCAGGAGCAGGTCTCCGTACTCAATTGAAGGCTTTGAGCAGGTTACCAAATGGGAAATGACGTTTCCACAGTCGTGGAGCATGAATGACAGCCTGTTGCTGCTTTTCATTAAGGTCAGGGAAGCGCCTGACCTCTACCTCGCAAAAAGCACTGATGGAAAAAAATGGAACAGTGTTAAAAAGCTGGCAGGTATGGGCGGCCATTTTTATGTCTCGGCAATACACGGAGAGAGATTGGTGATCGCATTCAATTATCATCCTGAGGGAAATCTCGACGCCCGGACTAACCTTTATCTTATCCAGACGGACGATATGGGAAAGACATGGAAGACAGTTGACAACAGAATTCTTAATACTCCGCTTACAGAAGTTCAGAGTGAAGCACTTGTAAGTGATTTTCAGAAGGAAGGCAAACTTGTCTATATTAATGATCTTTCATTCGACAGGGAAGGAAACCCGGTAATACTTGTGATTACCAGCCGTGGCTTTATGCCGGGTCCGGAAGGAGACCCGAGGGAATGGATAGTTATTAACTGGAAAAACAATAAATGGAACTTCAATAAAGTATGTGAATCAACACATAATTACGACGGCGGTGTATTTTTCTTAAGGGATGATGCCTGGTGTATTATCGGTCCTACCGAGCCGGGTCCTGTAAAATACGGAACAGGGGGTGAGATAGCCCTCTGGATCAGCAGGGATGAGGGTTTGACATGGACAAAGGAACGGAATGTTACAAGTAATAGTCCCGGAAACAATTCCTACGTAAGGCGTCCTGTTGGTGCAAACAAGGATTTTTATGCTTTCTGGGCCGATGGTGATGCTGATAAACCATCTCCTTCACGACTCTACTTTACCAATGAGAAATGCAGTAAGGTGTGGGTCCTTCCCTATGAAATGAAGCGGGAGTCACAGAGACCTTCAAGGGTAAGGTAGGAGTTTGGAGTTCGGAGTGCCTAAAGTCCGGAGTGTGGAGAGCTCAGAGTAGTCAGGGCTGCAAGTGGCCGGAGTTATTGCAGGTTGTAAAATCTTATTGCGTTGTCGCGCAGAATTAAGCGGGCAACGTTTTTTGCTTCCAGTTCGGTAAGATATCCATTTTTGACCTTGTTTGTCAGAACACTCGATATGACTTTTCTGGCGATGACCAACTCACCGTAAATATTTTCCACATTTGTATAATCCCCGCCGAAGGCCATAATCTTTCCGGCAGGCACCGCTTCGAGCCACTCATAAAGATATCTCTCGCTGTACGATGGAGATATTGCATAGGTCCAGTTCATGTCGATATAAACATTTCTGAACGTTTTGGCAAGAGTTGAAAGTTCACCACCAAAAGGATAACTTCCATGGAACAGTGCAAAATTGACGTCTTTATATTCCCTGAAGATATTAGTCAGCAGAGTCGGATTCGAATTGTTGATCTGGTTCCCGTTACCTGCCAGGAGACCTGTATGAAGGACAACAGGGATTTTATGTTTTTCTGCCAGATCCATAAGACGGCGGAACATATAATCCTGCAATGGTTTGGCATTCTGATATGACATGTAAAATTTGTCACTGCCGTTCACAAGCGTCCGGAATATTTTTCTGGCCGCATCCGTCTGAACATTTTCGAAGTTTAATGTGCGGTTATAGGCTGTGTTTATCTTAATTGCTGCCATTCCGCCTTTTAAAGCGGTCTCAAAGGCTTTTGTCATGGATTTCACATAATCTTCGAGAGTGTATATCGGATCCGGCTGTTTTATCGCCAGCGAATCAATGGTGAATTTTGTTCTGACCGTGAGCCAGGGTGAAAACCTTACAGCATGTTTTATATATTCCTCATTTATATCCGGATCGTTCCCGTCCTGAATAACAAAGTCAATCCTGCACTTTTCTCTCAAAACATGATTTACCCAGTCGTTG
>JAHYJA010000188.1 GCA_019429325.1 Bacteroidales bacterium
ATTAGTGGTTTTCGACAGGAGAGGATTTCTTGTATATAAAAACCCTGATTATGATAATACCTGGGATGGTGTTGACATCAATAATAAACCGCTCCAGGATGATACTTATTTCTATGTTCTGAAAACGGAAAATGGTATATCTGTTAGTGGTTACATTGTTATCAGACGATAGAATAAGGAGGATCATACATATATTTTTATTTGAAACTAATCCCTGAAAAAAATGGATCAGACTGACAATTCATTATCCCGCAGCGTGCTCCCGACGCATATTCATGGATGTTGCGGTAAACATGGTTTCACTTCAAACGGGATCACCCGGCGGAAATTCGTTCAGGTAACCGGGGCCGGCGCCCTTGGAACAGTTGCATTGTCGGGCCTCTCCTGGACCGCCATCGTTTCTGAACAGGCGGACGGTAAATTACCAAATCAGCGTCAGCCGCTTCTTGTCAAGCCGATACTCACCTACGAAGTTCCCCAGCGCCGCGAAAAAACAAGCTGGAGGAGCTGGGGCGGCATCCAGACCGAACAGGATGCCGGAGAAGAAAAATCAAGGATAGGGGAAGAACTGAAGGCATTAGCTGCCGCGGCAGATTTCCCGGTCAGCTTCATGCCTGTATCAGCAGTACGCAGGAACCAGGATCTGAGCACTATTACGGACCTTGAATCAGCTGACCTGTTCCTGGTTTATGCCGCGGGCGGTTCGATGAATATGTTCGATACGCTTAACAAAATGGGGAAGAACATCATTTTCTTCTGCCGGCACAAATCGGGGCCCGTTTACCTCTGGTATGAAATCATCAGTCCCCGTTACCTGCGCCAGCATACAGATAACCTGGCTGTAAAGGGTATAGATGAGGAGGATGTGGTTATCGACAGTCACGAAGAGCTGCTGTGGCGGTTAAGGGCTCTCTGCGGATTAAAAAACACACTCGACTCGACAATACTGGCTATCGGAGGTCCCGGTGCCTGGGCACAGCCCGAAGGGGTTGTCCCTGCACTCGTCAAAGATAAATACAGACTCGACATCCGGACCATCTCCTATGAGGAATTGGGCAGGCTGATCACTGAAGCACGCAAAGATAAATCCCTGATAGCCGGTGCAAAAAGCCGCGCAGACAAATATCTTCAGGATACGGGGATAAAGCTCGAGACTGACCGCCATTATGTGGAGAACTGCTTTGTCCTTGAAGAGATCTTCATAAAACTGATGACAAGATACAACTGCAGGGCACTCACCATAAATGAATGTATGGGAACCATAATGCCATTGGCTGAAACAACCGCGTGCCTCACCCTGAGCCTGCTGAATGATGACGGTTATCTGGCTTTCTGCGAATCTGATTTTGTAGTGGTCCCTTCCGGTATCCTGATGGCTAACATTTCAGGCAGACCCTCCTTCTTAAACGATCCCACCTTTCCGCACAACAATATGATAACCCTGGCACACTGCACTGCCCCAAGAAGGATGGACGGGAAAAAGCTTGATCCCGCACGGATACTGACCCATTTTGAATCGGATTACGGAGCTGCACCGAAGGTTGAAATGACTATTGGTCAGACTGTTACCAATATCATGCCCGACTTTGCTTTTGAACGCAATGTTGGACTGCTGGGTAAAATAGCCGATAACCCTTTCCTCGATATCTGCAGGTCACAGATCGACGTGACCTTCGAATGTGAAAGCAGACTGGTGGCCGAGAAGATGCCCGGCTTCCACTGGATAACCGTTTACGGCGATTACATGAAAGAAGCAGAATATGCTTTCAGGAAGCTTGGGATAACCTTCGAGAAACTTGTATGAATCGCGGCTGAACCTCTCCTGCCATCGGCACCGGCAGTTATTACTGTGTAAGGGCTTGTCTTGTTACCGGAGGTATCTTCCCCGAGTGTATTTCATAAAGTCTGCCGTGGGTCTCCCTTGCAGCATCGATAAGCGCCCTGTAAGGCTGGTCGGTCACATCCACAAGTCCGATATTATAATTCTCACCGTCGCCTCTGCCGGTCGATGGCTGGTCCCACCACTGGAACCAGTGTGTCCCGATGAGTGACGGATGTGCCACAGCATTCTCAACGTAATAACGGTATGCCGTTCCCCGCTCCTGCTGGCTTATGGTCTGTCTGAGCCCTGGCGAGAGTCCGCGCTCAATCGTCCCGAAATGGAACTCACCTATGATTATTGGCAGGCCGGTCAGTTCGTCAATTTTCGACAACCGCTCCGGATAGGCACTGTAACCATAGATATTCAGGCTGAACACATCAAATCCTATCGACGCAGATGCCCTGACAAGGTCGTCCGGCGGGTTTCCGCCAAAACGGAGTCCGAGGTTAAGATGATTGGGATCATGCTTCTTAATCGCGGTGTTGACTATCCTGATAAACTTCATGTAAGTGTCATAAACAAAAGCCCTGCGGCGTTCCGGAGTGTCTTCGCCGGCAAGATATTCCGTCAGGGCGGCTTTCATCGGAGTGTCGTCACCTTCCAGAATGATGTTGATCAGCTCATTCTCCCTTCCGGGCCATGGGGGTTCGTTGCCGACAAAATATCCCAGCAGAAACGGGTCATTCCTAAGCGGTGCACATTGCCGTGCGGCAGCCTCATCAACAATCCGTGCATAATCCGGTGAGTAGACATCCGGCATCCCCATGGTTCTGGCTTCGAAGCCCCAGCCGCTGAGTGTGGCAACGTATGGTTTTCGCTGACTTCTCCCGAAACCAGCATCTGACCAGTTGGCAATGGTATTGAGCCCCCAGTCATCCATCCTTCTGACCGTGAAGTCTTTCCACTTCTCATAATAATCGGGACCAAACCTCCGGTACAGGTTCCATGTAAAGAATGAAGCCCTGCCCAGCCTTCTGTCTGACTGCGTCAGCTCTTCAGGAACGAATGCAGTATAAATATATTCCCGCCCCTCTGTTCGGGCAAACGATCCGCCGGGGCTTATCCCCGTGCTCCCTGTAGAGATGAAATAATGGCCCTCCGGATCGATGAACCACCATCTGCCATCGATCTTTTCGACACGGAAATACCCGGTCGCCCTGGCCCTGGTGTTTAAATACCCTCCATACTTCGATACATTGAAATTCCCGGTCTGCAGAGCCTTATCCTCCTCGCCCCATGCGGCCCTCAATTCATCAATCGTTCCGGCCTTGTCCGGCCAGTCAGCAGGAATCCACTGACCGAACTCATCAACCAGTGGAAGAGGGCTGAGAATAGTGTCTTCCGCAGCCATGGTCAGGCGGATGTTCCTGATCTCAAGCACAGGCGATCCTATCGGAGCCTCCATAAGTACTCCGATTGAATCGATTTTGTCTATGGATCCTACATTGCCCGTAAAGCCAAGTCCGTATCCCGGCATCCCCCTCTGCCCTATCGCGGCCATGTCGTGCCCTACAACATTCCTTTTCTGGAAATTGGCAAGAGGAACCGATGCCCGCACCCAGGCTCCCCGGAAAGGAAGGATCCTGAGCCTTCTCATTCCTCCGGCATCATACAGGTTTATAAAAAAGCGCTGCGTGGATGATGCATTGAACTCGATTGTAAGAAATTCATATTGTGACCAGTCCGCCGGCAGATCAGGATTAACATCCTTCAGTGCCCACTTCTGCTCAGACGATTCACCCTCAAACATGACCTTCAGAGACTTATCTTTCGAAGTACAGCCTGTCAAAAGCAAAGCCATGAAAATGGCTGGAATAACTAAATGGTTTTTCATAACTCTGGTATTAAAATTTGTTACTGGTTGCTGGTTGATGGTTGATGGTTACTGATTCACTGATCACCGAGGACCGAGCACCAAGGACCGAGCACCTAGCACCCTCCTCAAATCTTACACAACATAAAAATAAGACAGATTTTTGAAATATCAGCTCAAGCTTGCTATAATTCTACAGGGGGCTGTTTGCCCATCTTAGTCAGTGGCATTCGCGGTAACCGGAAAACTCCATTCAATCTGCCTGCAGGAATTTTGGTACGGACTTTGCTATTGATACTTTGAAGAAATGATTCTTCTAACACTTAAAGAGATGAAAAAGTTAATTATCACATCGATCCTCGCACTCCTGATAGCAGGAGGGAGTGCAATGAGGGCCCAGGAGAGGCCGGATGAGTATCTCGGTCTGCCGGGCGACAATCTGAACCTTTATGCCGTAATGAAGCTCTTCCAGGAGTCCGAGACCCTCGAAGGCTTTGAAAGGAGTCTCAACGATCCTGATTCCAGGATAAACAACCTCGATCTTAACGGTGATAATCTGGTCGACTATATAACGGTTCAAAATTACGTCGATGGTGATGTTCATACCATAGTATTGAGGACCGCGCTTAACAGGAAAGAGAGCCAGGATCTGGCAGTCTTCACCGTACAGAAGTTCCGTAACGGGGAAGTGCAGATACAGCTGATCGGCGACGAGGCTTTATACGGAAAGAATTACATTATTGAACCAATTTATGCTGAGACACCCAACCCCGGGTACCTGGGCAGGCCGGTCAGCAGGGCAAACACAGCAGTAGTAACGACCACCTACTACGAAGTTGCCACCTGGCCGCTGGTAAGATATATTTACTCTCCGGCGTACATAATCTGGCGCTCACCCTGGTACTGGGGATACTACCCGGTCTACTGGAACCCATGGCGTCCATACTACTGGGACTACTACTACGGATACCACTACAACTGGTACTCACACTACTACTCCTATTACCGCCCATGGCACCACTACCGCTACAGCAGGTACAATGACTTCTACTGCGTCCACGTGAGAAACTACTCACCAACGGTGATAGTGAATATAAACAGAGGGACTTACAGAACGACCTACTCTCGTCCCGAGTCCAGGAGAGACGGTGAGGCACTCTATGCCAGGACGGTTACCTCACAGAACACAAGGACGCAGACGGTCGCTAATCAGGACAGGAGGAGCGCTGCAACAAGCACCGGCAACAGTGTCGGCACATCGACTGAAAGAAGGACAGCTGCCTCCACTGCAACCAGGACAGCCACAGGCACAACAGCCGGTCAGAGAACTGCCGCCACCCGCAGGGAAGCAACCACCACAACTCCTGCTGCAAATGTTGATTTTCCCGCCCCTGGTGGACCTGCAACAAGGATACCGCGCTGGGCAAGTATTCGCTCTTTCAATTTATCGCCAAGCCTGTACTCATCCAGACTGACCGCAGCAAT
>JAHYJA010000189.1 GCA_019429325.1 Bacteroidales bacterium
GTCAAACACGGCTATCTTAAGATCCTGCGATTTCTTGTCGAGACCATAAGCCAGCGAAGCGGCCGTGGGCTCATTGATGATCCTTTTTACATTAAGTCCGGCTATTTCACCTGCCTCTTTGGTAGCCTGGCGCTGTGAGTCACTGAAATAAGCCGGGACGGTTATTACCGCGTCGGTAACTTCCTGACCCAGATAATCCTCGGCAGTCTTCTTCATCTTCTGAAGCACCATGGCAGATATCTCCTGAGGTGAGTAGAGCCTGTTGTCAATCTTAACCCGCGGTGTATTGTTATCACCCTTCACCACCGTATAGGTCACCCTTTTAATCTCGGTATTAAGCTTGTCGTAGGTCTCACCCATGAACCTTTTTATTGAATAGATGGTTTTCTTTGAGTTGGTAATAGCCTGACGCTTGGCAGGATCGCCGACCTTTCGTTCTCCGTTCTCAACAAATGCAACAATTGAAGGTGTGGTCCTCTTGCCCTCACTGTTGGGAATCACTACAGGTTCATTCCCTTCCATTACGGCAACACATGAGTTGGTTGTGCCAAGATCGATTCCGATTATTTTTCCCATTTTATATTATTTTTAAGTATTTTAAGATCTTTAACTGATTTGAAATCATTATGCAATGATTATGCCATTGGGTCTGCTCATGGTGTTTATGCTAATATGACACTGCCTGTCATTACATTTTTCCGGCAAAGTGACAAAAAGACAGTATTCATAATAATGCCACGGAATAAAAAGACATGATAACAATTATTTGATCATTACAAATTCGTAGATTTGCCATCAGTAATCTACTATTTAATCATTATGCCGCTACACAAAACTGTCAGAAGGGTTACAACTCACGTGCTGAATGAGATGAAGCTCAAGGGAGAAAAGATCGCGATGCTCACGGCTTACGACTTCTCCATAGCCAGGATCATTGACGAGTCGGAGATTGACGTTATTCTGGTCGGTGATTCTGCTTCAAACGTTATGGCCGGTTTTGATACAACTTTACCTATTACGCTCGACAACATGATTTATCATGCCGCATCGGTGATGAGGGCTGTCAGACGGGCATTGGTGGTGGTTGATCTGCCTTTCGGAACCTACCAGGGAAACTCGAAGGAGGCACTTGTTTCAGCGATCAGGATCATGAAGGAAACCGGGGCTCATGCAGTTAAGCTTGAGGGAGGAGAACAGATACTCGAATCGGTTGAACGGATTTTGTCTGCCGGCATCCCGGTAATGGGACATCTCGGACTGACTCCCCAGTCGATCCATAAGTTTGGAACCTATGTCGTCAGGGCACGTGAGGAAGAGGAGGCCCGCCGTCTTCTGGAGGATGCCCGGCTGCTGGAGAAAACAGGTTGTTTTGCCCTGGTGCTCGAAAAGATCCCTGCACGGCTGGCAGAGGAAGTAACAACAACACTTAAGATCCCCGTTATCGGCATAGGAGCAGGAAACAAAACCGACGGACAGGTACTTGTGCTTCACGATATGCTCGGAATAACCCAGGAATTCTCACCCCGTTTCCTCAGACGATATCACAACCTCTATGCTGAAATAAAGGGCGCCGTGCAGAACTATATAAGCGATGTGCGAAGCGGTGAGTTCCCAAGCGATAAGGAGCAATATTAGAAGATTACCGGATGATAGAAGTTTTATACGAGGACAATCACCTTATTGCAGTTAACAAAAGATCCTCCGACCTTTCACAGGGCGACAGGACAGGGGATTCCTCGCTCGATCAGGAGGTAAAGAAATACATATCTGCAAAGTATAAAAAACCGGGAGATGTTTATCTGGGCCTCGTTCACAGGCTCGATCGGCCGGTATGCGGCGTTATCCTGTTTGCCCGCACATCCAAGGCGCTTAAGCGGATGAACGAGATCTTTCAGAAAAGGGAGGTCAGAAAGGTCTATTTTGCAATTGTTAAGGAGAAGCCTCCCGTCGAAGAGGATACGGTTATCCATTTCATTAAAAAGAATGAGAAGCAGAACAAGAGTTATGTTTACCCTGGTGAGGTGAAGGGCTCGAGGGAAGCGCGGCTTAAGTACAGGATAGCCGGAAGGTCAGAACGATATTATTTGCTTGAGGTTGAGCTTTATACCGGGAGGCATCATCAGATAAGGGCTCAGATGGCGGGGATCGGATGTCCGGTAAAAGGAGATCTCAAATATGGTTATCCCAGATCGAACGACGACGGATCGGTGAGCCTGTTCGCCTGTAAGCTCGAATTCATGCATCCGGTAAAAAAGGAAAAGATTATAATCAAAGCCCCTTTCCCTGAGACATATGTCTGGAAGTTGTTCAGGGATAATCCATTGGTGACCGGACAGAGTTAAAATCAGCTTAATAAGAGTTAAGGAAAAGTTAAAACCTGCGTGAATAATAGTGTAAAGATCTAATTTTGCACCATGAACAGGAAAATATTCACCGGCCTGATCATTATGATGATGGTGTCGCTGGCGGGCATAATCTGGGTACAGATCATCTGGATAAGGAATGCTGTCGGTATAAGGAACGAAAATTTCAATAACGCTGTGATCATAAGCCTTAACGATGCAGCCGAGGCAATTGAGTCATCAAGGAAGATCAATTTTTTCAATGAGTTCATGCTTAATGACAGGTTTCCTCTCAGCGCCGGACGGGGAGAGGTGTCTGGTTATCTCAGCATCGAAAGTTATTCGTCACAGATAATAACGTCAGACACCACAATATACTCTGATTCTGTTTCATTTATCATGGCTTCACCCGATAAGCCGGGAGAAATGAAGATCATAAAAGGAGGGGAGGCGCCCGTCACCGACTCAAAAGCCGTTTACATCAGGCAGAATGAATTTCTCGAATGGGTAAGAAAAAGAGCAAGCGAGTTCCAGAATATGAGCGAACAGATGATCTCGGAGGTCTTTCAATGGGAAAAAACCCTTCAGCTCGATAACAGGGAGATAGATTTTGCCATACGGCGCTCCCTTACTTATTCCGGGATTAATGCCCCCTTCGAATTTGCTGTCATAAAGGACGGAATAGTCCAGGAGGGTACATTCTCTGCTTCTAATAAAAACGAATTCCTCAGAAGCAACTATATAGTGAGATTATTCCCTGACAACATCATAAGACAGGATCTGCTGCTGTCGGTGGTCTTTCCCAACCGGGCCAATTATGTACTGGGGTCGATGGCATGGCTGCTTGGAGGATCACTGCTTTTCTCATTTATTATCCTTGCCACATTCGGGCTTAGTATCTTCTTCATTATCAGGCAGAAGAAGATCTCAGAAATGAAATCGGATTTTATCAACAACATAACACATGAATTTAAGACTCCGATAGCTACAATATCGCTGGCTGCCGATACTATCATAAATCCGAAAGTCATACGCGATGAATATAATATCAGACATTTCATCAGCATGATCAAAAAGGAGAACAGCAGGATGAACAAGAAGGTGGAGACCATCCTGCAGATCGCTTCACTCGACAAAAAGGAGATCGAGTTCAGATTCGAAAATATTTCCCTTCATTCGATCATAGAAAAGGTTGTCGATTCCATTGAGATACAGATCCAGCAGAAGAACGGCAGGATACAGTCTGAGCTGTCAGCTCCTGAGCCGGTAATTTACGGCGATGCCGATCATCTCACAAACCTGGTCAGCAATCTGCTCGATAACGCGATAAAATATTCACCCGAATCTCCCGATATTACGGTGGAAACAAAGAATAACGAAGCCGGAATAATTATGTCAGTCGCCGACAAGGGCATAGGCATGTCAAAAAGTGTGCAGAGCAAAATATTTGAGAGGTTCTACAGACAGGCTTCAGGTGATGTTCACGATGTCAAGGGATTCGGCCTCGGATTAAACTATGTAAGGGCGATAATCGATGCTCACAAAGGTACAATAGGCGTTACCAGTGAACCGGGCAGGGGAAGCCGTTTTGAGATCTTCCTGCCCTTCAACCTCGAAAACCAGTAAACATTATGAAGGCGGTAAAGATATTTCTGGTTGAGGATGATCTGAGCTTCGGATCAGTTCTGAAATCCTACCTTGAGCTTAATGACTTTGTTGTTGAGTGGGTTGATGACGGCAAGTATGCAGTTGATCACTTCAGAAAGGGGGCCTTCGATATCTGCATTCTCGATGTTATGCTTCCGCATGTGGACGGTTTCACCATAGCCGGGGAGATAAGGGCCATTAATGCCGTGGTCCCTGTTATTTTCCTTACTGCCAGGAAGCTTAAGGACGACGTGTTGAAAGGGTATGGAGCCGGAGGAGATGATTATATCACAAAACCGTTCGATACCGACATTCTACTGGCAAAGATACGTGCAATTCTTGCCAGACGGGATTTTCAGGCAGGTACAAAGGATATTTTCGAGATAGGCAAGTTTGTCTTTAATGCGAGGCTCAGAACCCTTACTTCCGGGGATGATGAGAAAAAGCTTTCCCCCAAGGAAGCCCAGTTGCTTGAACTGCTTACTGTTAATCCCAATGCATTGATAAGCAGGGAGATGGCACTGAAGAAAATATGGGGCTCTGATGATTATTTCACAGCAAGAAGCATGGATGTTTATATTACCAAACTCAGAAAGATTCTGTCGGACGACCCCCGGCTGAACATAAAGAATATCCATGGAGCCGGGTTTCAGCTTATCATCAGGGATAACTAATTCCGATTGTTAATCGTTTTTTTCCGCAACTATTGCCCAGGTATCTGATTTTTTTATTTTTGCCGGAAACATAAAAGCCGGTGATCCAGAAAGTATTCAAAGTATTCATATTGGTATTGATGGCCCTTCTCGTTTCGTGTCGTGCGGCCAGGCCTCCGGTCTCGACAACATATTCCAACGGAACGGCTGAAACGTATGTTGATAGATTTAAAGATTTGGCTGTGAGCGAGATGATAAGAACAGGCGTTCCGGCGAGCATTACCCTGGCCCAGGGGATGGTCGAATCGAATTACGGACGCAGTACTCTTGCCAGGGAAGCTAATAACCACTTTGGCATTAAATGTCATAATGGCTGGAACGGGCCTTCAGTAAGGCATCATGATGACAGGAGGAACGAGTGTTTCAGGAAGTACCGGAATGCAGATGAATCCTATTTCGATCACTCCGAGTTTCTGAGGACAGGTTCGCGGTACAGTTTTCTTTTCAAACTCGAAACCACCGATTACAAGGGGTGGGCCAGGGGGCTTAAACAGGCAGGCTATGCAAC
>JAHYJA010000190.1 GCA_019429325.1 Bacteroidales bacterium
TTCCGAAATATTAATTCTTGATTTTGGCTCACAGTATACGCAGTTGATAGCAAGAAGGATTCGTGAGCTGAATGTTTATTGTGAGATACATCCTTTCAACAGATACCCGCGTCCGGACGAATCTGTTAAAGGGGTAATACTTTCAGGCAGCCCGTTCTCTGTACGCGATACAAATGCTCCTTCTCCTGATCTTAAAGGGATAAAGGGAAAAATCCCTCTTCTTGGCATTTGTTACGGCGCCCAGTATCTTGTACATGCCTTCGGCGGAGAGGTGATGCCCTCTGATACCCGGGAATATGGCAGGGCTAAACTTATGCATGTGATTTCCGGAGATCCTCTGTTCCGCGATGTAGAACCGGGAACCCAGGTCTGGATGTCGCACGGAGACACAATTGTGAAAATCCCTGCAGGTTACCAGGTAACCGGCTCTACTTCTGATGTGCACGCAGGTGCCTTCAGGGTAAGCGGTGAGGAAACCTGGGGTATTCAGTTCCACCCGGAAGTATATCACACCACCGACGGCAAACAGATCCTGAATAACTTCGTTTCGGATATCTGTAAATGTTCCGGTACATGGACCCCGGACCTCTTTGTCGATTCAACAATAGCTGAGTTAAAAACCAGGCTGGGGAACGACAGGGTACTGCTCGGACTTTCAGGAGGAGTGGACTCAACTGTGGCAGCCATGCTGCTGCACAAGGCAGTGGGGAAGAACCTTACCTGTATCTTTGTGGACAACGGCCTGCTTCGGAAGAATGAGTACGGGAAGGTTCTTGAATCTTACCTGGGATTAGGGTTGAATGTGAAGGGTGTCAGAGCCGGAGTCAGGTTTCTTTCTCAGCTTGAGGGAATAAGCGATCCGGAAACGAAAAGAAAAATAATTGGCAGGGTCTTTGTCGAGATATTTGACGAGGAAGCACATAAAATAAGTAACGTAAAGTGGCTTGCCCAGGGCACAATATATCCCGATGTGATTGAATCCGTTTCTGTTAACGGACCTTCCGCCACGATAAAATCACATCATAACGTGGGAGGATTGCCTGAAAGCATGAACCTTGAGATCGTTGAACCATTGCGCCTCCTGTTCAAGGATGAGGTAAGAAGGGTCGGCCAGTCACTGGACCTGCCTGATTACATCCTTAAAAGACACCCCTTCCCGGGTCCCGGACTGGCAATCCGGATCCTCGGAAAGATGACAAAAGAGAAGCTGGAGATGCTTAAGGAGGCTGATGAAATATTCATTGAGGGTATGCGGAGATACAATCTTTACGATGAAGTCTGGCAGGCAGCAGTCATTCTGCTTCCCGTACAATCAGTAGGCGTGATGGGCGACGAACGGACCTATGAATATGCAGTTGTTCTCAGGGCAGTGAGCTCCACTGACGGAATGACGGCCGACTGGTCCCATCTCCCGTACGATTTCCTTGGATATGTCTCAAGCGAAATAATCAACAAAGTAAAAGGGATAAACAGGGTCGTTTATGATATAAGTTCAAAACCACCTTCAACAATTGAATGGGAATGACTGTTTTATTACTGGATTAATTTAGCAAACACATCTTTTTATGGGAAAGCGCAAAAATATACTGATAACAGCTATACTGGCCCTCGGCCTCTTCAGTCAGCCTGCCCTGGCGCAGATGCTTAATGAGGAAACATTCAAGTTAGGGAGGACATTAAGCCTTATTGATACCTGGTATGTCGATTCGGTAAGCATTCCAGGCATCACCGAAAAAGTCATAATGGAGACCCTCAGGAACCTCGATCCGCATTCTGTATATATATCAGCCAAAGATGTCAGGGAAATGAACGAACCTCTCGACGGGAACTTTGAGGGTATAGGAATTCAGTTCAATCTTCTTCGCGACTCCATCATCGTTATTGAACCCTTGCCCGGAGGTCCGTCTGAAAAGGTAGGTCTGCGTTCCGGGGACAGGATAATATCGATAAACGGAGAGGTTGTGACCGGAATAGGTATTTCGACTAATGGTGTGAGAACCAGGTTAATGGGACCTAAAGGAACAAAGGTTAACCTGGGTATATTCAGAAAAGGAAAGAATGACCTGCTCAGCTTTACGATCACACGAGACAAGATCCCTATCAACAGCCTCGATGCTGCCTATATGCTTGCCGGAACAACAGGATATATCAAACTTAACAGATTTGCAGCACCCACACTGGAGGAGTTCTCAAATGCCGTGAGCAGACTGAAAAAGAATAAGATGGAAAACCTAGTGCTCGACCTTCGCAGCAATGGGGGAGGTTATATGACCGCAGCCACCGAAATCGCTGACAAATTCTTTTCAGATGAGAAGCTGCTGGTATATCTGAGTGGGCGGAAAACCATGCGGCAGGATTATGTATCTAAGGGGACCGGCACCCTTGCGGGCGCCAGGATCATCGTCCTGGTGGATGAAGGTTCGGCATCGGCAAGCGAGATCCTTGCCGGCGCCCTTCAGGACTGGGACAGAGGTGTGATAATGGGGCGGCGCACCTTCGGGAAGGGACTCGTTCAGAACCAGTTCTATCTTACCGACGGATCGATGATAAGGCTGACAGTTGCCAGGTATTATACTCCTACAGGTCGATCGATTCAAAGTCCTTATAATGAAGGATATGAAAAATATCTCGAAAGCTACTACAAAAGATATACAAACGGGGAAATGCTGACCAGCGATTCCATCAGTTTTCCTGATTCGCTCATGTTCCAGACACTTGTCAATAAACGGACAGTCTACGGGGGTGGTGGTATAATGCCCGACGTTTTTGTTGCGGTCGACACTTCAGGCAACTCCAACTATTTCCGAAACCTTGTCAGAAGAGGCGTGCTTAATACTTATATCCTGGAATATTTCGACCAGAACAGGAACAGGCTCACTTCTGCCTATAAAACTTTTGAGGACTTCGAGAAAGATTTTGTATTCTCAGAGCAGGAAATAAAGGCAATGATTGAAAAAGGGGAACAAAACGGAGTTAAGTTCAACGAGAGCCAGTTCAATATCTCAAGAAGTGAGATGCTGAAGGCTATGAAAGCCTTGCTTGCGACCAACATGTGGCAGACAAATGAGTATTTCAGGATCCTTAATGCAGGAGATCCGGTGCTTGCAAAGGCAGTAGAGATAATTTCCGACAGGACCGCATACAATAAAATCCTTGGATACTCCAGGTGAGCCGGACTGCAGAGCATAATGAAACTGATTGCCAAAACCCTTTACGGACTTGAACCTGTTCTTGCAAAGGAACTTATAGCCATTGGTTCGAAGGATGTCCGTGAGGTCAACAGGGCGGTTACCTTCACCGGTGACCTTAAACTCCTCTGCAAAGCCAATTACTGTCTGAGAACCGCTCTGTCAATTCTCGTTGCCGTCTCGGAATTCCGGATAAGATCATCAAAAGACTTATACAATAATTGCCTGAAAATTGACTGGGATAAGTACCTTGACAGTAACAGTACATTTTCGGTCGTTCCTGTGGTGAAATCTGATCTCTTCACGCATACAGGCTATGCAGGACTCCTTATCAAGGATGCTGTTGCTGACTGGTTCAGAAGCCGGACAGGAAAAAGACCCTCTGTTAACAGTACTGACCCTGACATTCTTATAAATCTGCATTTAAGTCACGATAAAGCAACAATTTCACTCGATTCCTCAGTAGTGCCGCTTTATAAGCGCGGATACAGGGTTGAGCAGTCAGTCGCCCCTCTTAACGAGGTCCTTGCGGCAGGCATGATAATGCTTTCCGGCTGGGACGGCAGGACGCCGCTTATCGACCCGATGTGCGGTTCAGGAACAATTCCCATTGAAGCAGGACTTATGGCTTGCCGGGTCCCTCCCGGGAAATCCAGGAGCTTCTTCGGTTTCCAGAGGTGGAAAGATTATGATGATAACCTTTTCACCGCAATGAAAGAAGAAATTGATTCGGAAATTGCCATGAGCCCGGTAAAAATCGCAGGAAGCGATATTTCAGGTGATGCAGTTGCCCAGGCAGGGAAAAACGTACATAAGGCCGGTCTGGATGAGGTGGTAAAGATAGAAATAGCTGATTTTAAAGACCTCCTGCCTGATAACGGGGAAGGTTTGATTTTTATCAACCCCCCTTACGGCAGGAGAATTCAACCTGCTGCAATAACAGAACTTTACAGCATGATCGGCGCAAAACTAAAGCATAGTTATGCCGGAAAGAGTGCCTTTATCATCACCTCCGACAAGGAGTACCTTATGCATGTCGGGTTGAGGCCCCGGGAAAAAAAGATACTTTACAACGGAGCACTGGAATGTATTTTTGCGAAATATGAATTGTACCAGGGAACGAAAAAAAGAGGTCACAAATCAATCTGAGAAGAGCTTCACCAAACCATCGGCATTCCTGCCGGAAGTCCGGTTAATCACCACTAAATGGAGGGTTGGTCAAAATAGTACTTCACAGTTGCGAAAATATCAATGTGAATATTTAAATTTGCTTACGACACTTTTTTATTATATTTGTTGCCAGAAATTTGTGACCTCATCCTAAATAAAGCTTAAATGAGCTTTGATATAGAGAATTACTTCACTGAACAGCCGAACGGAAATACTATCCTTTATTATAAAGGCAATATCGATTCGGATGTTATCAATCAGGTCCTTGATTCGGTTGAAGAAATGCTTATAAACGAGAATGAGCAGTCGAGACTCAGGAAGAAGGTATATAATGTAATGGTTGAGAGTCTTCAAAATCTTTACCATCATGTTGACCGTGTGCCTGATGGCTTTGAAGACCAGAGCGCTGAGAAGTACGGGATTGTGGCAGTGAAGAGGGTTGAAAAGGGGTATAAGATTATGACCGGTAATTTTATAAGAAACACCAGCGTTGAAAAGCTCCAGGAGAAGATCAGACGCATAAACCGGTCAAGTCATGCTGAGATAAAGGAGCTCTACAAGTTTATCCTTAATCATCAGAGAATTTCTGCCAAGGGGGGAGGGGGGCTGGGACTCGTTGATATTGCCAGGAAAACAGGCAACAAACTTGACTATTCTTTCAGGGAATATGATGATAAGTACTCTTTTTTCTTTCTGAATATTCTGGTTAACGAAGAGATTTGATATATAAAGCAATAAAAATAAATCATATGGAACCGATCATTATCGAAGGAACGCCTAAAACTCCAACAGTGCGGTTTGATGCTTCGGAAGGTGTTTTTGAAATCAAGGGAC
>JAHYJA010000011.1 GCA_019429325.1 Bacteroidales bacterium
CCTGATGAACTTCTTGAGATTAATATCTTTTTCGATTTCAGGTTCTGTTACGGCGATCAGCACCTTTCAGATGAACTGCGTGAATACATCAGGAATGATCTGCTGTCCGGTTCAATGAGGGCATGGAAAGACCTTACAACAATCCGTCTTAATCATCAGGTCAATTGCATTAATGAGGGTAAAGAACCCGACAATATCGTGGATTTCAATGTTGCGGATGCCGATATGCTCTATTTTGCTGAAAAGGCTGTATCCACGCTCAATGGCCTGATGCTTAAAGCCGGGAGTGATTTCCACACCGAAACGATCTAGAACCGGTAAATGGTGCTCAGCAGTATTCTCATGTTGCAGACATTGTTAGTATAGTCAACTCTTCCATTGTCCTGCATCGTGCCATAGGCTGCCCGGTGTGAAGGGAGCCCCGGTGTTGAAACTGACAGTTCCCGGAAAACTTTCCGCGATGAACATGGGGTGCCACGACTGACCCAGTGTAAGAGAGGTCTTCGTCCAGTCAAGCTTAACCAGCGCATGGCGGAGCCTGAACCCGTTGATGTCGCTCTCCCCGGTCCCAAAGAACTCTGCTTCAATAACGCCGGAAGTCTTTGCGAAAAAATCTTACGGAAATTCAATCCCTCAAATGCCGGATCCTCCTCCTTCATGAATGGATCCAGCTTTCCGGCAATTTCTTCAGCGGTAAGAGTCTCCCACTCATCCATCCATCTCTTGTATTGCATGATACTGGATCTGCATGTTTTTGGTGGCGCCTATCATACCTGAGATCAATGTGTAAAGCAGCACCACGGAAGCGCCAATGATAACCGCCCATGTATAACTGAGCCCCATGATCCATTTGAACATAAGTCCAATACCACCGAACTGACCCACGCAATAGGCAAATGATATCAATATTGTAAAAATGGCGCTGACGATCCTGAGGTCGCGGGAATAATAACGGTCGCCAATAAAATCAGGAGCTGTGTATTTACCGTACTTGCGTATCTGAGCGGCCATAAGAATGAGGAGAAGAACATAACCGCCGGATCCTTTGCCCGGAAAAATATCCCGACAAGAACAAATATAATCAGGATGGCAATCAGAATAATGGCAGGACCGGTTTTAAAACTTCCCTCAAGCTGGGTAAGACTCTCCGCATTCAATGATAAAATCCCTGTAAATGTCAGGAGTATTGATAGATATATTTTTTTCATTCCTTAATGATTTAATTTTATTCAGTAACTCCTTCTTTTTTCAACCTCCATTCAACCAGTATGTTATAGACTATACACAGGACAATGAAGAGTATCAGGAGAAATACTGCGGTGTAGAAATAGTGGAACGGAAAACCCAGAAAAACAGTATCGGTAAGCGCCGACTGGTTATGCGTAAGCTCCTTCAATCTTGTTTGTATCTTCGTTTTTATCTTAAGAAACTCATTATCCTTCGACACGCCGAGCTGAACCTTAAGAGCCTTGACTTCGGAGATGCCATCCAGAAGAAGGGTTTCAGTGCTGTCGGGCATTATCCTGAAAGCGGCGGTGCTGATAATATCCTTGAGCGTTTCCTGATCAGCAGCACTTACCATATTCTTTCCTTTCACCTGCACGAGTGAATTAAGAAATGTCCTGTAATCGGCTGAATTAATGTCGTCAGAAAGAACCTTTGGCCAGGTCGATTCAAACAGTGTGAGAGCCTTCTCGGGGGTTGGTTTCTGTATGCTCCTGAGCAGTATCTGAAAACCAAACACGGCTACAGCCCATATCAGAAGCATTGTGAAAATAACATTCCTGTTTTTCCTGCCATGAAGATTACGTGGCCTGAAAATGCTGAAATCGTATTGGTCTGATGGTTCCATAATCTGATTAGGATTTAAATTACAATGCCAACTATCTAAGTTTAAAAGATTGCAATGTAAATAAAAATCCGGGGAAAAAAATCCTGATTCCGGGCAGAATCAGTTATGGAGATCAGGCCGGTATTCAGAAATATTTCTTCTTAAACTCTTTAAACAATTTCTCTTCGGGCACTCCGTTTGAAATTCCTTCAAAAAGCATTTCAAGAAGACCGTCAATGACTTGATCGCTGAAACCTGCTTCAATGGCGAACTTCCTGATTACTTTTCTTTCACCCTCAGCAATAATCTCATCGTCAAGTATAATATCAGCTATGTTGTAAAGGTGAACGAACTTACCCCTGAGACTATAGGGAGGGTTATATGAATGTCCTCCTTCCAATTGAATGAATTTATCGATCTCCGGGTCGGTCAGTCCGAACTTTCTCCCTTTCTTATGCAGGATTCTCATCTGATCATCACTGATCTTCCCGTCAGATCTTGCAACCTGCACAAGGTTAACAAAGTGATCCTTGCATATTCTCTTGCCGCCACTCGTTACAAAATCGGAAAAGCTCATTTTACTCCAGAATTATATTGTTATTCCTTATAAAAAATAAAATCCAAATATATGGAGTAAAATTCAAATTACCCCTTTTAGATATGAACAATCAATTACCTTACTTGTTTGATCCTTTCACTCCAGAAAGCGTTAAAGCTTACAGAAGGCTCTTCGCAGAGGTAAACCGCGGTTCCATATTCCCTGGCATGAGGATCTGAGATATATCCCATGTTGACAGCGGTTTTCAGGCATGCCGGAAAGATTAATAAAATATCTGTGCTGCCGGCAAATGTTTTTTTGGATTCTGCAACTGAAAGGTTCATAGAATGAATTATTCCCGGAAAGTTAAAAAAAGTGTCTGATAATTGTATCCCGATGTTTTTTAAAAGAAGGGGAATAAATTAATCCCTGCCTGTGTCAAATAAAAAGCTACCGGTATTTTGTTCCGGGTTAACAGATTTAAAATGTTCTTTTATCTTTAAGGCCATGAAAAATGTAAAAATTTCATTATCCATCATCTGTTTTCTGACGTTAAGTGCTTTCATATTTCTGCAGGCAGGCGCACAGTCGTTAAAGTCTGACCCTGCACTGGATGAGAAGGTCAGGAATTTCCTGAATTCCCAGAACCGTCGATGGTACGACATGAATGTACCGGCAAGCGACGGCCGCTTGCTTCATGACATTATTGTGAAAAACAATTACAAAAGCGCTCTTGAGATAGGTACTTCCACCGGTCATTCAGGGATATGGATCGCCTGGGCTCTGAGTAAAACCGGAGGCAAACTTATTACGATTGAAATCGATCCCGGCAGGCACAGGGCCGCCGTGGAGAATTTCCGGCAGGCTGGTTTGTCAGACTATATTGACGCGCGCCTGGCCGACGCCCATCAGCTGGTTAAAGAACTTAAAGGACCTTTTGATTTTGTTTTCAGTGATGCTGATAAGGAATGGTATAAGAATTATTTCATCGATATAGATCCGAAACTTAAAGTCGGCGGTTGCTTTTCTGCTCATAACGTATATGAAAGGGGTCGTGGTTATGGAGGCTATGGAGGACAGGCTGAGTTCCTGGCCTATGTCAGAAGTCTTCCCAACTACGAAACAACAGTAAACAGTAGCGGAGGAGGTGTTTCAATAAGTTATAAGAAAGCTGATAAGTAATAATTCAACATAAATCAAAATAATACTTTCTCCTTAATTAAGTAATATGATGATTCATTTTGTTTATTACATTTATCCCTTTCATAAAAATAATATATCTTGAACAAAGGAAAACTAATTAGTCCCGTCCGTGCTACAGCTATAGTTGTCTCAAACATGATAGGTACTGGTGTCTATACCAGCCTTGGGTTACAGGCCGCGGGAGTACATTCAGTTCTGGCACTGGTATTTATCTGGATAACCGGAGGACTTGTCGCCTTCTGTGGTGCTCTTACATATGGCGAGCTGGCTGTCAGGTATCCAAAATCAGGAGGTGAATACATATTCCTGACCAAAATCTTCCATCCATCTTTAGGATTTATGTCGGGTTTTATTTCGATGACAATTGGATTTGCAGCACCAATGGCAATTTCAGCCATTGCACTCGGAACATATGCCGGAAACCTGATCCCGGTCGCTCCTGTGATTATTGCTATAGTAGTAATTGTCAGCCTTACTGTGCTCAATACCACAAGTTTCAGAACCGGGACAAATTTTAACTTCATTACAGCCGCCATAAATGTATCATTGATACTCACATTATGCATAATAGGGTTTGTTAAAGGTCACCATCCAGATTTTGAACTTAGCTTCAGACAGTCAGATTTTAAAGAAATTATTAATCCGGCTTTTGCAGTATCTCTGGTTTATGTATCCTTTGCTTATTCAGGATGGAATTCGGCTGCCTACATAACCCACCAGGTAAAAGATCCTGTAAAGAACCTTCCTTCTATTCTGATCTCCGGAACACTTATAGTACTGTTCTTATATACTCTTCTTAATTTTATCTTCCTTTACACTGTCCCAATGCAGGAACTGGAAGGACAAATAGATATAGCCTTCCTTGCTGCTAAAAACATATTCGGACAATCAGGAGGAAAATTTGTCGCCCTCCTTATTTCTATTGGTTTGATTGCTTCAATAAACTCTCTGCTGATCATTGGCCCCAGGGTTACTCAGGCTATTGCTGAGGATTATAAACTGCTCCGATTTCTTGGGACTGAAAACAAGAGCGGTTCACCTTTTTTTGCCACCATCCTTCTTACAATCGTTGCCCTCTTACTTATTGGAACATCAACCTTCGAGCAAATAATGACTCTTATAGGCTTTACTCTCAGCATATTCACAATACTTTCGGTAACCGGTGTATTTGTGATCAGATATAGAATGAAAAATAATAATAAAGAATTGTACCATACCTTCGGATATCCCTTAATCCCTGTATTCTTCATCCTGGTGGAGGGTTGTATGATGTTATATGTATTTGCCAACAGACCAGTACAGTCTTTAATAGGAATAGGGATCACTCTTATCGGATTAGTGGTGTACTTTATGTTACTGAGAGCCGGGAAAAATGATGCAAAACAGAATCAATGATTATCCCGGGAACAGATCATGCTATTTGATTTTGGGTATCTTTCGTACGGAACAGGAATTCCCCCGGATGCACAGAGAAGCACGGAGCTATTAATGGCTGATCCCTGCCAGATCCCGTATTACTACCGAGGCACAGGCAATACCGAATGCAGCAGGCATGTAAGAGATTGTGCCGACAAGGGAGGCTTTATTCCTTTCTCCCCCTGCAGGGATAATCCTGGTTTTATCGATCGGTTCCGGCGACCATACCGCAGTAACACCTTCCCGAATACCGAGCCGGTGCAGTCGTTTCCTCAGGATCCGGGCGAGCGTGCAGCCGGTGGTTTCTGAGATATCTGAAACGGCTATCCTTGTGGGATCAAACTTCCCTCCCGCGCCCATGGAGCTTACGACGGGTATTTTTTTGACCAGGCTGTGATATATCAGGAATACTTTCGGGGAAAGGGTATCAATCGCATCGATTACATAATCAAAACCCTGATCCAGAAGCTCAACCATCCGTTCGTCACGTATATATTCCTGAACCATTGTCAGTTGAAGGTCCGGATTAATGTCCATCAACCGTCTTCCCATCACTTCAGTCTTGGGTATCCCCACGGTGCTTTTAAGAGCAACAAGCTGCCTGTTCAGGTTCGTCGGATTAACCGTGTCTCCGTCAGCAATGGTCATCGATCCCACACCTGCCCTGCAGATCATTTCGGCGGCAAAGGAGCCAACTCCCCCAAGGCCGGTAACAAGCACCCTTGAATCCGCGAGCTTCAGCAGTTTCTCATCTCCCAGAAGCATGCCGGTGCGCGACAGCCATTCATTCATGATCCTGCACTATTACCTCTGATCCGCGGAAGAAGGTCATGAAGTTTGCATGTAACCTTTCCTTCAGCGCCGCAACAGTCAGTGAGAGATCGTTTGCGACCTTGCCGTAAATGGTTCTGATGTCGGTGTCTGATCCGTCGGTCTCAAGAAACAGTTTTTCAGGCGGCAGTGATCGTATCAATTCCACTGATTCTTTCCTGAGAACGAAATCAAACCATAAAGAGATATACATACCTCTTGAAATGAGTTGACCGGCCAGTTCCTTCTTACCCCGGAAACCATGGACCAGCCAGGGCATCTCCGGCTTCAGTCTCCTGTGTGCATTAAGCAGCTCATCCCATGCCCTGACACAATGTACAACAACAGGCTTGCCGCTCTTTTCCGCGATCACCGCCTGACTTTCGAATATACTCCTCTGAAGCTCCGGCGACGGGCCCCTTAGCCTGTCGAACCCTGCTTCCCCCACGGCTATCAGGTTCTTCTGCCCGGCGGCCTCCTTCACGAGATCAAGCAGGTGGAGATGATTCTCCCTGGTCAGGTACCACGGATGTATCCCGAAGGTACAGCTCATTGAAGGAAGGTCAGATGGCAGTCTATCCTCATGGGCCATCAGGCTCTCAACGCTGAAGATCCCCGCGGCGGAGTTCGCCCCGTGTGTATGAACATCTATATAATCGCCCGGTTGTGGAATGATCATCTATTGCCCGGTAATTGCAGCGACACCTGCATTTATTCTTTTTATGGTCTCCTCCCTGCCTATCCAGCCTATGATGTCAAAAATATGGGGACCCCTCATCGCCCCGACAATCAACAGCCTGAACACATTCATAATCTCTCCTGTATCATATCCTTTCTCACCGATCCATCCTTTAACGGCCTCCTCCGTCAGGGCAGGAGAAAAATTCTGCACTTTCTCAAGCACGGCTATGAGTTCATTCATCATACCTGCACTATTCTGTTTCCATCTTTTCCTGACTGCCACCTCATCATATAATACCGGGGCTTTGAAGAAAAAATCTGACTCATCCCATATCTCCCTTACAAAGCTTACTCTCTCCTTCACCATGTCAACAAGAACCTCAAGACGCACAATATCATGTTGATATCCCTTAGCCCTCAGCACCTCCCTGAACTCGAGGGCCAGCTGATTATTGGTCCGTTCCCTGAGGTAGTGGTGGTTGAACCACCTGGCTTTGTCAGGATCGAAACGGGAGCCCGATTTGCCGACCCGCTCCATCGAAAAGGCTTCGATCAGCTCATCCATTGTGAAGATCTCCTTTTCAGTGCCGGGGTTCCAGCCGAGAAGGGCAAGCATGTTGACGAAGGCTTCGGGATAATATCCCTCTTCCCTGTATCCATTCGCCGTTTCGCCATAAGGCCAGAAGAGTGGAAAGACCGGAAAACCCATCCTGTCTCCGTCGCGCTTGCTCAGTTTGCCTTTTCCGTCAGGCTTCAGCAGAAGCGGGAGATGGGCAAAGAGTGGCGGATCCCACCCAAATGAACGGTAAAGCATGACGTGCAGGGGTACTGAAGGCAGCCACTCCTCGCCTCTTATAACATGGCTGATCTCCATCAGGTGATCATCAACAATATTAGCGAGGTGATAAGTTGGCATCCCGTCCGATTTGAAAAGTACCTTATCGTCGAGCGCGGAGCTGTTCACAACAACGTGGCCGCGTATGATGTCATCAAAATGAATATCCTCGTCTGCCGGCATCCTGTAGCGAATCACATACGGTTCACCCTCATCGAGCCATGATTTCCATTCAGCCTCCGGAAGTGACAATGAATTCCGTAAGCTCCCCCTTGAAGAGGCATTGTAAATAAAAGCGGAACCTTTACTTTCATACTCCCTGCGCAGCTCCTCAAGTGCTTCCGGAGTGTCAAATGCGTAATAGGCATGGCCGGTCTCAACCAGCCGGTTGGCGTACTGCCTGTAGAGCTCCTGCCTGTCGGTCTGCCTGTAAGGCCCGAAGGGGCCTCCTTCCCTTATTCCTTCATCTGGTCTGATTCCGCACCATTCAAGGGCTTCCATGATATACTCCTCCGCTCCTTCAACAAACCTTGCCCTGTCGGTATCCTCGATCCTTAAAATTAATACTCCGTTATTCTTCCGCGCAAAAAGGTAGTTATAGAGGGCAGTCCTCACTCCTCCTATATGCAGCGGTCCCGTGGGACTCGGCGCGAAACGTACTCTTACTGATGTCATGAACTCTTATTGTTTTTAAACCTCATACAAAGATAGACAAACAGTATGATATTATTGGCTCCCGCCGGCCGGCGAATTGACCTGCCTGCTGACAAGGATCTCATAAATCAGGTTTTCCGGCCTTAACGGGGATGCTAATAATACATATTTGTATTAATTTAGCACTTTATACTCATTCCCTATGAAGAAGATGAAAGCGCTTGTGAAGGCGAGGCCGGAGCGGGGTCTCTGGATGGAGGAGGTTCCCGTTCCACGGCCCGGGCTTAATGATGTGATAATAAAGGTCGCAAAATCAGCTATCTGCGGCACGGATCTTCACATCTTCAGGTGGGATGAATGGTCGCGGAAAACAATAAAGACACCTATGGTTATCGGTCACGAGTACATGGGATATATTGAAGAGATGGGTGCCGGCGTAACGAACCTCAAGCCAGGAGACAGGGTGACCGGAGAAGGGCACCTTGCATGCGGATATTGCAGGAACTGCCGCCGCGGCAAAGAGCATGTGTGCGAGAACAGTGTCGGCATAGGTGTCAATATCGACGGCTCATTTGCTGAATATGTAAGGATACCCGCCACCAATGTGGTCCCTCTCGACCCCAGGATACCAGACGAATGGGCAGCAATAATGGACCCCTTCGGGAACGCCACCCATACGGCTCTGTCGTTCCCCCTTCTCGGAGAGGATGTCCTTGTCACCGGGGCGGGACTGATAGGCAGTATGGCAATTGCCATTGCCAGATATGCCGGTGCCAGATTCATCGTCGCAAGCGACCTCAGCGATTACCGGCTCGGGATTGCCAGGAAGATGGGAGCCACCCTTACTGTTAATCCATCAAAAGGCGAAAAAATCTCAGATACAGTTAAAAAGCTGGGAATGAGAGGTTTTGATATCGGACTGGAGATGTCGGGCTCTCCCGCCGCCTTCACGGAGATGATAAGCAATATGTACAACGGGTCAAGCATCTCCCTGCTTGGGATATTGCCCTCAGACTTCGCAGTGCCGTGGAGCGATATCATATTCAAGGCAATAACACTTAAGGGAATCTATGGCAGGGAGATGTGGGAGACATGGTATAAGATGGAAATGATGATAATAGGAGGTATCGATCTTAACCCGGTTATTACTCACAGGTTCGGCATTGACGACTTTATGCTGGGATTTGAAATAATGGAGCAGGGGAACTGCGGGAAGGTTATACTGAACTGGGAATGATAATAGTAGAAAGTTTGTAAAGTGGAAAGTTTGTAAAGTTATTCTAATATGAAGGTTGACAGATTTGAGGATTTACTTGTCTGGAAGAAATCAAAAGAACTGGCTGTTATTATTTATAAGCATTTCGAAAGTATTAAAGACTATGGCTTCAGAGAGCAGATTCTTCGCGCTTCGGTTTCGGTAATGAATAATATAGCTGAAGGATTCGAAAGAAAAACAAATAATGAGTTTAAACAATTTCTATTTATCGCAAAAGGATCCAGCGGTGAATTAAGATCTATGCTTTATCTTGCTCTGGAAACGAACAAAATATCTGAATCAGAATTCAAATCACTCTGCAATTCATCCCTGGAAATTTCCAAAATGTTATCCGGATTAATCAAAAAACTCTGATGAGCCACACTAATAATTTAAAACGCTGATCATTATAACTTTATAAACTTTATAACTTTATAACTTTATAACTTTATAAACTTTTTAACTTTTTAACTTTAAACTACATATGTACAAGGAATATAAAAGTCACCTGGAAAGTATCTTAATCGAGATCCGGGAGGCCGGTCTCTTTAAAAATGAACGTATCATAGTCTCTCCCCAAGGCGCGGAAATTGAACTGGAGACAGGACAGAGGGTACTGAATTTCTGTGCCAACAATTACCTCGGCCTGTCAAATAACCACAAGCTCATCGAAGCTGCAAAAAACGCGCTCGATACACACGGTTACGGTATGTCATCCGTCCGCTTCATCTGCGGCACAACCGATCTGCATAAAGAACTGGAGAAGAAGATAGCGGAATTCTTCGGCACTGAAGATACCATACTGTACGCAGCCTGTTTCGATGCCAACGGCGGGGTTTTTGAACCGCTTCTGACAGAAGGGGATGCCATTATCTCCGACTCTCTGAATCACGCATCGATCATCGACGGTGTAAGACTTTGCAAGGCTGTCCGCTACAGGTACAGAAATGCCGATATGGAAGACCTGGAGTCGCAGCTTCAGGCGGCCGGAGCACAGAGGTTCCGCCTGATCGTCACCGACGGGGTCTTCTCGATGGATGGCAATGTAGCGCCTCTCGACGCTATCGTGAAGCTTGCGGAAAAATATGATGCGATGGTGATGGTCGACGAATCCCATTCAGCCGGTGTAGTCGGAAAAACCGGGAGAGGCGTCACCGAGCTCTACGGCCTGACGGGGAAAGTTGAAATTATTACAGGCACTCTCGGGAAAGCTTTCGGGGGAGCGATCGGAGGCTTTACCACGGGCAGGAGAGAGATCATCGAACTTCTGCGGCAGAGATCCCGCCCATACCTCTTTTCCAACTCAATACCCCCGCTGGTTGCCGCTGCCGGAATAAAAATGGTCGAAATGATGACCGACACCAATGAACTGCAGGATAAACTGCACAATAATTCGGAGTATTTCATCAGCAGGATGAAAGGCCTCGGGTTTGATATTAAACCCACCATGTCGGCAATATGCGCGGTGATGCTGTACGATGCGAAGCTGTCGCAGGAGTTTGCCGCGAGACTGCTCAGCGAGGGAATCTATGTTATCGGATTCTATTACCCTGTTGTACCAAAAGGTGAGGCAAGAATAAGGGTGCAGCTCTCGGCTGCCCATGAGAAAGATCACCTCGATAAGGCAATATCAGCTTTCGAAAAGACCGGGAGAGAGCTGGGAGTAATAAAATAGCTCTCTCAGCCGCACTTTGACGATCCGCAATCCTTGCATATCAGGCATCCCTCCTCATATACAAGATTCCCGGAACCGCATTCAATGCATTTCCCCTTGGCCCTGGTACCATTGGGGATATACTTCTTCAGTGCTCTCTCAACTCCGTTTTTCCAGTTATTGATCGACTCGCTGTCGAGCTTGAGGGACGATACCAGGTTTACGACATCTGCAATTGGCATTCCGTGCCTCAACACTCCTGAGATCAGCTTGGCATAGTTCCAGAACTCGGGTTTGAACATATGAGAGAGGCCTTCGATAGTCTTCTTGTAACCATATTTGTCGGTATACTGAAAATCGTACCTCGTTTTCCTATCCTCGTTCTTAACCTTTATTATCCTGCCCTTGATGATCGTTTTCGGGATCGGGAAGATCTCCTCGTCGGCAATACCTGTGAATATCTCATACGGCTTGCCCTCTTTCAGTCCGACAAATGCCACCCATTTTTCCTCGTTGATATTAAATCTGATGATATCGCAGTCGAGGGACTTCGGGCGCTTTGGCCTTTCTGCCATGGGCTCGTTTTTGCCCGACGCTATCAGGACGCCGTTTCTTGAACCGTCGCGGTAGACTGTAGCGCCTTTGCATCCCGACTTCCATGCCGTGAGGTAGAGTTCGCTTACCAGCTCTTCCTTTGCCTCCGCCGGGAGGTTTATCGTAACACTGATTGAGTGATCAACCCATTTCTGAATTGCCCCCTGCATTTTTACCTTTGCCACCCAGTCAACATCGTTTGCTGAGGCCTTATTATAAGGCGACTTAGCTATGATTGCTTCAATATCGTTGTCGCTCATTCTTGTCACCTCGTTGGGATCATACCCGTTCAGGTTAAGCCAGTCGACAAACTTATGGTGAAACACGTTGAACTCCTCCCAGCAGTCACCGACCTCATCGGTGAATGTGACCCTGACGTCCTTATCGTTGGGATTGACTTTTCTTCGGCGCTTGTAGAATGCGGAGAAAATCGGTTCGATACCTGAAGTGGTCTGGGTCATCAGGCTTGTGGTGCCTGTAGGGGCGATAGTAAGAAGCGCAATATTTCTGCGGCCGTATTTGACCATATTACTGTACATCACAGGATCCGCCTCTTTCATTCTGAGAATAAAGGGATTATTCTTCTCTCTTTCAGGATCGTAAATAGCGAACGGCCCTCTCTCCCTTGCCAGGTATGTGGATGATTTATAAGCTTCAAGGGCGAGGGTTTTATGTACCTCAACTGAAAATGATGTTGCTTCGTCGCTTCCGTACCTGAGGCCAAGGGCTGCCAGCATATCGCCCTCAGCGGTTATCCCTATGCCTGTCCTTCTTCCCTCTTCCGACTTCTTCCGGATATTGCACCACATTGTCCTTTCAACATGTTTCAGTTCTTCCTTTTCCGGGTCAGCTTGAATTTTCGACAGTATCGAATCTATTTTCTCCAGTTCCAGGTCAATTATGTCATCCATTATCCGCTGTGCGAGTCCTACATGCTCTTTAAACTGGTCAAAGTCAAATTTTGCCTCAGGTGTAAAAGGATCGGTGACATAACTGAACAGATTGATTGCCAGCAATCTGCAACTGTCGTAGGGGCAGAGTGGTATTTCACCGCACGGGTTGGTGGAGACTGTGGCATAACCCTTATCCGCATAGCAATCAGGAATGCTCTCCCTTATAATTGTATCCCAGAAAAGAACCCCCGGTTCGGCCGATTTCCATGCATTATGGATTATCTTGTTCCAGAGCTGAACGGGATCAACGTCCTTTACAAATTTCGGATCATCTGAAACTATTGGGTATTGCTGTCTGAAAAGTGTCTTGTCCCGGACTGCTTCCATGAATTCGTCCGTCAGCTTCACCGAGACATTTGCACCGGTGACTTTTCCGCATTCCAGTTTAGCATCGATGAATTTCCCCGAGTCGGGGTGTTTGATCGAGATTGAGAGCATCAGCGCGCCTCTTCGGCCATCCTGAGCCACCTCCCTTGTCGAGTTGGAATATCTCTCCATAAATGGCACCACTCCTGTCGAAGTCAGGGCACTGTTCAGTACAGGAGTACCTTTCGGCCTGATATGAGAGAGGTCGTGACCTACTCCACCACGCCGTTTCATCAGCTGCACCTGTTCCTGATCGATCTTCATGATTCCGCCATAAGAGTCGGATGTTCCGTCATTGCCAATTACAAAGCAGTTCGATAATGACGCTATCTGGTAGTCGTTGCCGATCCCGGTCATGGGTCCGCCCTGCGGTACGATATACCTGAAATCTTTGAGAACGTTGTAGATCAGCTTCTCGGGAAGCGGATTTTTATATTTCAACTCCACCCGTCTTATTTCACCTGCGAGCCTCCGGTGCATATCATCCGGTGTTTTCTCGTAGAGATTTCCGAATGAGTCTTTAAGCGCATATTTATTTGCCCAGACTCTTGCTGCCAGTTCATCACCCCTGAAATATTCAATGCTTGCCTCCACTGCCTCATCATGTGAATAGATGGCTCTTCCTGCCTGGAGAGTCTGATGGTCAGGTTTAGTTTTACCCGCTGGTTTATTGTATGCAACTGAAGTCATCTCTTTTTCTGATTCTTTTTCCTCTGCAACGGCAGTCTCACGGACAAATAATTCTTCCATACGATGAAATATAATTCTGTTACTCTCTGATTATTACGAGGTTAAACGACCACTGGTGTGTTAAGCGGGTATTTGCTAATTTATACAAGGACATTACCCGATGCAAGACAAAATTTTTAAGTTTATTAACATTTACCGGAAGAGTTATTAACCTAAATCTAACATGCTGATTATCTTGCTGTTATCTCGCAACCTGATCCAATATCCTTCATTATATGGGGTTTAGATACTGTACTATTTCCCGCAATCCGTTATAATAATTGTAAGGGCGTTGCATGCAACGCCCTTACCACGATATTATACTGTGAGCTGCCTGCTAAAAGATGAGGCGGATGCCGAGAAGACAGCCCCATGTGCTTGCAGTGCTGATATCCTTACTGAGGGTTGTTTTATTGGCAAAATCTGTCAGCGATGTTGCATTCAGCCTGTAAACAGGTGCTGTTGTTGCGTTGCCTCTTGTGACAACGGTAAGGGGACGGACATTCTGGTAGCTTGTCAGGGGATTGTAGGTGTAGGTGCCCCACTGGTCGTTGATCAGGTTACCGACATTAAGGAAATCGATACTAAGCTGAAGGGTGTATTTCCGTGCTGTTCCGAAATTCGTGAAAATATCCTGCAGGACCTTGGCATCGAACCGGTGCAGCCATGGCTGGACATGTCCGAAACGTTCCGCATACATTCCCTTGCGGCTGCTCAGGTATTCATTCCCGTTCACATAATTCCAGAAGGCATTCCTCTGCTCCTCAGCAGTCATTCCGCTTGCCAGGCCGAAGTTAATCTCATCGGCACTCTTTGGTATATACATCAGGTCAGATGATATTCCGTCGCCGTTAAGATCGTTGGAATATGTGTAAGACCATCGTCCTGTCTGAAACCCCTGGTAAACCAGCGAAAATGTTGTGGCAAAGAACTTTGCGTACTCAATTCTGTAAGAGACATTCCCGATCAGTTTATGGGGAGTGGCGAAACCGGAGTAGCTGAGTTCAGGATCATTCAGGCTTCGGTATGAAGTATTTGACGAATATGCCGAATAGGCCGCGGAACCCGGGTTTGAGGTAACATCCTTTGCAACTGTATAGGTATAGGCGAACATACCGGCAAAACCGTTTCTGAAGTTCTTGGTCAGCTGTGCTGTAAGGGAGTACTGATATCCTTTGTCTGAATTGGTCAGCTCCATGGCATTGCTTATTGATGGTACTACCTTTGCGGCCGTGGTGGATGTCCAGAACACTCTGTTGTCAGGTCCGGCCATTGTGCCTGTCGGATCCGCCAGGTTGAGGTTCTTCTGCATGATGCCGTTTATGTCTTTTGAGAAGATCGCTTCACCTGTAAAGATCATACCCCATGGCAGTTCGACATCGACTCCGATATTGGAGCGCCAGATCTGCGGGAATTTAAAGTCTTTCCCGACATGGGCGAGAGAGGCGTTGCTGGGGAGTGTGCCCGGGCTCTGCGGGAAGAGGTCGGGGTTGTTTACAATAAAAGTCTTATAGTCGGGATTAAATCCGAGACCTTCCAGTTTCGGGTCCCTGACAGCCGGGGCTTCCGGATCAGACGGTACGATAAGGCCCCAGCCGATCTCAGGAACCTGAATGAGTCCCGAGTTTGTCGGCTGGTTGGTAAACCAGACAAAAGGCAACAAGCCGGTGAAGAGTCCCGTACCTCCGCGGACCTGCAGTGAGCGGTTGCCCTTTACGTCCCAGTTAAAGCCCAGGCGGGGTGAAACCAGGATCTGGCTCTTCGGCCAGTTGCTTACGTCAATCTTCTTGTTGTCTATGAATGTAAGGGCGGAGACAGCCGGATTGTCATCCATTTCATCGAAGTAGAGCGGCAGTTCCAGGCGGATGCCATAGGTCAGCTTGAACTTAGGATCGACATTCCACTCATCCTGGGCATAAACGGCTCCGAAGCCGAATGTGCCTATTGCACCAGGAGCATCAACCCCGTTATACCCATAGGTTACACCGAAACCTATCGGATCTGCACCGCTTATGAAATCACCCACTGAGGCGTAACGATAATAGGAGGTCCCTTCCCTGATGTATGAGTTCCGGAAGAAGAGCCTGTCAAAAGAGACACCGGCAGTGACGGTGTGCCTGTTGAAATTGATTGTCAGGTTATCAGTTATGCTAAGGGTCTTGTTGGTAACGTCGTTATTGAAGCTGAAGAGTTCATAACCGAAAGACATATACTGGTCGCCGCCCCTTAAATTTTCATCAAATCCTTCCCAGATATCTACAAACGGGAACAGGTCGGAGTTGCTTGTACGCGTATCCTGGATGAACGTATAACTGGCAAGGAACTTATTGGAGATCTTCGTTCCGAAAGTACTGTTGAGTTCGCCGGTAAATGACCGGACCGTATTCCTGAATCCGTAGAAGGAGTTGGAGAAGGCCATTGACTGGCTCGATATACGGTTCGAGTTGCGCGCGTTGGCCGGAGGTCCGCTGTTGCGATTGGTCTGCTGGTCGGATGTACCGACAACGTCGTTGTAGCGCAGCGTCAGCTTGTGCTGATCGGTGATGTTCCAGTCGAGACGCGCAAGGATCTTGGTGTTCTTGTTCTGAAAAGGATCAAAATCCTTGTATTTGCCGGGATCATAGTTATATACCGATAAAAGATGATTCCTGACGGTGATCATATCTGATTCAAGGGTACGGGATATCTTAAGATCGGGGTTTGCAACCCCGTCAGTGCTTGGCCTCCAGGTCACACCGGGGATATCCTCCTTTTCATATTCACCGCTCACGAAGAAGAAGAGTTTGTTCTTTATTATCGGTCCGCCGACGCGGAAACCGTAATTTTGTGAATTTCTGTCATTCGCTCCCGCCACTTCATTACCGTCAACGGTGTTTCCGGTAAATGATTTGGGGCGCAAATAAGTATAGACTGATGCCTTGAATGTGTTATCTCCGCTGCGGGTGACTGCATTGATACTGGCACCCGTAAACTGGGACATCCTCACATCGTAGGGTGCAACGTTAACGGATATCTCCTCTATGGCATCCAGCGAAATCGGCTGGGCGTTGCCTCCCGGAAGGGGGTTGCTGCTTAATCCGAAATTATTGTTGAAGGCTGCTCCGTCAACCGTAATGGTATTGTACCGTCCGTCACGGCCCCCGAAGGAATTGCCCTGCGCCTGAGGAGAATATTTGGTGAAGTCCGTTATGCTCCTGCTTATCGTCGGAAGAGTGCTGATATCCCTGCCGCTTACATTGGACTGGGTACCGGCCCTCTGTGAGCTCAGGATAGTATTCCGCAATCCGGCCGTTACCACCACCTCGCTGAGGGTTGTAGTCGTTTCAGTCAGCTGACCATTCTGCACATAAGTCTCCCCAAGCCTAAGATTGACTTCCGTATAACTTACGGATGAGTATCCGATAAATGAGACATTTACGGTGTAGGGCCCTCCCACCCTCATGTTCTGGATACGGTAAGTGCCTGCAATATCCGTCACGGCAGCATACCTGGTCCCCGAAGGAAGGTGAGTTGCAACAATACTGGCTCCTGCCAAAGGCTCTCCCCTGTTGTCGGTAATGGTTCCGCTCATAGATGATGTTGTGGCTCCCTGGCCAAACATCATCAGACCGATGAACAAAAAGCTGAGTGTTGCAAAAATTCGTTTAAAATGTTTTATCATAAAACTCAGGATTAAAGGTTATTAATCAATTTGCAAATCTAAAGTATTGCGCTGATTCAGTTGAAAAAAAGGTATTAATTTTTCGTTAAATCCAGCGTCGCAATTTACATCTCTTTGGATGATCCCCCGTTATCAGAAAAAATTAGTTTTAAACAACTTTTTAGTGGTTCGTGTTAATATCTCCGGGTGTAATCAAAGCCATTATCCTGCGGGTTGCTCCGGTATTTTCCTTAACATATTTTCCAGCCTCTTCTGCCGCATTTCTGTAAAGATTTTCATCACCGGTCCACATCTCAAGGATGTTTTCAAAACCGCTGTGGTCCCTGAAGGTCATTGCCCCTCCAAGCTTCAAAAGATCAACTGCTTCGCGGAACCTCTCATGGTTCGGGCCAAAGAGCACGGGAATGCCCCAGGCTGCCGCCTCAAGTACATTATGGATACCCTTGCCAAACCCGCCCCCAATGGCTGCGACATACGCATACCGGTATGCCGACGACAGCATCCCTATGCCGTCTATGATCAATACCCTCGAATCGGCAGAAGCATCCGTAAACTCAGAGAACCTGACGGTCCTCACCTTAATTAGCTTCTCAAGCCTGCTTATATTTGCCCTGTCGGTTTCGTGGGGAGCAAACACCCATTTCATCCTTCCGGGATATCTGTTTATATATTCAGTGATGATCGCTTCATCATCCGCCCAGCTGCTTCCTGCAAGAAAGAGCATCTCATCACCCCTGAATTTTACGATCTCCGGTATATCCTTCGCGGCTGCGGCAATCTGAACAACCCTGTCGAACCTTGTATCCCCGGCAAGGGTGACGTTCTTCAGTCCAAGACTTCCCAGGAGCTCAACGGATTGCTTATCCTGCACAAAAAAATGGGTGAACTTCGCAAGAAGACGCCTGGAAAACGAACCGTAGCACCTGAAAAAATGTTGCCCGGGACGAAAGATCCCTGAGACCAGATAGAGCGGGATCCCCTTTCGGTGAAGCACTGACAAATAATTGTACCAGAACTCATACTTGACAAATACCGCGAATTCGGGATTCAGCATTGCAATAAACTTCCCGGCGTTGGAAGGAGTATCTGCAGGCAGGTAACAGATGCAGTCGGCATTCCGGTAATTCTTCCTCACCTCATATCCTGAAGGTGAAAAGAACGAAAGCACGATCTTACGATCCGGCAACTTTTCCCTGATTGCTTCAATTACCGGCCGCCCCTGTTCAAACTCACCAAGCGAAGCACAATGGATCCAGACGTGTTTTTCTTCAGGACGGATCTTTTTTCCGAGCGTTTCCGGCCAGTTTTTTCGTCCCCTGATCCATTGCCCTGCTTTCGGATTGAAGGGAGAAACGATGTAGACCAGGATATTAAATATGTGTATTCCAATATTATAGAGAATCTTCATCGGATATGGTTAAGCCGATCCAAAGTTAACACATAAACTGATCTTTGCCGGACAATGCATTAAATTAACACCTATTTTTACAGGAAATATTTTTCATCAAAATGGTACGACTGATCGCCCTTATAATCTCAATTGTCCTGCAGATAATTGCAGCCGTTATCGCTCTCAGATTCATCAAACTGACAAAATACCGGATCTCCTGGATCCTGCTTTCCCTGTCATTTGCATTTATGGCTATCCGGAAAATCATCCAGCTTAATGAGTTTTTCCGCGGAACGCCTTCGTACACATGGCAGATGATTGACGAATGGATGGGTGTTTTCATCTCAATTATGATAATTGTCGGCGTTGTCCTTATCAGGGAACTCTTTTACTCTCTCAAGCGTGCCGAGGTTGACAGGCTGAGGACCGAGCGCAGGGTCCTTAATGCGATCATTACAACCGAGGAAAATGAAAAAAAGAGGTTTGCCAAAGATATTCACGACGGGCTCGGTCCAATCCTTTCAACAGTCAAAATGTCGCTTTCGGCACTTAACGAAAGAATAAAGGATCCGTCGGGAACAGTAATACTCAATAATACCAACCACCTTGTAAATGAAGCCATTGCCACTATAAAGGACATATCGGACAACCTCAGCCCTCATGTCCTGCAGAATTTCGGGCTCTCCAGTGCCATTGGCGCCTTTACTTCAAAAATCAACCAGACCAAAGCCATCAGGGTGGATTTCAAGTCAAACATGGAGAATGAACGCCTCGAGAGCGACAAGGAGGTCGTCCTCTACCGCTCGGCCTGTGAGCTTATTACAAATTCAATCAGGCACTCGGGTGCTTCAAGGATCGAAATAGAGTTAAATAAACACGAAAAATTCATTACCTTGCAATTCTATGATAACGGGCGTGGTTTTGACATCTCATTGCTCGGCGCGGAAGACAACAGAGGCATGGGATTGTCCAATATCGAGACACGTGTCAGGTCGGTCGGGGGTGTATTTATTATTGAAAGCACTCCGGGAAAAGGAACAAGCGCCCTTATCAAGGTAATTGAGTAAACTTCTGACAGGAGCTCACAGGATGGAAAAGATAAGAATAATTATTGCGGACGATCATCAGCTCTTCCGCAACGGACTGAAAATACTCCTCGACGCGTTCCCTGAATTCGAGGTGGTGGGAGAAGCCTCCAACGGGAAGGAATTCCTGAAGCTTCTTGACCATACAAAAGCCGAAATAGCGCTTATGGACATCAATATGCCCGAGATGGACGGGATCGAAGCAACCCGCAACGCTGTGAAAACTGATCCCGGAATAAACATTATCGCCCTCTCGATGTATGGAGAGGAGGAGTATTATTACAAGATGGTTGACGCCGGGGCAAAAGGATTTCTCCTCAAGGACTCGGATATTGCTGAAGTAAAGGAAGCCATTCTTACAATAAGAAAGGGCGGCAGCTATTTCTCGCAGGAACTGCTCTATTACGTTATCCAGAAGATCAAGCACCGCGAAACAGAAAAGAAATCTGCCAACCTTTCAAAAAGGGAAAAAGAGATCCTGATAAAAATTTGCGAGGGACTCTCGAACCAGGAGATAGCAGAGTCGCTGTTCATAAGCAAACGAACGGTCGACAAACACCGCGCCAACCTTCTTGGGAAAACCAACTCAAAGAATACTGCCAGCCTGATCCTGTTTGCTTTAAGAAACAAGCTTATTGAACTTTAGAACTCTATATATCGCTGATAATATATCACTTATGGCCGAATCTCATATCCTGGGACAGAAAGGGGAGTCGCTTGCCGCCACTTACCTTGAGGAAGCCGGGTATAAAATCCGCCACAAAAACTGGAAATCCGGAAGGAAGGAGCTGGATATCGTTGCGGAAAACAAGGATTTTATTGTCTTCGCCGAAGTAAAGACACGGACCGGGAATTTCCCGGACCAGCATCCCGGCGAGCTGGTTTCCAGGGAAAAACAGAGATTGATCCAGTTCGCGGCCGAAGATTATATAAGAAAATATGAGATAACCAAGGAGAATCGCTTCGATGTAATAGTCATTAAATCTTACGGCCGGTCGATGGAGATAGAACATATCCCTTATGCATTTTATCCCTCTCTCCGGTAACTCCTAATAAATCATTCAGAATCAGGATTGAAATCACATCAATAAATTAATAAACAACAATCATGAAAATCAAATTTTTAATACTTTTCGCGGCGGCATGTCTGACCCTGAGCACCAATGCACAAAGGAAAACAGCTGCCTCTGCCGCGGGGGGACCCGACGAGGGCTTCAGATTCACTACCCTGGTTGAACTTAAAGCCACACCCGTAAAGAATCAGGCAAGTACCGGAACCTGCTGGTGTTTTGCCACCACATCGTTCATCGAGTCGGAATTGCTTAGGAAAGGCAAGGGAGAATACGACCTGTCGGAGATGTTCATCGTCAGGTATAATTATATCGACCGGCTTAAGGATAATTACCTGAGGCAGGGAAAAGGCAATCTTGGGCCGGGCAGCCTCTCACACGATTTCATGAGGGTATTCAGTAATACCGGCATTGTTCCCGATGAAGTCTACGCGGGGCTGAACTACGGATCACCGACACATAATCACGGAGAACTACAGGCATTTATAAACAGCATTGCCTCCGTTCCCGTTCAGAGAAAAAGGGAGAGCGACCAATACCGGATGATTGCGAATGCCGTCCTTGATACTTATCTGGGAAAGGTGCCAGAATACTTCACCTACCGGGGAGTAACCCATACACCCGAATCCTTTGCCAAAAGCCTTGAGATCGACCCGGATGATTATGTGCAGATAACCTCATTCACACATTTCCCGTTCTACACGAAGGGAGTGCTCGAGGTTCCGGACAACTGGTCGATGGAACGTTTTTACAATGTCCCGCTTGACGAGCTGATCGAAATAATGGATTATTCGTTCAATAACGGGTACACTGTCAACTGGGATGGTGATGTAAGTGAAAGGGGATTCTCTCACGCAAACGGTGTGGCAATAAATCCTGTGATCTCCACCGGACCGGATCTTTCGACGACCGACAGGGCAAGGTTTGAAAGAACACCATCGCCGGCAGGCGCCGTCGATCCATTCAGCTTTGCACGGCCTGTTCCGGAGATCAATGTCACCCAGCAGATCCGCCAGGCCGGGTATGAGAACTTCACCACTACCGACGATCATCTTATGCACATGACCGGGGTAGTAAAGGACCAGAACGGCACGAAATACTATATAACCAAGAACTCATGGGGAACTGAAAGAAACAAATCCGGAGGTTACCTGAATATCTCTGAAAGCTTCGTACGGGCAAAGACAATCTTCATCATGGTCCATAAAGATGGCGTTCCCCCGGCCATAAGGACAAAACTGGGATTTTAGCCGAACAACAGGTTGCAGCCGCGTATATCGCTGTTGTCAAACCTTCCGAGGACCTCGAACGTACCGTCCTCATTCAGTCTGCCAATGTCGCTGGTAGCGATGAAGGAGCACGAATAGAGATTGGCAAGGTCGATGACATTTATCCCGCCTGTTCTCCCCGGCTTTTCAAATATCGTGAGGGGGTCCTGCGGGTCCCTTATCACGATCTTCATCCAGGGCGGGCATCTGAAGATCCCGTTCCCTGCCGACCAGGCCTGGCTGAGAAGCTCCGTCATCCCATATTCGGAATGGATGACTTCAACATTTAATTTACTCTTAAGTATTTCATGAAGTTCGCCTCTTGTGATCTCCTTTCGTCTTCCCTTCATACCGCCGGTCTCAGTTACGATAACCCCGGAAAGGTCGGGAGAGTACTTTTCTGCAAGGTCGAGCAGTGCAAAGCTTACGCCGGCCAGGATGATCTTTTCCTGTCTCTTCTTCGCCTCAGAAAGGTTTTTCACAAGCTCCGGGAGCCTGCCGTCGTAAAACCCGCTGCCCTCCCCTGAGCTTCTTCCGGTCAGGCTGTTCATCATATAAACCAGGGATGAGTTCCCCCGTTGGGTATAGGAAGGGAGCAGTGCGGCAATGACATAATCCGACGGATCTCCGTAGAACAGTTCAAAACATTTTGAAAAGCTCCGCTCATAAAGAGCCGCGCTGTGGACAAAATGCCGGGCAGGCATCATTCCTTCTGTTCCGCTGCTTTCGAAGACCAGTCCGGCAGGAAGATCTTCCGTAATTACTTTATGGTTCCTGAAAAACTCAGCAGGAAGAAAAGGGATCTCGTTGGCAGTGGCAGGCCTTATGCCTGACCTGCCAAGGGCATCAAGATAGGCGGAGTATACCGGATTGTTTCCGGCCTGGTATCTGAAGATGGCGAGGGCGCTGGTCTGAAAATCTTCGGGACGGCTGACAGTAAAAATTTTTCCTGGCAGATCTTCGGTCATTATCAGGGGAATGTCAGGGTCCCGTCGGGCTGGTACGCCCATTCGAATGTGCATTCGGCGTATGGCCAGACATCCCGTTCCTCGGAAAAGGCAGCAGTGATCAGGAATTTGGCGTACTTCTCAGTAGCTGTTCTGAAGATCCATATCTGGCCGGCCTCTATCGCATCGGCATCCTCCTCCCATTGTGAGACGGTTGCGGAATTCAGGTTGTCATAAGCCAGTTTGGCATCGGTGGCGCTTGCATACTGACCGGCCTTATAAAATGAACTTTTGAAATTTGTGGTCTGCAGGTTCAGCTTGAGAATGCTGCCGTATATGTCTGTAACCGCTATCAGTGTTATGTCAGGCGGGGGATTGTCAAGTGTCGAGGTCTTTTTCGCTCCCGAGAATGAGAAACCCATGGCGTAGTATGGTCCCTCCCCGTATAGGTTATTATCAATGGTAATAGTCCCTGCTACCGCGGGATCCTTTTCCTTTTTGCATCCTGCAACAAGGAGTATCACCAGAACCAATACCAGATATCTTCTCATAACTACTCACAAAGATAACAAATTTTCCCACGCTCTGTCTCTACGCTCTACGCTCTACGCTCACTACTCCCCTCTCACCGCCACAATCCCCGGCAGTTTCTTCCCTTCCATATACTCGAGCATGGCGCCGCCGCCGGTCGAGACATAGCTTACCCTGTCGGTCAGACCGTTCTTACTTAAAGCCGCTACGGAATCGCCGCCGCCGATAAGGCTGAAGGCCCCTTTGGCAGTGGCCTCAGCAATTGCATGAGCTATCGCCGTGGTACCCTTCGAAAACTTTTCCATTTCAAAGACTCCCATCGGGCCGTTCCAGAGTATCGTTTTAGAATTCTCAATGACAGAAGTAAAGAGTTTTACAGATTCCCCTCCGATGTCGAGGCCCATCCATCCGTCTTCGACTGCATCGACAGATGTAAGGGAGGTATTGGCATTATTGTCGAAGGCATCGCCGTTCAGGCTGTCAACGGGAAGATACAGGTTAACGTTCTTTTCCTTTGCCTTTTCGATGATCGACAGGGCAAGATCAAGCTTGTCCTCCTCGCATAATGATTTGCCAATCTTCCCTCCCTTTGCCTTTATGAAAGTATATGTCATTCCGCCGCCAATTATCAGGTTATCGACCCTGTTAAGAAGGTTTTCGATAAGAAGAATTTTGTCCGACACCTTTGCTCCTCCCATAATGGCTGTGAAGGGACGCTGCGAGCCATGAAGCACCTTGTCCATTGCAGCCAGTTCGCTGTTGATCAGAAAGCCGAACATGATCTTGTCCTTCGGGAAGAACTCTGCCATAACGGCTGTGGTGGCATGTGCCCTGTGGGCGGTCCCGAAAGCATCATTCACATACACCCCGGCATAAGCAGACAGCTTTCCCGCCATCTCCTTCTGTCTGGCCTTCATTTCGGCCTTCGCGTTCTTCTTTTCTTCGTCTGATGCAGTGTCAGGCAGTTTGGGTTTGCCTTCCTCCTCGGGATAGAACCTGACATTCTCCAGAAGGAGAACCTCTCCCGGCTGAAGGGCGGCAGACATTTTCTCAGCAGCCTCGCCCAGACAATCATCTGCAAACTTTACTTTTTTCCCGAGATGCTTTTCCAGGACGGGAAGAACGGGTTTCAGTGAATATTTCTCCATCGGGCCGTCAGGCCTGCCCAGGTGTGATATCAGTATGACACATCCGCCATCTTCCGTGATCTTGTTTATTGTCGGAAGGGCTCCCCTGATGCGGGTATCGTCCGTTACGGTAAATGTCTGCTTGTCAAGAGGCACATTGAAGTCCACCCTTACAATGGCTTTCCTGCCTTTGAAACTGAAGTCCTGTATCATTTTCATAGATCGGTGTTTTTGTTTTTTACTGAGAAACTTTACCCTGCAAACCTACTGATTTTTTATAAATCTTCAGCTTCAAAAAACAACTTACCGCGACAATTAAAATATTGCTAATTTTGAGGGGAATGAAATTCTCACAGATACCGGGGCAAAAGGAGATCATTGCGAAACTTCTCATGTCGGTCAGCCAGGAGAGGGTGAGCCATGCCCAGCTATTCTCGGGTCCCGAAGGCTGCGGCAGCCTGGCACTTGCGCTTGCGTATGCCCAGTATATAAGCTGTGAGAACAGGAAACCGGATGATTCCTGCGGGGTATGCAAATCGTGCGTGAAGTATGAAAAAATGATACATCCCGATCAGCATTTCGTCTTTCCGGTAATAAAGGACAAGAAGAATTCCGACCCTGTAAGCGATACTTTTATTGAACACTGGCGTGAGTTTGTAATACACTCACCTTTTTTTACGATCAACAACTGGTTCGATTCAATAGAGGTTGGCAATGCCCAGGGCCTTATTTTCGCATCGGAAGCTTCTGAAATCATTAAGAAACTGAGTCTCAAGCCCTTCGAATCGGATTTCAAGATTATGATAATATGGTTGCCCGAGAAAATGCACCAGACCACTGCCAATAAGCTGCTTAAGCTTATCGAGGAGCCGCCCGAAAAAACACTCTTCCTCCTTGTTTCGGAAGAGTCGGACAAGATCATTCCCACGATGCTCTCGAGATGCCAGCTTGTAAAGATCCCGGCCTTCAGAAGGGAGGAAATCGAAAAATACCTGACCGGGAGGTTTGGCATTGATGCAAAGAACGCGTCGGACCTGGCCGCTGTTGCCAACGGCAATATTGTCAGGGCAATCGGGCTTTGCGAGAACAGCGATACCTACGTAATGAATCTCGAGCGCTTCAGGAACCTCATGCGCAATGCCTGGAAACGCGATATCATCTCTGTCATCGGATGGAGCGAGGGTATGGCTGTAACGGGAAGGGAGGCCCAGAAGAATTTCCTGTCCTTCGCTCTCAGACTGCTCAGGGAGAACCTGATGCTTTCGCTCTGCCAGGTAAACGATAATTTAATTTTCCTTACCGGCGAAGAGGCTGAGTTCTCGAAAAAGTTCCACCCGTTCATTAATCAGACAAATGTTTATCCTCTTGCCGAAGAGCTTAACCTCGCTTTTTCCCATATCGAAGCCAACGGAAATCCCAAGATCATTTTCCTCGATCTGGCGCTTAAGGTTACCAGGCTGATCCGCTGACCATTAAGGTGTTTATTGAATTTATACAATTATTCGCTATTTTTGCAGTGTTTTACAATAGCAGAATGTCGTATGACAGATCATGATGAATTGCACGGGCCGACGGGGGAAGAGATCCGGACGCCTGATTTAAAATATAGACCCGGCTGTAACAAACTCGATTGCTTCAACTGGCTTAAGGATCTCCCGGATTTCCCCGGGGGAATCGACATTGTAGAGATCCGTTTCAAGAACACCCGCAAGGGATTCTACAGGAATGTGAACGATCTGAGGCTTGAGACGGGAGATATTGTAGCGGTCGAGGCCTCTCCCGGCCATGATATCGGCAGGGTGTCGATGACGGGCCCGCTTGTCGCCGAACAAATGAAAAGGCTAAAGATCAGACCCTCGGTCGAAGACATGAAAAAGGTCTATCGCAAAGCCAAGGCGGTTGATATTGAGAAGTGGGAGGAGGCAAAGAAGCTTGAGAATCCGACGATGCTCAGGTCGCGGAAGATCTCCGAGGAGCTGAAGCTCAATATGAAGATAGGGGATGTCGAATATCAGGGCGACAAGACAAAAGCAATCTTCTACTACATTGCCGACGAGAGAGTTGACTTCCGCCAGCTTATAAGGGTCCTGGCCGATGAGTTCCGGGTAAGGATCGAGATGAGGCAGATTGGCGCCCGACAGGAAGCAGGAAGAATAGGTGGAATAGGGCCGTGCGGCAGAGAACTCTGCTGTTGTACGCACATTACCAACTTCATTTCCGTTTCGACCGTCCATGCCAAATATCAGGAGCTGTCGCTGAACCCGCAGAAACTGGCCGGACAATGCGGGAAGCTGAAATGCTGTCTCTGCTTCGAACTCGACTGCTATGTCGATGCACAGAGGGGCTTCCCGCCGAAAGAGATACCTCTTGAGCTTGAGGATGCAACCCTCTATTTTCACAAGGTGGAAGTCCACAAGGGAATCTACTGGTATACAACCGACCCCCGGTCGGCGGTAAACCTGACAGCTGTTCCGGTGGAAAGGGTAAGGGAGATTCAGACCATGAACCGCAAAGGAATCAAAACGGATAAGCTTCTGGCGATTGACAAGTCATGGGAGACTGCTCCCGTATCCGAAGATCTTCTCATTAATAACAGCCTTTCACGGTTCGATGCTCCGTCTCCGCCCCGCCGGCCAAAGAATCAGCATAAAAGGAAAAACAGGAAGTTTAATGACAAAAGGAACAAATAGATCATCCCTGTATCCGCTCTTTGCTACCCTCCTTATGATGCTGTCGTGCAACAGCAATGTTATTTTCACCGATTCGGTAAGGATGGAAGAAAACACCTGGAAACTGCATGATGTCCCGGTGTACCGGGTGGCCATATCAGACACGGCTGCCGCAGCCGATATTTTATTTTCGATCCGTACAGGCCCGGCCTATCCCTTCCGGAACATTTTCCTTTTTGTAACAACCACATCTCCTGACGGTAAAAGCATTACAGACACCCTCAGCTATGACCTTGCCGACGAAAAAGGCAAATGGTACGGTAAGGGGCTGGGCGACATCAATGAACTCAGACTGCCTTATAAATCAAATGTCTTCTTCCCTGTACCGGGCACCTACCAGTTCAGGGTACAGCATGGCATGAGGGCAGAGAACCTTAAGGGCGTTTACGATTTCGGAATGAGGGTTGAAAAGAGAAGCAGGTAAAGGGAGAAGTGGGCAAGAATAAACTTTTAAGATGGGCCGAGATGGAAACATTCCGGAATGTTATCCAGCCCGGCAACATTGAAGATTTCGGAGTGTCACATCCGTTGAAGGGCAACTGGAACAAGGAGGTTTTCTGTAATTCCAATCCCCTGGTACTTGAACTGGCGTGCGGCAGGGGTGAGTACACCACCGGCCTTGCATCAAGGTTCCCTTTAAACAACTATGTCGGTATTGACATCAAGGGGGCAAGGATGTGGAGGGGCGCGAAAACAGCCATTGAAAACAAGCTCGGCAACGTGGCCTTCCTGAGAATACGAATTGAGTTCATCAGTTCATTCTTTGCCGAAGATGAGGTTGATGAGATATGGATCATCTTCCCCGATCCACAACCCGGTAAAAAGAACTCCAATAAAAGGCTTACCAGCCCATGGTTCCTTAATAATTACAGAAACTTCCTGAAAAACAATGGCATAATACACCTGAAAACGGATAACATCGAACTGTTTGACTATACCGCGGCGCTCGTCGCAGGAAATGATCTGGAAATTATCCGGCGTACCAGTGATCTCTATTCAGATAATCCTGAAAATGAAATTCTGTCGATCCGGACGCATTATGAGAAGAGCTTCCTGAGCAAGGGTCTTAAGATCAATTATATATCGTTCAGGCTAAACAAAGAGAAGGTTATCACCGATGGTACAACGGAAAAACAGCCCCAATGATGATTTTTTCTCAAGGGTTTATGAAGTTACCAAACTGATCCCCTGCGGCAGGATCACATCATACGGAGCCATTGCCCGATACCTCGGATCAGGGAGGTCAGCCCGCATGGTTGGCTGGGCACTCAACGCCTGCCACACACGGAAAGATTTCATACCGGCTCACAGGGTCGTTAACCGGAACGGACTCCTTACCGGGAAACGCCACTTCGGCAACTCAACCACAATGGAGCAGCTGCTTGCCAACGAAGGCCTTGTGGTTGAGAATGACCGGATTGTCTGTTTCAGGGAGAAATTCTGGGATCCTCTGACCGAACTGCAATGAATATTTTGCCGTGAGGAAAAATTTATTTAACATTGCAGCCTCTTAAAGGCAATATAAAAATAAGGGAATAACCGTTTTATTCCCCTGATAATGTTCAAATCCACAATAAATGAAAGATACAGCCAGCATCAGAGAACGAGTAATAAATGCACTCGAAAAAGTGAGACCCTACCTGCAGTCGGACGGCGGTGATATTGATCTGATAGATATAACTGACGATCTTGTCGTCAAGGTAAGGCTGAAGGGAGCTTGCCACGGATGCCCTTTCAGCTTGCAGACACTCAAGGCAGGCGTCGAACAGGCAATCATGAAGGAAGTCCCTGAGATTAAGGGAGTGATCTCCGCCTGAAAGAATATCAGCCCGATTTTATTTGACAATTGAATACTATACTCATATTAAGTTAGTTTATAGTATTAAAAGAGATTTTTTGGTTCCGGTCAAAACATCATTCAGATTGCTGATGTTTCTGGGGCTGATCCTGTTCCTGACCGATTGCTCGGTCGAAAAAAACACGGGAAGCACCAGATTCTACCATGGAATTACTTCCAGGTACAATATCTATTTTAATGGTTATGAGAGTTTTAAGGCAGGCCTGAACAGGTTATACACGGGGTATACCGACGATTATTCAGAACTGCTCAAGGTGTTCGAGCACAGCGATCCCTCAACAGTATCGCTATGCTACTCCAATATGGAAAGAGCCATTCAGAAGGCTTCCCTGATCATCTCGCAGAAATCGATAACGGCCAGGCCTGATATACGTACCGGTGGCACACCCTCAGCCAAGGAAAGGGCAATGCTGGAAAGGAAAGAGTATAACGACTGGGTCGACGACAGTTACCTCCTTGTCGGAAAAGCCCGCTTTTACCTGCATGAGTTCACCGAAGCCTCATCGGTCTTCAATTACTGCATAACCGAAGCCAACGATCCGGACATAAAAACTGAGGCATCAATCTGGCTCGCCAGGATCGGTAATGAAACAGGCCAGTATAACGAATCGCTCAGGATACTCACTGAAACAGATATGGCGGCTCTCACGGGAAAGTCGCTGAAAGCCATGTATTACACCACAATGGCCGACCTGCTCATCAAACAGAAAAGATATTCCGAAGCTCTTGACCCACTTAACGAATCGCTAAGATATGTCGCGGGCAAAAGGCCCCGGTACAGACTTACATACCTCCTTGCACAACTGCATGAACAGGCTGGTAACTCCGCGAATGCCATCTCTCTTTACCGTCGTGTGGCAAGAATGAATGTCCCCTACGAGGTGGAGTTCAATGCCAGAATCAATATTGCCGGCGTATTTGACGTCAATTCGGGCAATCCGCGCGAGATGAGGAAGGAGCTGATGAAAATGCTGAGGGATTCGAAGAACAACGATTATCAGGATCAGATCCTCTACGCGCTCGGCAACCTTTCGATGAAGGAGGGGAATGTGGCGGAAGCCCTCGAATCGTACAGGAAATCGGCTTCAGTGCCATCGCGGAACCAGAACCAGAAAGGCAGATCATATTTAGCTCTTGCACAGCACTACTACAATGTGCCCGACTGGCTCAGGGCAGGGAAATATTACGACAGCGCTGCCTATTTTCTCGACCAGAAATATCCGGAATACCAGTTGATAAGAACAAAATCACAGGACCTGCATGAGCTCACAACACATCTGAATATGATCATCAGGGAAGACAGCCTTCAAAGGGTGGCATCCATGAGCCCGGCCGAAAGGAACACACACATAGCCGGTATAATTGACAAAATAATAAGCGACGAGAGAGCCGGAACAACTTCCCAGAACACCGACAGGTATAACCTGGGACAATATTACGAGAACGAAAGACGGTTTCAGGGAAATATTGAACAGGAGGGGAAATGGTATTTCTACAACCAGGCGGCTCTCACCTTCGGACGAACTGAATTCCGTAGAAGATATGGGGAACGAAGGCTCGAGGATAACTGGAGAAGGGCAAACAAGGCCCGGGTGACATTCCAGACCGCCTCAGCCCAGGGTGATGCAGCTTCGAACGGCAAAGACAGTACCATTTCGGTTGCAGATTATAAAACACCCCAGTTTTATCTCAGCAACCTGCCACTGAATGATTCCCTTCTTTCCCTTTCAAACGGGAGAATTGCCTCGGCCTGGCTCAGCACAGGGAAAACGTTCTCCGAGAGGATTGAAAATCAACCATATGCTGTGGAGTCATTCGAAAAGTTGATAACCAGATTCCCTTCAAACGAGCTTGTTCCCGAAGCACTCTACAATATTTACAAAGTGTATCGTGATAAAGAGAATGACAATCAGAAATCTGAAATCTACCGGCAGAGACTGATTATCAATTATCCCGAAAGTGAATTTGCCATGATCCTGTCGGATCCGGATTATTTCACGAAAAAACTGGCCGCCGGAAGAAGGGTTGAGCAGCTCTATCAGGAGGCTTACAACCAATATGTCGGTGAAAATTTCACTACAGTGATTAACCTGGCCAACAATGCATTAATGGAGTTCAGCGAGGATGAGCTTGCACCGAAATTCCATCTGCTCAGGGCTTTCTCAACCGGAAGGATAAGCGATGAAAGAACCTTCAGGGAAGAACTGAGCGCAATAATCAAAAAATACCCGGGAACCGAGGAGACAGAAAGAGCTCAGGAGATAATGGCATCCATCGATCAGCAGATCCCGGAGCTGAAGGTTGAGGAAGAAAAAGAGATCGCCGCAGAACTCTACACCACCGGTTCCGGCTCGCGGTTCTTCTTCACGATAATCATTATGGATCCCACTTTCAACATCAACCAGGCATCGTTCGATGTAATCAGTTATAACATAGACAACTACACCGACAGAAACTACCGTACGGAAGGCACCCTCACCGATAACAGGTATTACCTTATTACCGTGTCGGGCTTCCGTGATAACGACGCAGCCTGGGAGTATTACAGGGCTTCATCTTCTGTCCCCTTCCTCAGAAACCCTTCGGGGGCAAGGGTGCTGACCTTCCTCATAAATGATGAGAATCTTAAAGTACTGGAAACAGACAGGAATCCTGAACGCTACTTTATTTTCTTCAACGAGAATTATCTCAGCAGCCAAACCAAATAATTGCTTTACTTTTGCAGGAAAACCCACTGCCTGCGATGAGAAGGATAAGAATACTGTGGACCGACGACGAGGTTGAGGCACTGAAACCCCATATCTTTTTCCTGAGGGAGAAAGGGTACGAGATCGAAACCTGTTCAAACGGCAATGATACGATTGATCTTGTCAGGCAAAATGTCTACGACCTTATTTTTCTCGATGAGCACATGCCCGGGCTTAGCGGTATCGAGACGCTGAGGCTCATCAGGGAGATCCGCCCCGACATCCCGGTGGTGATGATAACAAAAAGTGAAGAGGAAGGGATAATGGAGGCAGCTATCGGATCGGAGATCGCTGATTATCTTATTAAGCCTGTCAAGCCCAACCAGATACTCCTGGCACTGAAAAGGATACTCGATCAGCGCCGGCTGGTGACAGAGAAAACAACAACCGATTACAGGCAGGAATTCAGCAGGATTGGCAATATGATCGATCTGGCCATGGATCACGATGACTGGATATCGCTCTACAGAAAGATCGTTTTCTGGGAGACTGAACTTGAAAAATCGACCGATACCGGCATGAGTGAGATACTCAGAATGCAGGAGACTGAAGCTAACAAAGCCTTTGGGAAGTTTGTGATGAACAATTATCTCAAATGGGTCACTCCGGGTACCGAAAACAAACCTCTGCTGTCTCCGTCTCTTTTCGAAAAAAAAGTATTTCCTCATCTTAGCAGAGGGAAGCCCCTTTTTTTCATTCTTATCGATAATCTGAGGTTTGACCAGTGGAAAACCATATCTGCAGAACTGCAGGGACTCTACCGCATCACCGGCGAAGATCTTTATTTCAGTATTCTTCCCACCGCTACACAATACAGCCGCAACTCGATCTTTGCCGGCCTCATGCCGTCGGCAATCTCAGGCATCATGCCCGGTTTGTGGATCAGCGACGACGAAGAGGATGGCAAGAACCTTCAGGAGGAGGAGCTTTTCAGGCATCAGCTTGCACGCAGGGGACAGAATATCAAATGGTCATATAACAAAATAACAAGCAGTCAGGGCGGCAGGAAGATAAATGAACGGATCAGGCAGATGCTCGACAATGACCTGAATATTCTCGTTTATAATTTTGTAGATATGCTCTCGCACGCCCGGACCGAAATGGAAATTATCCGCGACCTGGCAGGTGATGAGAAAGCCTACAGGAGTCTAACCAGATCATGGTTCCTTCATTCGCCTCTCTATGAGATGCTGAACGTACTCTCAGCGTACCCGGTCAGGATAATCCTCAGCACAGATCATGGCACCATAAGAGTTCAGAATCCGGTCAAAATAATCGGTGACAGGAAAACATCCTCCAACCTCAGGTATAAGCTGGGCAGAAACCTCGATTACGATCCCGCAAAGGTATTCGAGCTGACAAACCCCGAGAAGGCCGGATTGCCAAAAACAAATATCACATCAAGATACATCTTCGCGCTGGGCAACGACTTCCTGATATATCAGAACAACTTCAACCATTACGCAAATTATTACAGGGACACTTTCCAGCATGGCGGCATATCCTTGCAGGAAATGATACTGCCGGTAGTCAGTCTCGAGTCTGTTTCCTGATTCTGTGAGCAAGCTGAATGAAAATAATCATAAAAGATAAAAGGTACCTTGCCTCTGCCTCAAAAAAAATAGTGAAGCATGCAGGAGACAGAAGGATAATCGCTTTCTACGGTTCAATGGGTGCAGGGAAGACCACCATCATCAAAAGCATCTGCAAGGTGCTGGGGGCGGCCGATATCACAAGCAGTCCCACTTTCACAATTGTAAACGAATACCGCACAGTCAGCAACGAATCTCTTTACCATATTGATTTCTACAGGATAACCAAAAGTGAGGAGATATTTGATACAGGTATCGGAGAGTATTTGTCGGGTGGCTTCTGGTGTTTTCTCGAGTGGCCCGAACTGGCTGAGGAAATATTGCCGCCTGAAACCGTAAAGGTCAGGATCACTGTCGGTTCGGGTGAACAACGCATCCTTCACCTGGCATAAATACCTCTGGTTGCAGGGTGCTGGTTCCTCAATCAACTAGCAACCGGCAACCAGTAACTGGCAACTTAGATAAATACGTTTATTAATACTGCTCAGTCTCAATTTTTTTTACCTTTGAAGAAATAACCCATCCCTTCCATGAATGAAAAAGCCAAGAGCGGAAAAGTGAGTTTTGCCAATACAGGCTTCATGCCTCAGGAAGAACAGCTGGAGACTGCAGTCAGACACAGGAAAATCTCGATAGGTGTACCATCCGATATAAAGAATGATGAGAAAAGAGTTGCCCTGACACCCGAGTCGGTAAACCTTCTTGTGGAGAATGATCACGAGGTGATCGTGCAGAAGAGCGCGGGTGCGGGAGCCAATTATTCCGACAAGGACTACAGCGAGCATGGTGCCATCATCACCGATTCTCAGGCGAGAGTCTTCAGTGCCGATGCAGTGATCAAGGTCGCTCCCTTTACCGTACAGGAGAGCGATTACCTGAGGGGCAACCAGGTTATTTTATCATACCTCAATGTGCTTAGGCTGAGCGAAGAAACACTTATGCGGCTCATCCGGAAAAAGGTAACGGCACTGGCTTTCGAAAAGATACGCGACATTAACGGTGACATGCCTGTTGTTGAATCGATGAGTGAGATAAGCGGTGTGACCGCTATCCTGATTGCCAGCGATTATCTGAGCAATCATCACGGGGGTAAGGGTGTAATGCTTGGAGGTATTACCGGCGTTACGCCGACGGAAGTGGTGATAATAGGAGCCAACACCGCCGGTGAATCTGCCGCACGGGCAGCTTTAGGGCTTGGAGCCGTGGTGAAGGTGTTCGACAACTCACTCCACAGGCTGAGGAAGTTCCAGAACCTGGTCGGACAGCGCCTGCAGACCTCCGTCTTCCATCCCCAGGTGCTTAAGAAGGCTCTCCGTTCGGCTGACGTGCTTATAGGCGCCATTGAGCTTGAAGATCTCCGGCCCTGGTACTTCATTACCGAGGAGATGGTAAAGACCATGAAAAAGGGATCTGTGGTGATAGACCTGAGCATCGACCGCGGGGGATGCATCGAAACGACCGAATGCCGGGCCCTCAACGACCCTGCCTATGAGAAGCACGGAGTGATGCATTATTCTGCCTGGAACCTGCCCTCGCGCGTGGCCCGGACAGCCTCGATAGCTCTCAGTAATATTTTCTCGCCGCTGCTTCAGAGCATGGCCGAAGCAGGGGGCATGACACAGCTTCTTAAGATGGACCGCAACCTGCGCGACGGGGTATACCTTCTGAACGGGATGCTGACCAATGAGACGCTGGGACAGAAATTCGGTATAATATCGAAGGATCTCGATCTGCTTATCTCTGCCTTTTAGGCTTCAGGCAAAATTGAGCGAGAAACTGCCGTTCACGGCCTCGACAGTGGCTTCCCTGCCTATGTAGAGTGCCCGGTTGTCAGATATGTGTCCCGCAGGGTAATTGAAAAAAACCGGAAAATCATAGTCGCGCACACTATCTGCAATAGTCTCCTCCGCACTCTTCCCCCAGGGTATTGAAGTGTTCTTCATCCTGGTCAGTCCGCCCACGATAAGAGCAGAGACTCCTTCAAGCCTGCCCGCGAGCTTCAGGGTCATCATCATGCGGTCGAGATGGTAGTAATACTCCCTTACCTCTTCAATAAACAGTATCTTTCCACGGGTCTGAGGCTCCGCAGGAGTTCCGCACATCCCGCATAAAAGCGACAGGTTGCCTCCTGTTAACTGACCCCTGGCACCGGCCGGCCTGAGTGAAGATCCCTTCCACTCAACAGGCTTGTAGCCTCCGAAAAGCAGACTGTGCAAGGTGTCAAATGTCTCTTTCTTCTTTCTCCTGTTCCTGTAATTAAGGGGCATCTCCCCATGAATGGAGACCAGCCCGCAAACCTCGCTGAGCCAGAGATGCAGCACAGTTATATCGCTGAAACCCACATACCATTTCGGATTCTCCTTCAATGACGAGAAGTCTGCCTTCGCTATGATCCTGCTGATGCCATACCCGCCGCGTGAACAGAATACTGCTTTGATCTCCCTGTCGTCAGTAACCTCCTGGAGATCAGACAGACGCTCTTCGTCGGTCCCGGCGAAAAGCCCTGAACGTCTGAGAACGTTCCGTCCCAACACAACACGCAGACCCCACCCTTCAAGGAATTCAGCTGCTTCACTTACCTTCTCGCCCGAAATGGCAAACGAGGGAGAGATTATTGCAACCTTATCTCCCGGGGTGAGAAACCGCGGCACCGTTTTTTCTGAAGACATCTCTTGAATAATATTACGTAAAAATAATCCCTTTTGTCCCGATAAACAAGAGAAACAGGGGTCCTGCCCTGAAAACTAAATTTATTATCTTTGTCCGGCTTCCGGAAAATCCGGCAGGCAGCAAACAGGATGAACCATTCATTGCCATAATCATGAAGAACTTTAAGAGATACCTTGTTACGTCAGCACTCCCGTACGCCAACGGTCCGATCCATATCGGGCACCTTGCCGGAGTATATGTTCCGTCGGATATTTACACGAGGTATCTGAGGATGAAAGGGGCAGACGTAATATCAATATGCGGCTCGGATGAACACGGTGTGCCCATAACCCTGAAGGCACGCAACGAGGGCATTACGCCGCAGGAGGTGGTTGACAGGTATCACGCCATAAATAAAAAAGCATTTGAGGAGTTCGGGATCAGCTTCGACATCTATTCACGTACCTCTGGCAGGATCCACCATGAGACAGCATCTGATTTTTTCCTGACCCTCTACAATAAAGGCGAGTTTATTGAGAAATCATCCGAACAATATTATGATGAGGAAGCCGGCTGTTTTCTTGCTGACAGGTATATCACCGGCACTTGTCCCCACTGCGAAAATGAGAATGCCTACGGAGACCAGTGTGAAAAGTGCGGCACAAGCCTCTCGCCCGATGATCTCATTAACCCCCGCTCGGCCATCAGCGGCAGCAAGCCGGTCCTGCGCGAGACGCTTCACTGGTATCTGCCCCTCGACCGGCACGAGGAGTGGCTCAGGAAATGGATACTGGAGGAGCATAAGGAATGGAAACCAAATGTCTACGGACAGTGCAAATCGTGGCTCGACCAGGGACTTCAGCCCAGGGCGGTGAGCCGCGACCTCGACTGGGGTGTTCCCCTGCCGGTTGAGGGCGCTGAGGGCAAAGTGCTTTATGTGTGGTTCGACGCCCCCATAGGATATATATCGGCAACAAGGGAGCTTACTCCCGACTGGGAGAAATACTGGAAGGATGAGGAAACAAAAATGGTGCATTTCATCGGGAAGGATAATATAGTCTTTCATTGTATAATATTCCCGGTGATGCTGAAGACCGAAGGCAGTTTTATCCTGCCCCAGAACGTTCCGGCCAATGAGTTCCTTAACCTCGAAAATGACAAGATATCTACTTCGCGCAACTGGGCAGTATGGCTGCATGAATACCTTCTCGATTTTCCGGGCAAACAGGATGTGCTGAGGTACACCCTGTGCGCCAATGCACCGGAGACCAAGGATAACGACTTCACCTGGAAGGATTTTCAGGCCCGCAATAACAGCGAGCTTGTTGCCATCCTCGGCAACTTCGTCAACCGCACACTTGTACTGACAGGCAATTATTACG
>JAHYJA010000012.1 GCA_019429325.1 Bacteroidales bacterium
GCGTTTTCTTCTTCCATATTATCACCAAAAAAGAGGGCGAGAACAAGGTCAGTTCCTATCTCAAATGACTCACTGCATGCCTGTTCGGCTATCTCAACCCAGCCATCCGAAAAGAGGTGAAGGTCGGCCCGGTAATGATCGAAATGAAGAGCTCTCAGGATCCTGATCTCATTTTCAGTCAGGGTTCTCTGACGGTACGACCGGCAGGTGCCGATTGATGGAAGCTTTCTGGTTATTTCCGGGAATAGCCGGATCACGACTTTATCATCCCGGCTCTCTTTAGTGCCTGGGCTCCTTCCGGTGCTGAATACTATTTTCTGGCGTATCCGCGCTCCCTTTTCGATTGTGACCGGATATGGTTCCGACAGGGGGGTGGAATAGGTTTTGTAAGAAGCATCTGTCCAGTTCCTCTGATCCTCTGTCTCAAATATGTCTCCCTCAAACTCAATCCTGCAATTGACTCCGTGGGTAAACCATTGCATTGATTTGATATCCAGGAATATCTGATGAGGGCTTATCTCTTCGGGAAAGAATGACTGCTCTCTTAATCCACCTCCGTGTTCAATTATACAGTTGTTTCCGGCGCACCCTTCAACAGGATGAAGAATGCAGAGCCCGATCCTGTTCTTCTGAAAAGCTGTCATTGCTTCGCCTTCAAAAGTGCAGATTAAAGTGCAGTCAGATCTGCCTTCTAATCTGACATCGGCAACAAAATCGATCCCTCGCGAATTGTAATGTGCCCTGTACTTTATGAAGAAGGCATCAGTGCTGGTTTCAACTGTCTCGTCGCTTATAACAGGATTAATCGTTAGCCAATCACTGTCGCGCACCGCGGCGTATATCATTCGGATTAACTCATTGCCACCCGCTTTCACATACCGGATCGCACCGTTTTCATAAATCATTGACAGATCGCCTGCAAACACTTCGATATTGAGGTCATTTTCACAATGATTGCCGTGTAATAAATAATTGCTGTCCTTACTTGACAACAGTGCTGCCTGATCATTCATCATTTATCATTATTGATTAGCCTTAGGAACCAGTCATCCCCATGTGCGGGAGAAGTCAATCCTTTTCCGTCTTTTGTTTTTCCGCCGTTGATAATCTCCTGAAGATCACTTGCATTTATCCAGATGACCGAGTATTCTCCCTGTTCCGGATTCAGGTTCACTGTTCCCCCTTCCCCGAGATAGACAAGATATTCTTTCCCGGACAAGGCAAGGCAATAGCCATTGTCTGTAATTTCATTCATCGGACTCATTTTATAGTATCCGAGAGATTCAAAAAAATCGAGTGTATTATGAAAAATTGCATGAATCTCATTATTTGCCATTTCAGGGTCAAGGGAGCCTGAGAATCCTGATGATGAATCACCGTTCATGTCGGCAAAATTTATCATTGCCGCTGCCATTGTAGCCACTATTGTATTTTTCCTGATATCGCTGTTTGTATAGGTTGGATGATATTTATTTCCCGGCCAGAGTGTTTCCTGAGCATAGAGTCCTTTTCCCCCTGGATGATTTCTCATCAACCCTTCATACAGTACTTTATGGTCGGTGGTTTTTGGCCCCTGCAGTGTAACAAAATCAAGCCATGGTTCATCCATGAATTCGCTGTCGCCTGTTGGAGTATGCACCGTAATGAGATTACCGGATTTGTTTAACTCCTTTATCCTTATACCTGCATTAATTATTTCTTCCCGCGTGAGGTAAGGGGAGTGTGGAAGGGTAGGTTCGGGTCCGCCCACATTAAACACTATGTTCCAGTATGGTGCAAGTCGGGCTATTGTATAACTTAGATAGAGTTCAAGCTTATCAGGATCAGTTGGAAAGTCAGAATTTCTGCCAAGGAATCCTGCAAATGGAAAAACAATTATCTTTCTGCCTGCCAGTTCATTCAGGACTTTCTCCATCCTGTCAAATTCCTCAGGAACAGGTATCTGCCTGTCAGAATCCCACAGACCTGGTGTCCTCCAGCCTTTGCCTCGTCCTTCAGTGTTTCTGTTGAGGTAATGACTGGCTATGGAGAGCGTGTTATACCTGTTCTCCTGCAGCCAGTCGAGAAACCTGTTCCGTTGAACATCGCTCCATTCATCACCGGTTATAAGATTTGAAGTGTCGGCAAAAAACCTGTCACCAGCGTGAAAACTGCGCAGGAGGAGAGGCATGCCTGATGAGTATCCAAACCAGACAGGATTAGCCTCGTAAAGGGTTACCAACCCGGGAAGATCAGATTCATTGCACAAGAAAGTCCCTGTAAAATTTTTACTTCTATCTGAAAATTCAGCTGTGAATTTCCACCGGCCCGTCTGGTCAGGCATTAACCTTATTTTCCAGGTGTGGTTGCCGGCATAAAAACCAGGGAACCCAACAATAGTGCCGTCGGGACGGGTACAAATAACATTAAGGCTGACATCCTCAAAAGGATTTGAGTATGTTCTTCTGTTTTCAATCGTTGATTCAAATATCTGCCAGATTCCTGTTTCCGTAGATTTTCTGCAACCGGATATCAGCAGGATTATCAGACATAAGGAATATATTATTCTGTGTTGTACCATTCTTTCAGTGTTGTGCGTTTGTGGTAAAACCAGATATCAGAAAGTGAGGTTTTTCAGATATTCAGATGCCGATCTCAGGCAGGCAATTCCATCAGGGACATTATCCCGTTCAACCATATAGTGATTAATTCCCTGTGAATAAGCTTCACTGAATATTGGCCGGAAATCGATAATCCCGCTGCCGGGACACTCAAAATCCATTGCCTCACCGGGGGCCATATCCTTTATGTGCAGGATATTATATCGCCCCCTGTACTTCTTCAGGACCGACAGAGGATCGCCTCCTCCCTTTGCCACCCAGTATATGTCGAGTTCACATTTTACCAGCTTGCTGTCGGTATTCGCCATGAGGTAATCGAAAGGGAGGCCTTCTTCCATCGGTATGAATTCCTTGTCGTGATTATGCCAGCAGAATGTGAGGCCATTCTCATGGCATTTCTGGCCCAGGATGTTCAGCCTTTCCGCACTTCTCTTACACTCATCGAGGCTGAATGGACCGCCCGTGTACCATGGCCAGTAGGTAACTGCGATCTTCATCCCAAGCTTACTGATCAGGTCAAAGCTCTTCATCAGTTCCTCGTCGGTGGCTGTGAAATTTATCCCGCCGGCAATTGGCTTAAGTCCGATCTCTTTGAGAAAGGCCAGATAGCTCTCAGCCGATTCGCCCAGGAACCCTCCTGTTTCAATTTCGGTGTATCCGAATGAGGCTGCCATTCTGAGAACAGCTTTCCAGTCGCCTTTAAGCTCACTCCCGATTATTCCTGAGATGAAACCAAAGTCTTTAAGCCTGTTCTGCTGCGGAATTGAGAAAATATCAGTTACAAATGCAGCCGAAGCGATTACCGCGGCAGATCCTGTTATAAATTTTCGTCTTGTTATCATTTTGTTCCTGATTTTGTTGTGGTTCTTAAGACAGAAGACAAATCAAAAATCAAAAAACCTCGTTCCCTAGGCCCCATCGCTCCCTCGCTCCCTCGCTCCCTCGCTCCCTCGCCCCTCGCCCTGAGCCCTGTGCCCTGAGCTCCCTGCTAATATACCGGCAGTTTCCACGGTGACCTGTATAACGGAGAAATATATTCATTTGCCCTGGTACTGTTTGTGAAGCGGTTATTGGCATTGTCCCATAGAAGAACAGATTCTCCGCAACGGGCTGCAATATTGGGAATATGCACATGCAAAGCTGCTGCTCTTCCGGTTTCGGGCGGGCAGGCCGGTTTACTGCCACTTCTGATGCACTCCAGGAAATTCTTTACATGTTCTCCATGGGATTCTCTGCCTTCGGTGAACCTGTATTCTTCGGTTTTAGGTTTTTTTGCCTGACCGTCCCACTCCGGATAAACAATAATCTTCGATCTGTCTGCTACGATAGTAGCATTATCGCCGATAAATGCAAATCCGTATTGCATCTCATAAGGGCCTTTTTCAACTCCGGCTGTCATATCCCAGTTGATAACAAAGTCATCTTTCGGATATATTACTGTCATCGAGTCGAAGGTCTCCCGGCTCCTTGGCTCGCTGAAGGTGTTTGCACCGTAAACCATGACTTTTTCCGGAGGCACATCAATATCTTTCGCCCATAAGCCTATGTCAAGCAGATGTACGCCCCAGTCGGACATAAGTCCTCCTCCATAGTCCCAGAACATTCTCCAGATCCCGTGAAACCTCGTACGATTGAATGTTCTCGCGGGAGCAGGTCCCAGCCACATGTCAAAATCGACTCCCTCAGGTACCGGTTCATCGGGTACTGTCCTCTGACCTGTCCCGTATGCGAAATTGGCCCATATATTAATTCTCCTTAGTTTCCCGATACTGCCGTTCTTAATAAGTTCCATCGTCTTCTTAAAGACAAATCCGCTTCTTTGCTGCTGACCTATCTGAACAACACGGTTACCGTAATAAGAGGCGGCCTTTACCATTATATTACATTCCGCAATAGTATTGGCCATCGGTTTTTCGCAATAGACATGCTTTCCCGCCTGAAGGGCGTAAACTGTCATCAGGCAGTGCCAGTGATCGGGCGTGCCGACAATAACAGCATCTATGTCTTTCTGTTCGAGTAATTTGCGAAAATCCTTATAGAGTTTCGGTTTCTGACTGTGATTCTTTAAAACATCAGATGCCCTGTTGTTGAGTACTGTCTCATCGACATCACATAATGCCACACAGTTGACACCAGGATTGGAGAGATGATGCTCAAGGATTCCGAATCCCATGTTTCTGCATCCTATGAGTGCCACATTAAGCGTATCAGTCGGAGAGACGCCTGCTGACCAGGCCCCTGACGGAATAATAACATTCAGCCCGAGTCCTGCGGAGGTTAGCGAAGTTCTGCGGATAAATTTTCTTCGATCCATATCTGCTAATAATTAAATTATAGTTGCCCTGCTCATGGCAAGAAGGTTTTGATGCGGGGTAAGAACTGTTATCTCACAACCTGCTGCCAGTAAATATTTCTGATCCTTGTATTTTTCCACAAGCGACCTGGAAATAGCATAAACTTCATCTTCAGATTTGTCTTGTACAAGCACCGGATTAATATTGCCGCCGATTACAACCTCATTGCCCAGTTTTTCCCTTGCAAGATCTATATCAACCTGCCAGTCAAGGTCAATAATATCGGTATTGATTTCTTTTAATGATTCAAGCAAATGTGTTATATCGCCACAAATATGCAGTTTGACCTCAGCTCCGCATTCATGGATAAAAGCAATTAATTCGGCATGACGATCTTTAATATAAATATCGTATGTATCCCTGTCTATCTGCGAACAGATTGCATCACCCATCCCTATAAGATCACAGCCTGCTTCAATCTGGGCTCTGGCAAATTTCTTTGCTGTAATCATGCATTTATCCATAAGCAGGTTCGAAAAATCAGGATCTGTCATCAGACTGAGGAGCATCTCACTGACCCCTGCCAGATCGCATGCTTCGGCAAGCGGGCCCTCTATCCAGCCGCTTACAGGAACGGTCCCTTTAAGCAATTGCTGGTAGTATTCTGCTCCCTTTATCCTGTCGTAAGTTCGTTCACAATTGAATACATCGGGGTCAGGGAGGTTTCTGACATCCTCAATTGTTCCCACAATCCTGTCAAGACAGCGTGGAACGCCCTCATCGATATAATCAATCCGGGCCCCGAAAGCAGAAGTTTCACGGTATGGATCCGATATAAGGCTGACCATATCGGTGTCAAAGTATTCCATTGCCCGGATATTGCTTTCAACCAATGTTTTATAATCCGAGGCAAATTTTCCGTATGTAGTATTGTTAAATCTTGCGGCAAAATGCATGAGTATCGGCCGGAAGAATACCTTTTCCTTATTCCCGTTACCTCTTAAGAGCGCATGATAAAGTTGTAGCTTATTCACGAAAGTTTTTATCCCAAGTTAGAACAAATTCTGATAATGGCTTAATGTTTTGAGCTTAGAAATATACTTTATTTCCCGGATCGGCTGTTGAATACAGGATAACATCTCCTGCTTCGACACGGTATCCTTTTGGAATATTCCTGGCTGTTAACCGGATGGTGTGCTTACCCTCAGGCAGGTCGTATTTCCATGCCACCTCGAGCCTGCGTATGCGGGACTGTGTCGGCATTTTCACAGTTTCAAGAAACACGTCATCAGCTAAAACATCGAATTCAAGAGTTGCCTCGGGCATGTTACTTTCTTTGACAGCTCTGCCGGTTACAACAAAACCACAACCCTCCATTTCGAATGAAAGTTCGGGAGTCTCAGCAGTGAGCCACTTCCGCAAACCATGACGTACAGTAGGAAAAATACCCTCAAAGGCGACTTCGTACGGCACCTGTTGCGGAACCTGATATTTAATTAAAAGTTTGTCGCCTTCAGCTCCGCCGCCATTGAGTCTGATCATATCAGTGGCATGCCGGTATCCGGTCTCATACACCTTGTTGAGCGACATGTCGGTGTACCGGAAGTTCATATTTTCCACCTTTTCTATGCCCTGTTTCCAGTAATCGGGAATCTGGCTGTAACCTGTCATGGTTGCGAGGATACCGGCAGCATTGGCAGGGTTGCAGTCGGAATCGTAACCGCAGCGGGTGCTGATATCGACAGTTGCCCCGAAATCACCTTTGCCGTAGAGCAGTCCGATCACAATATAAGCCGCATTGATCTTTGCATCGATATTAAAAGGACGGAAAACGCCGTCAGGACATCCCTTATCAAAAGTCCATTTTTTTTGCGCTTCAAACCAGGCCCTTTTCCAGTCATCGGGATCTTGTTTGTACCACCGGATAATATCAGCAATACATTTATGGAATTGGCTCTGCTCAGGAATGGTTTTCAGTGCTTCGGTAACGATGAATTCGATATCATTGTAGACAAAGGCAAGGGCATACATCGCTGCGACATATATACCGCCATAAACGCCATCTCCATAATTCATTATGTGTCCGATCCTGTTGCCAATTCCGGCTGCCGTATTAACCATTCCGGGTGACATAAGGCCTGCAAAGTCGGCCTCAATCTGAAAGTCGATATCATCTGCATGAGGGTTGTTCTTCCAATGCCCCGAAGCAGGAGGCATTATTCCGTTCAGAATATTATACCTGGCGGCCTGATTGGCGTGCCACAACTGGTATTCAGCGTTTGCAAATGCCAGGGCATGCAACGAGTCAGGTGCATCCAGACCATGTTTCTCAAAAATGTCAACAAATGTCAGGTCCATATACACATCGTCGTACAGACCCGGAGAGTTTTCGTAATACCAGAGCATCCGGGTATCGTCCCAGGGTATGGGTACGCGATCTCCGATCATTGTTCCGTTCCATTGAAATTCCGTAGGACCTCCATAAGTGCACCCTATTACCTGGCCTGCCCATCCTCCTTTTATTTTGTCCTGAAGAAGCTCAATGGGAATGGTTACAATTTCTCTTTCGGCGTATTGGACATCTTTTTTTTGGACCGTCTGTGTCTGGCAGGAGATTAAAACCGTTACCACGAGAGATAGTACTATAAGCTTTCTCATAATTGTTTATTTATAATTTAATACCTGTAATTTAATCCAGATCAGTTTGTTAAGTCGTTTTGCAGGTTCTCTTTTCACAGTATGGCTTTAATTATATGATCTTTCACCGATAATTAATACCCATGGGTTGTTATCGGGTGCTTTAAAAGCAGAATCAGGGGATGTCGTTCCCTGTATGGCGATCTCTCCGTTTTTGGGATTAAACCAGCAGAAAGAAAGGCCTTGGGGTACATTCCTGATCTCAATCTCCCCCCCGTTTTCAAGGTATGAAATATAGAATTTCCCTTCTTTGGCAAGAAGCGGTTTATTTGCATCGGTAAGATCCCATCTCTTTTCCATATCGGCAAAGTCAAAACCACCGAATGCACTTGAAACAAGCCCTGCATAATTACTGCCTTCCTGTGACATAGCTTCTCTCCACGACATCGGTGCATTTGTCCAGCTGTCCCAGCCGGGTTCGTCGGGCGTTATCTTCCATTGCCACAGGCATACTGCCCCGTAAACAACACCCATGGTACCGCCGTGCATAAGCTGGTTCCATGCTTCCTCACCCTGCCACCAGCCAAGACCGTTTTTACCGTTACCCATCCCTTCATAAGTGGGCTCTCCGTTCAGGTTTGCCTTTACAGGTTTGTTGTCGTACATCCTTTCAACCTTATGATATAGATGTAAACCATCGTGACCTGTCTGTGCCCATTGAAAATCAAGCCAGGGCTCATCCTGTCGGCTGCATACTCTTTTACCTGGCCCGTTGTTGCCCTGAAAGGAATTGACCATGGAGTATCGCCAACCACAAGAAAGGATTTGCCATTAGCATGAATAATATTGCGTTTTCCCTCCGACATTTTCAGGAGTCCACGTCTCAGAAGGCTGTTATTGCCGGTGTAAGTAACGGAGATCAGTGAACCTTTTTTACCGGAAAGACCTCTGTCATGAGGGCTGGAGAAGGTTGTCCAGTACCAGGTTGTGCCGGCATCCGGAGGTGAGAACCTGATTTTCCATGTGTTTCCTCCATCCCAGAAAGCCGGCCTTGTCAGGGTGTCCCCGTTTCCGTTCGTGAAGTATGCCCAGACATCCATATCCGTATATCCGTTATCGTAAGATGATTGTGATTTCAGCGTAATCTCATGGGTGGTCCATTGCTGAACTTCAGGTGGTGGCAAATGATCGGCACAACTTGAAGTTATTACAACTGCAAATAACACTGCAAAAATGATCTTCCATGGCAACAGTTGGGTTTGGGTTTGATTTAGTGTGTCTTTTTTCATTCGAGAATAACTTTTTTATGTTATTGTATATTAAGATGTTCGAATCCCTGCCTGTCGGACAGGCAGGGTGTCAGCATGATTTTATAACAGTTGGCATTCCTCTCAACTCTGCAGCGTAACTTGTCCGATTAAAGCAAACCCTTCCCCATCAATCAGCGTTTCCTTCAGCCCCACCTTCACTTCGTGCTGTGGGTCAGTGCTTCTATCCAGTAGCTTGAATTTCACGGAATATTCACCTTTTTGAAATGCAGATGGCAGGTCAGGAATATACTGTTCTTTTCGCTTTTTACCCGGTAACCAGTTCCTGTTTCCCGAATCTTCAATAACCACATCGAAAGTATGACCATCGATGGAAGAGGTAAAGCGGAATATAAGTGCAAATGTGTGGTAAGCAGGGGCAATACCTTTGTTCAGCCACTCCATTTCAATAGTATTGATACCCGACTTCAGCTTTTTTGGAAAGGTAACCGATGCAGGGAAATACCAGTACCCGCACAGGTTGGCCAGTTCTTTGGTCAGCTCCGGGTTATCGGAGAGCCACTCTTCGGCGTAGCCGTGATACCCGATGTAGGTTGCCCGCATCGTTTCAATGGCATTTTTCATAATTTCGGCGGCTGAATATCCTAAAGAAGGTAATACCTCTGATCCGTTCGGACCTTTCCAGTTGCCGTCGCGCTTAACCATGTGGTAATGCTGTAACTCAAAAATGATGGGCTTCGTCAGGTAGAGCGGATCATAAAAGTGCGGATGGCTGACCGACCAGGTTTCTGCATTTTGCTGAAGGTACCATTCAACCATCGGGCTGTCATCACGCAGGGTAATTCCGGTTGAAATCACAGCCTCAAGCAATCTCAACTGATCTTCTTTGGGTTTTCCGTAATAGAGCAGATCGTCGGTTACCACCAGCTGACTGTTTTTATAGTGTTTCAGGTGAAGGTCAGCATGGGCTATCACCTCATCGGGAGTTGGCGGCACCTTTGTCGAGAAGCTTGTATGCCCTTCGCCCCATTCGCCTATACTCCCGATATCGACATAGCGTACCCATGGCTTGCCATCATACCTTTCGGCAAAACGGCGGTGGAAGTTGTCAAGCTTTTCCAGGAAAACCTGATCATCCCATTTTGGGGTCCACGACCTGGTACCCCATGCTTCGGTCACCGTTCCTTTTGCCCCGGCTTTTTCGACCCAGACGGGCGTGGCATACATCACCCCGTTTTGCTGTTGCCCCGCCGAACCCGGCCATGTTCCGGTTTCCTTGCAGGTTATCCTGAAGGAAATACCATAGCCTGATGGTACATATTTTTCAACCACGTCATCAATATAATGCCAGTCGAAAATCCCCTCTTCGGGCTCAAGGTAACTCCAGGCCAGCCTCAGGTACAGGTGGTCCATTCCGGGAAAAGAATAAAACAGGGAGTCATCTGTTATCTGATATTTTGAGATGCCATTGTCCAGCAGGTGGTGGTACCAGCCTTTGTGTGGATTTTTTAATACCCTTAGGGAATCCCATTTTTGTGTAAATTCAATGGTATTTAACTTTTTATTCTGCACGTTGCAGGAAACAAGACATGTTTGAATTAAAAGCAGGACTGCAAGAGCCCGGAAGATAAACTTCATTTCCTTATGCATTTTTTATTGATTATTTACTCCAGAGAATATAATTTTCGATCCGTTCCTGAACGATAAACCCAAAGTGCGTCAGCAGTCAAAATGCTTATTCTTCATCAGTAAATATAAAAAGAGTTAGTCAATGGATCAATGTTTCCGGCTGAAATTTGTAATATTGAGAGGCAAACAGTTTGAATGAATGATGCGGAAGCGATTCATTGAACTACAAGAGCAGCCATCAGGTAAAAAAGAATCTGAATGTTTAATTAATAATGAAATGAGAAGGATATGACTAAGGTAGAGGAACTTGCAAAAATGATCGATCATTCCATTCTGCATCCGACAATGACGGATGATGATCTGCATAAGGAGTGCGAGGTTGCGCTTAAGTATAATGTGGCTTCAGTTTGTGTAAAACCTTATGCTGTAAAGCAGGCTGCAGGGATATTAAAAGGTTCTGATGTGCTGGTTGGTTGTGTTATAGGATTCCCTCATGGCAACAGCTCAACGGAGGTGAAGGTTTTTGAGGCGGAGCATGCCTGTAAAGAAGGAGCAGTTGAAATAGATATGGTTATCAATATCGGGAAAGCCCTTGGAGGTGACTGGGAATATATTGAAAATGAGATAAAAGCTGTTGCTGATGCCTGTCATCGCAATAATGCCATCGTAAAGGTTATTTTTGAAACTGATTATGTTACCAAAACAGACGATAAGATAAAACTTTGCCGAATATGTACCAGTGCTGGTGCTGACTTTGTAAAAACATCAACAGGGTATGGATTCGTTAAGAGGGAGGATGGCACTTATAATTACACGGGAGCCACTGTTGAAGATATAGAACTTATGCGCAGACATTCTGGCCCTGATGTACAGGTTAAATGTGCAGGCGGAGTCCGGACACTCAGCGACCTGATTAAAATGAAAAGTTCCGGCGCCACCCGCTCAGGTGCCACAGCCACTGTGGCAATGCTTGAAGAAGCAAAGAAGCTTTTTGGAGATAAATAGTACCTCAATATTTTTATATCTTTACCGAAAACCTGCCAGATTATGAAAAATGTGAATGTTTTTTTACAAGAGCATAAACTAAGAGCTTCTGATATAGATATTCAGCAATTAGTTGATTTATTTACAACTGAAATGACAAATGGCCTTGCCGGCCGGGAAAGTTCTCTGCGTATGATACCTACCTACATTGAAGCCGACAACGAGTTCCTTTATGAAGTCCCGGTTGTTGCAATAGATGCCGGGGGTACTAACTTCAGGGCTGCAGAAGTAATCTTTAGTAAAGAAGGAGAACTTGAGATAAGGGATTTGGTCAATGCGAGAATGCCAGGATTGGATGGAGAGGTATCAAAGGATGAGTTTTTCAGTACACTGGCCGGATATATAAAACACCTCGCAGTAAAATGCGACAGGATCGGTTTCTGCTTTTCCTATCCGACTGAAATTCTGCCGGAAAAAGATGGTATACTGCTTCAATTCTGCAAGGAAGTGAATGCTCCGGGAGTCATAGGGCAGATGATCGGGAAAAACCTTCTGGAGGCTCTTGGAATGCCTGAGAAAAAGATTGTATTGCTGAACGATACAGTTGCCACCCTCCTGGCTGGCAAGTCCGCTTCGGTCAGTAAAACCTACGATTCGTTTATTGGTTTTATCCTCGGAACGGGAACCAACACCTGCTATATCGAAAGCAACCGGAACATTCTGAAAAAACCCGGGCTTGATCCGGGGAAAAGCCAGATCATTAACATTGAGTCAGGTAATTTAGGCAATCCGCCCCGCACGGCACTTGATACTGAATTCGATAACACGACCGCCACTCCGGGAAATTATGCCTTTGAAAAGATGATTTCCGGAGCTTATCTCGGGAACCTTTGTCTTCACGTACTTAAAAGGGCTGCCACAGATAATGTTTTTTCACAAGAGACTGCCAGGCAGATCCTGGGTTTGTCCCAGCTTTCATCCGAAGACGCCAGTAACCTTGACACAATGTACGGGAATAAACTTAACCTCCTGGGCAAATGTATCTCGTCTGCAGAGGACGAGATCAACAGTGTCACCATAATTGACAACCTGATTGACCGTGCCGCAAAACTGGTGGCAGCAAACCTTGCCGCTGTGGTTCTTAAAACAGGTAAAGGAGAATCGGCAGAACATCCCATCCTGATGACCATTGAAGGAACTGCATTCTATAAGCTGCACAGGCTGAAGGAGAGGTTTGAGAATTATTTCTCGGACTACCTCAGCGGACAACGGAAGCGTTACGCCGAGTTTACCGAGGTCCCGCAATCAAGCCTGGTCGGGGCGGCACTTGCAGCTTTAGTCGAGTAGAGATTAACCTAAAATATGAACAGAAATGAAACTCGGATTTGTTAGTGCAATTTTACCTGAGCTCAGTCTGCAGGACCTTATCGATTATGCAGCGGAGCAGCGTTACAAATGTATCGAGGTCTGCTGCTGGCCCATGGGAAAAGCCGAAAGAAGGTATGCAGGTGTAACCCATATCGATGTGGATATGCTTGATGCTGAACAGGCTGCCCTTATTAACAGCTATCTCGTCAATATGGGAGTGGAGATCTCCGGACTGGGATATTATCCGAATCCACTAGATCCCGATGAGGAGAAGAGCAGTTTCTATGTGTCGCATATTAAGAAAGTGATCGACGCATCAGCCTTGCTGGGAGTGAACGAGATCAACACCTTTATCGGCAGGGACAAGAATAAATCGGTGGACGAAAACTTTGAAAGATTCCGGATTATCTGGAAACCCCTGATAGAATATGCTGAAGAGAGAAAAGTGAAGGTAGGCATCGAAAACTGCCCGATGATATTTACAAATGATGAATGGCCGGGAGGAAACAATCTGGCAACAACGCCCCGTATCTGGAGACGTATGTTCAGCGAGATCAACAGCGACTTCTTCGGCTTGAATTATGATCCTTCCCACCTTCTCTGGCAGCAGATGGATTATGTTAAGCCACTCTATGAATTCAGGGAAAAAATATTCCATGTCCATCTTAAGGATGCCAGGGTATACCGCGACAAACTCAATGAGGTTGGTATTATGGCTGCCCCGCTTGAGTTTCATTCGCCGAAACTGCCCGGACTGGGTGACATTGACTGGTCGGCCTTCGTATCAGCGCTGAATGATATCAGATATGACGGCCCTGTTTGTGTTGAGGTGGAAGACAAGTCTTTTGAGAATTCACTCGACGACAGAAAGAATGCCCTGGTACTTACCAGGAGCTACCTTAAGCAATATATCATATGAAAAGACAACTGTTTATATTATTGATATTTGCCTGGTTCCTTTCAGGTCGTGATACTGCCTGCGGACAGGTAATCTATGTAGGCCCTTCAGGTAACGACATGAACCCGGGAACAAGGCTGAGACCGCTTGCTACCCTTGAGGGGGCACGGGACAGGGCCAGGGAGCTTAAGCTGGTCAACATTAAGAATAATCCCATCGAAATAATCATACTCGAAGGAGAGTATTTCCTGTCAGAACCTCTTATTCTAACCCGCGAGGATTCGGGAACTCCGACGGCCCCGGTGGTGTATAAATCGGAACCAGGTAAAAAACCTGTCTTCTATGGAGGCATTAAGCTGGCGGGTTTCGAGAGGGTAAACGAAAAACTTTGGAGAATGTACCTGCCTGAGGTTGCACGTTTTGGGTGGGATTTTGAGCAACTTTTTGTAAACGGAAAAAGAGCGGTCAGGGCAAGGACTCCCAGTGAAGGATTCCTTTTTATCAGGGATGTGGCTGAGACAGTTGTGGAAAAGGGAACAGGTCGTGCCCCTGAACTGGCCGTCCAGAAAATTTTCCTCGACAGTGCGGGCGCCGGGATATTCAGCGGAATGTCGCGGCAGGAAATGGAGAGAGCTATAATAACTTTCTACCACAAGTGGGACAATACCAGGAAGCCTGTTTATGATTATAATCCTGCCGATGCTGCAGTATTTACTATAGGAACAGGAATGAAACCATGGAATCCTCTCGATAAACAGACACGTTATTTTGTCGAGAACTACAGGGGAGCGCTTGATGCTCCGGGGGAGTGGTTCCTGGAACCTTCAGGCAATCTTTATTATGTTCCGCGGGAGGGCGAAAATCTATGGAACAGCACTTTTATTGTACCTGTAACAGATGAATTCCTTGTTTTCAAAGGTGATGAGGAGACAGGGAAACCGGTTGAAAACATAAAATTTGAGGGCATCGCTTTTAAGGTTGCAGGCTACAGGATGCCTGAAAAAGGCAATGAAGCTGCACAGGCTGCTGCACCGGTTGATGCTGTAGTAAACCTCGATTTTGCCAGGAATATTACATTCATTGATTGTGAGATTGCGCATACAGGCAAATACGCTTTCTGGTTCCGGAGAGCATGCAGTAACTGCAATGTTGTTCAGTGCTATATGCACGATCTTGGCGCAGGCGGAGTGAAAATAGGTGAAACCGTTATCCGTTCCAAAAAATCAGAGATAACAAACAATATCATTGTTGATAATAATATTATCAGGGATGCCGGACATCTTTTCCCCTGTGCAGTAGGAATTATTATATTCAATGCAAGCGATAACAAACTGACTCATAACGAAATATCCAGTCTGAGATATTCAGGCATATCGGTCGGGTGGGTCTGGGGATATGCAGAGAGCCCGTCGAAAAGAAATATTGTGGAGTTTAACCATATCCATCATCTGGGCTGGGGTGAGCTGTGCGACATGGGAGGTGTTTACACCCTTGGAGCCTCCGAAGGAACAAGGGTAACAAACAATCTGATCCATCATATCTATTCTTTCGATTACGGAGGATGGGGCTTATATACCGACGAAGGCTCCTATGGCATAGTGATGGAAAATAACCTGGTTTATGCATGCAAGAGCTCAGGGTTTCATCAGCATTACGGAAAGGAGAACATCATCAGGAACAACATATTTGCCTTTAATATCAGGGCCCAGTTACAGGCCACAAGAGTGGAGGAGCACAGGTCGTTCTCCTTTACAAATAATATAATCTATTTTGATAAGGGAACGCTCCTTAGCAGTAACTGGAATAAGTTCAATCTGACAACGGACCTGAACTGTTACTGGGACACCCGTTCCGCAGATATCTGGTTTGGGAATATGCGCATAAATGAATGGCAGAAATCAGGAAAAGACAAAAACTCAATTATCGCTGATCCGCTTTTCAGGGATCCCGGAGGATACGATTTCAGGTTCAGGAACCAGTCAGTTATCCGGAAGATCAGGTTTGAACCGTTTGACTATTCGATGGCTGGTGTATACGGGCCGGAAGAATGGAAAAAACTCGCTGAAACTGACCCGGCGACACTTGTAAGGTTTGACAGACTTGTCGAAAAAGCTGAAGCGGCAAGAGCAGGCGAGCGGTGAGCGGTGATCAGTAATCAGTAATCAGTAATCGGTGATCAGTAATCAGTAGTAAGTAGTCAGCAACCAGTAACCAGCAACCAATAACCAGCAACCAGTAACCAGTAACCAGTAACCAGTAACCAGTAACCAGCAACCAGCAACCAGTAAACATAATTCAGAGCGGAATGAGAACAAAAGAAAGCACAGCAAAGGGAATCAACCAGATACTGCCATGGCTGGTATCAATTGTCAGGATTGCCATCGGATGGCATTTTTTATATGAGGGAATGGTGAAAATCGTTGGCGGGACCTGGTCGTCGGCTCCCTACCTGGCAGGATCCAAATGGATCTTCGGTCCGCTGTTCAATGCAATGGCAGAAAGCCCAGCAGTTGTAGGCATAATTGATTTCATGAATATGTACGGGATGATACTCGTAGGCGCCGGGCTGATTATGGGATTGCTTACAAGGTGGGCGAGCCTGGCCGGAGCAGTTATGCTTTTCTTCTATTTCGTCGCCTATCCGCCTGTGTCGGGTTATACAGTCGGAGTACCTGTTGAGGGAAATTACCTGTGGGTAAACAAGACTCTTATTGAGTTTCTTGTCCTTTCCGGATTTATTTTCCTCTCTTCAAAATACCATTTCGGGCTTGACCGGCTTTACAGCAACTGGAAAGAGATCAGGGTCCGGAAACCTGTTCCTGCCCCCTCCACGGAAGGTAAAAAGAAGCTTGATCGGAGAGAAGCCATTAAGGATCTGATAACAGTGCCTGCTCTGGGTCTCTTTGCTTATGCATTTTACAGGAAACGCAAATGGGATAGCTTTGAGGAGAAGCTTCTTCAGGTTGAGGGTATCGATGCAAATTCAAGTGAAACCCTGCTGACCTTTAACTACTCGACTCTTTCCGATCTTAAGGGACAGGTGCCAAAAGCTTCCATCCCGTACACTGACAAGGATGGAATGCCTGCAACATTTGAGCTCAGCCGGATAGTCATGGGGGGGAACCTTATCGGGGGATGGGCTCACGCAAGGGATCTGATCTATGTCTCAAGGCTTGTGAAGACCTATCACACAGACGAGAAGGTGATGCAAACCCTTGCCCTTGCAGAGAAGTGCGGTATTAATGCAATTATTACCAATCCACAGCTCGGAAGGGTTTTCCAGAAATACAAGCGGGAATTTCATGGTAAAATGAAATTCATTTCCGACTGCGGAGTGGGTCTCGACTTCCAGAAGGGGATTGCGATGTCGCTGGCTGTTGACTCCGATGCTCTTTATTGTCAGGGGGAGATAACCGACAGGTGGGCCGATGAGAACTGGGATGATAGCGAAAAAAGAACGGTTGCGCAGCGCATGGAATTGCTTGGGAGGGGGCTTGATGAAATACGACGTTATGGCAAACCAGCCGGTATCGGCGCTCATAAGATTGAGGCTATTAAAGTGTGTGTTGAACATGGACTCAGACCTGATTTCTGGGTAAAAACCTGCCACAGCCATAATTACTGGTCAGCTCAGCCGGAATCAGCATGGAAGGACAATATGTTCGATTACGATCCGGAAGAGACAATCCGCTTCATGGGAACCCTTAAAGAGCCATGGATCGCCTTCAAGGTACTGGCCGCCGGAGCCATCAAACCCGAGGTGGGCCTCAGGTACGCATTCAATAACGGTGCCGACTTTGTCTGCCTGGGAATGTATGACTTCCAGATTGTTGAGGATGTCAACATTGCACTTGACACTCTGAGCCAGGTTAAAGAACGTCCGAGACCATGGATAACATAGCCTGACAGAAGGTCATTTTCTGTCTACTTAACTTTGCTGAAAATGAAATCATTTATTGGATGCCTTAGTATCGTTGCAGGTATTGCAATGGTCCTGGATTCGTGTACACAACAACCTGTTCAGGTCTTGTACGATTTTGATTCAGTGAATGACAGGATCTGGATCGGAGAAGATTTCTGGGCAGTGCCCCTCGAAGACTGGCGTATTAATAATGGTCGTATTGAATTTACCGGCGAGGGACAACAGGCTACCTGCGCTCTTCTGCCGTACAGGATCGGCCAACATGAAAAACCATTCAGTATAAGCATGGAGATGGGCCTGCTCGATCAGGGTGAGAATAACGGATCAGCCGGACTGATCATTGGCTCACAGGCTTCTGAAGAAGATGACATCAGGGCCGCGATCTTCTTTGGAAGCGGTATTAACGCCGGGATTCACACTGACGGCTACGCCTTTATCGGCCAGAATACAAAAAAATTACCGGCTGAGTTTGTGTTCAGCAAATTCCGGTTACTCCTCACCGGCGATAAAAGTCCTGAAGGATTTCTTTTACGTCTTAATATTATTGATGATGAAGGCAATTCCGTAACAGAGGTGACATCTGTGCCGGAGACCCCGGTTACCGGCATCATACAGTTTGTTAATAACCCGAGGAGTGCCAGATCAAAGAACAACGGGCCTAAATTCTGGTTCGATAACTTTGCGATTGAAGGCGCTGGCTTTGATTATGAACCTGAAAACAGATTTGGTCCTGTCTTGTGGAGCATGTACACTCTGAGCAGGAACACCCTTAAAATGACAGCACAGCTTCCTCCAATCTCTGAAATGGATAATCAAATCGTGGAGCTTGAACTGAAAACGGGTAAAAATTGGATATCTGCCGATACTCAACCAATAGAACCTGATTCACGCACCACTTCATTCAGAATTGAAAACTGGGATCCTCTGAAGAAAAAGGAATACAGGATATTATACCGGTACATAAACATTCAGGGCAGGGAAGAGACCTTTAGTTATGCAGGCATGATACGGAAAGAGCCAGCAGGTGGCCAGTTGCGCATGGGAGCAATGACCTGCCAGTACCATACAGGGTTTCCTTACTCTCCCGTGGTAAGGAACCTCGGCTTAAAAAATCCGGATATTCTGTACTTCTCAGGTGATCAGATCTATGAGCAGAACGGAGGTTACCCTATAAAAAGGGAACCCGAAGATATGGCTATTCTGAGCTACCTTGGCAAATGGTATATGTTTGGCTGGGCTTTCGGTGATATTATGCGGGATGTTCCCGCCATCTGCACTCCTGACGATCATGATGTCTTTCAGGGCAACCTGTGGGGCGGGGGAGGAATAGCGAGGCCTCCCGGGACAGCAGGCAGCGATGATCTTATGGGATTTACCCAGACAGTCAGAATGGTCAATGTCGTAAATACAACACAGTGTTCTCATCTGCCCGATCCATTCGATCCTGCTCCCATAGAACAGGGAATGAAAGTATGGTACACGAGCCTTAACTATGGGAGGGTAAGCTTCGCTATAATAAGTGACAGGGTTTTCAAGTCGGGCCCTAACCTGGTGGCGGACTGGGAAGGAAGGAAAGACCATCTTAAAGAACCGCTCAAAGATCCTTCAGTTATTGACAGACCTGAACTGGTTCTGCTGGGAGAGAGGCAGGAAGCATTCCTCGAAAACTGGATCAGGGACTGGAAAGATGTCGATATGAAAATTCTGTTATCACAGACACCTTTTACGAACGCTGCAACTCACCACGGACAGCAGGACGGCTACCTTTTCGGCGACCTCGATTCGGGAGGATGGCCAAAGAAAGCACGCGACAGGGCGATAGGAATAATACGCAAAGCTTTCGTTCTTCATATAACAGGCGACCAGCATATTCCTTCTCTCGTCCAGTACGGACTGGATAGTTTCCGGGATGCCGGCTGGTGTTTCTGCACTCCCGCGATTGCCGTTGGCTATTCCAGATGGTTCCGTCCCGATGAACTGAATATCCCAGTAAGCAACAGGCCGGAACATAACCTGCCCAATACCGGGGAATACACCGATGCATTCGGCAATAAAAACTATATCTGTGCAATAGGCAATCCGGGCGATTTTGGAGGGATCAGCAACCGCTATAAATTCCAGCAGGAAAAAACTGCCGGACTCGGGTTTGTTATTTTTGATATTGAAAACCGCGAAATTACAATGGAATCATGGCGCTTCCTTAGTGATGTTACCAGACCCGACAGTGAGAGCCAGCATCCGGGCTGGCCGCTGACAATCATCCAGACGGATAATTATGGACGCAAGCCTGTGGCCTTTCTGCCGACCCTGAAGATATCAGGAGATCCTGATCCCGTTGTGGAGATCATTAATCAGACAACAGGAGAACTTGAGTATATATTGAGGATTAAAGGCAATGAGTTTATACCCGGAGTATTCAGCAATGAAAGGTTCAAGGTAAAAGTCGGCTATCCTGAAAAAAACCTCGAAAAAACATTTTTTGATATTACTCCCGGTACTGCCTCCGGTCAATCAGAACTTATAATTGATTTCAATCAATAATCAGGAACGTATAAATTCAGGTATTTGTTAAGCAACCAAAATGATCTGAAATGAAAAAGCTTTTTGTGCTGTTGATTTTGACATGTGTCAATCAAATGGCTTTTAGTCAAGGTATTACTGAATTCGACCTTGTGATTTACGGAGGTACATCTGCCGGTATCAGCGCGGCTATTCAGGCTTCGCGGATGGGAAAATCGGTAGTACTGATTGAGCCCACCAGCCGGATTGGCGGGTTAACTACAGGAGGATTGGGTCAGACCGATATCGGCAACAAGCAGGCCATTGGCGGAATTGCCCGCGAGTTCTATCAGGATGTTAAGAAGTATTACCAGCAACCCGAAAACTGGAAATGGCAAAAAGCGGAAGAGTATCGCGATGGAGGCCAGACCCGCACCGAATCAGCCGAAGATGCCATGTGGACCTTCGAACCATCGGCCGCTCTGAAAATATTTCACCGGATGCTTGCCGGGGAGAAAAATATCACCCTCGTTTATGACCAGCGGCTTGACAGGCAAAAAGGGGTTACGAAAAAGAAAGGAGTAATTACCTCCATCTCGATGGAAAGTGGCCTGACATACTCCGGCAAAGCCTTTATCGACGCCACCTACGAAGGTGATTTAATGGCCACTGCAGGGGTCTCCTACGCCGTGGGCAGGGAATCTGACAGAAAGTATGGCGAAACGCTCAACGGCGTTCATACCGCCGATACTGCCCGTACAATGACCAACCAGGTTTCACGTAATTCGATTAACCATAATTTTGTGCATGGAGTTGATCCATACCGCGAGAAAGGCAACCCTGCAAGCGGACTGCTGCCGTTTATCAATCCTAAAGGCCCCGGAAAGGAAGGTTCTGCAAATAAAGGTGTGCAGGCCTATTGCTTCAGGATGTGCCTTACCGACCACCCCGAAAACCGTATCCCGTTTGAAAAGCCTGCAAACTACAACGAACTCGATTACGAACTTCTGCTGAGAAACTACGAAGCAGGAGAAAAAGGATTTCCCTGGATCAACTCTGACATGCCCAACCGAAAAACTGATACTAATAACAGACTTGGTTTTTCAACCGATTTTATCGGGCAGAATTATGATTATCCCGAAGCCTCTTATTCCGAAAGGCAGCTAATTGCAGAACGCCACCGCAATTACCAGAAAGGACTTATGTGGACACTGGCATATCACCCCCGGATGCCCGAACACATCCGGAAAGAAGTATCGCGTTGGGGTATGTGCAAAGATGAATTTACCGAAGGTAACGGCTGGCAGGAACAGTTGTATGTGCGCGAAGCCCGGCGTATGATAAGTGATTACGTGATGACTCAGTACAACTGTGAAGGCCTTGCCGTGGCGTCCGACCCGGTGGGTCTGGCTGCCTACGGAATGGATTCGCACCATGTTCAGCGATATGTCACAGCTGAAGGATTTGTGAAAAATGAAGGTAATGTGGAAGCCCGTGTCAGAGGCCCTTATCCAATCAGTTACCGGGCCATCATACCCAAAGAAAAACAATGTAAAAACCTCCTGGTGCCGGTTTGCGTCAGCGCAACTCATATTGCCTTTGGTTCAATCCGGATGGAACCGGTTTTTATGGTGCTGGGGCAGTCGGCAGCCATCGCGGCCTCCATGGCAATCGATAAGCAAATTCCTGTGCAACATGTAAATTACAATGAATTAGCGAAAACATTACTGGAAAACAAACAGCGGCTTCAATAAAATGGTTATTGATTTGATGATATGATTTTTAGCCTGATTATTTTATGCACCTTGTGACCCTTTGTTTAACCCTTCGTGCGACTTTGTGGTTAATAACTTTTTTACCACAAAGGACCCCTAAGTGTATCGGATAGAATGTTTAATTACTATGAAGAAACTGACACTTTGTTTATTGATTGCCACTTTAACAGGCAACTTTATGCTTGCCCAGATCACCTGGGTACACCTTTCAAGCAGTAATGGCGATCTGGAACCTCCAAATGCCGGAAAACAGCAAACCTCCTGTGCCGTTGCCGATTTTGACAATGACGGCATAAACGATTTTTGCATCTCCGAGCGGACAACTGCTCCCGGACTTGTCTGGTACCAGCGAACAGAGAACGGATGGAAAAGACATATTGTTGAGGATGCGATCTGTTTTATTGAAGCAGGCACCATTGCTTTTGATGTCGACAACGACGGCGATCTGGATATTCTCGGGAAACCTTATGATGGCGATGCTCCAGGGCTTGATATATGGCTTCAGAATGGAACAAACAGAATTATATCCAGATAAGTATGGAGTTAAGAAGAATGACTCTCGTCAGAACAGGTTTACTGTTAACTGGTGTGGCAGGCATTTCTCTTGTGTCCTGTAAGCAGACTGAACATCCGAATGTGATCCTTATAATTACTGACGACCAGGGTTACGGAGACATAGGATTTAACGGAAACCCCCATGTCAGAACCCCTGTCCTGGATAATCTCGCCAGGCAAAGCATCCGGTTCAATAATTTCTATGTATGTCCGGTTTCAGCACCTACCAGAGCCGCTCTGATGACAGGACGCTATTCACTCCGTACCGGTGTCAGGGATACTTATAACGGCGGAGCGATGATGGCATCATCGGAAGTAACTATTGCAGAATTGCTAAAGGAAGCAGGGTACTCTACCGGGATCTTCGGCAAATGGCACCTTGGCGATAACTATCCGATGAGACCGGGCGACCAGGGGTTTGATGAATCGGTGATCCACCTTTCAGGTGGTATGGGTCAGCCGGGAGATTTTACCACCTGGCCCAGAGGCGACAGCAGCTACTACGACCCAGTCCTCTGGCATAATGGTAGTCAGAAAGCTTATGACGGATACTGTTCCGACATCTTTACTGATGAAGCAATCAGGTTTATTGATCAGAACAGAAACGACCCCTTCTTTTGCTACCTTTCATTTAATGCACCCCATACCCCGTTACAGGTGCCTGAAGAGTATTATAATATATACAGGGATCTGGATCCATCTTCCGGTTTTGTGAACGACACAAGGCCTTTTCCGGTGATGAGCGAAAAAGACAAGGAGGATGCCAGGAGAGTATATGCAATGGTAACAAATATTGATGATAACGTGGGCAGACTTCTGAACAGACTTGAAGAACTTAAGATATCGGAAAAGACTATTGTCATTTTCATGACTGACAACGGACCCCAGCAGAGACGCTATAATGCCGGAATGCGCGGACTTAAATCTTCAGTCTACAGCGGAGGTGTGAGGGTGCCTTTTTGGATCAGATATCCCGGAACGAAAAGTACCGGCATCGATATAGAGGCAACGGCGGCTAATATAGATCTTTTTCCCACGCTGGCTGATATCTGTAATGCCAGAATACCTGATGGCCTGAAGATTGACGGAATAAACCTCACCCCTTTTATAAGGGGAGAGAATATAAATACCTCTGATCGTTCACTCTTCTTCTACTGGACAAGACACTCTCCGGAACTCTATACCAATATTTCATTGCAGAAGGGAAGGTACAAGCTCGTTGGGAACGGTGACTTTAATGCCTCCATTGAGAAGTTTGAACTCTTTGATATTGAACAGGATCCTTATGAGCAGAATAATTTCCTGAATGATAATCCTGCAAGAGCTGACGAGATGAAGAAAGAACTTGACCGGATTTTCTGCGACCTGGCGTCGTCGGATAACCTGCTTGACCGTCCACTTATCGTAATAGGTACCAGGCATGAAAATCCTGTTGTACTGAACAGGAATGACGCCGACGGGCAATGGGGAATATGGGTGCAGTCAGAGATCTTTGGCTTCTGGCGGGTGCTGATAAATGAAGGCAGGTACAACCTCAGGTTTAAGTTCATTGAACCGGTTCCATCAGGCGGAAGGATGATGGTCGAAACAGGAGCCTTCATAAACCAGATGAAGAATGACAAAAGCGGAACAGACTTTTTAGAGATGAAAGACGTAAAACTTCCGTCAATAAGCTGCGATTTCGTTCCGTTCTATCTCTCCGGCACCAGTAGAATATTCCCGTTATGGGTTGAAATAGAACGTATTGATATTTGATATGCCCGGATATTTACGAAGAGTCTTAATGAAGTAAAACTATAAAATAATGCGCAGAAGAGATTTTATAACCAGGGTCACAATTGCTGCCGGTTCACTCGGTCTTGGGATCGGTTGCAGCAAGAGAGCTTACACACATTCTGAAGGTTTATTGTTGAACAGGGAGCATGGCTGGGATAAAAACATCACCATGAAGCAAAAAACACAGGAATTATATAAATTGCTTGTTCACTGGAGAAAAAGCCTGCATGCCAATTTGCCAGGCTCCCCTCCCTGGAGGGGCCGGGGGTGGGTCTTTCTCCAGACTCCCCTCCCGGGAGGGGAATTCTTAAAAAGAGAATCTCTTTCTGCATGAGAGATAGTATAATTGACTATGGTAAAAGCTATGAAAAGATAGAATAGATTATTTATGCCGTACAAATTAGATTTTAGAATAATGCTTAATAAAAATAACTGCAATCCATCCTGCTTAATTGCACTGGCAGCGTCTATTACTGCCTGTAGTGGTCCGTCTGCAGATACGAAGCCAAACATTGTAATGATCCTTGCCGATGATATGGGCTGGGGCGATATTAATGCCAATGGTAACGACCTGATATCAACACCGGTACTGAACAGACTCAGGTCGGAAAGCCTGAGCTTTGACAGATTCTATGTATGTCCGGTAAGTGCTCCGACACGCGCCCAAATGCTAACGGGAAGATATTTTCTCAGAACAGGTGTCTCTTCGGTTACCCGAGGATATGAAAATATGAGAAGCGATGAGGTTACAATTGCCGAAGTACTTAAAGATAACGGCTATACGACAGGGTGCTTCGGAAAGTGGCATAATGGCCGGTATTATCCGCAGCACCCCAACAGGAAGGGTTTTGATGAATTCGTAGGGTTTCCCGTCGGACACCTTGGATACTATTATGATGCCTGGTTTCTCCATAACGATGAAGAAAAACAATCGTCTGGGTATACAAGCGATTATTTTACCCGGCAGGCTATTGAATTCATGGAGAGGAACAAAGAGAACCCTTTCTTATGTTACGTTTCACATAATGTTCCTCATTCACCCTTTCAGGTGCCCGAAAAATATTTCAGTAAATACAGGCAGGCAGGTCTTGACTCAACACTCTCCTGTGTCTATGGAATGGTGGAGAACATGGACGAGAACATAGGCCTTATCCTTCAAAAGCTTGAGGATCTGGATATTGCTGATAACACGATTGTGATCTTCTTGTCTGACAACGGACCCAATACCGACCGCTACAACGGCGGCATGAAGGGGAGAAAGGGATCTGTCGATGAGGGAGGGGTAAGGGTCCCTTTTTATATCAAATGGCCGCAAAACATAAAACCAGGAACAACTGAACAACTGGCTCAGGACATTGATATCATGCCCACTCTTTTAGGTTTGTGCAGGTTGGAATACGATCCGGAGAAACCATTTGACGGCATCGATCTTTCCGGGATCATTAATGGTAAAAAGAAAACTTTTGACCGTCTCATCTTTTCGCGTCAGGGTAACCAGGTGATTGAGAACTGCAACAGCTCCGTGAGGAATGACAGGTACCGCCTGGTACTTACCAGGAAAGACACCTTGTTGTACGACATGCTTAAAGATCCTTCACAAAGTACAGATATATTTGATATTGAAAACAATACAGGTTTGATGCTCCTTTCCGGACTCGTGGGTCTGAATAATGAACTGGTTTCAACCTATGAATCTGTAACAACAATTGAAGCCGGTTTCAGAGATGAAAAAAGCTTTACCCTCCCAGTTCAGGATGCCCTGCTCTCGGGGAAGATCAGGTTCTCAAGTATTCATCCCAACCAGTCGCATACTGAGAACTGGATCCAGGAGGGCGATTCAATCTACTGGAAATTAAACATTAATAGTTCAGGAACCTATAAAGTAGAAATGCAATATGGTTGTCCGGCAGGTAAAACAGGCAGCATAATCCAGATCGAAAGTAACAGCGGATCGGTCATTTTTAGTATTGATGAACCTTTTGAGTCGGTCATTCTTCCTGATCGTGATTATGTCAGGCGAAGTGAATCAGTGGAAAGAACCTGGAGATGGATGGAAATCGGACAGATCATACTTAATGGTGGCCCGGAGACCGTAATACTGAAACTTCTCGATGTTAAGAAGAGTGAAGCAGGACTTATTAAAGCCCTTAAGTTTAGCAGACTTTAATGAAAATTATTTGCCAACTGCTTTGTCAACCGTAGCCATGCGGAGGTTGGGTGAAGGCTGGCCAACTGCCAACTGCCAACTCCTTAATACAGCCAGCTTGTCAGATCTGCACCCGGGGGAGCCGTCTCTTTAATTCTTTGCAGGATTACCGGGACATACATCTCGTTATATCTGAGGCGGGAAATATAATTCGGACGTTCATGGTCGCCGTTCCAGCAATGCTCTGCCCTGTCGCCGTAATCAACTTCACCGTCATAATAGGGATCAGTGGTGCTTTCAAGGAACTCTTCCATAAGATAAACGGCGTTATTCAGGTAGTAATTATCCATATCGCCGCAATATATCCTGATCTTTCCTCTGAGCTTCGGCCCGAGTGTTTTCCAGTCGCGTTCAAGTATATACCTGAGGTCATAATTTTCCCGCCAGTAGTCCGCCACTTCTTTATCTATCACCCCTGTTTTCTTATCCCATATTGGTTTGGGATATCCGTCTTCACCCCGGGGCGAGAAAACGGCCTGCCAGATGTCCCACTGGTCGCCCGACCTGCTTTTATTGCCAATCGCATTTTCCATAAGGTTCTGCATCCTGACTGTTGAACTTACGTTCCCGAGCCAGTCGCGGAAGCCGGGTCGCTCTATCCGGCCAAAGGGACCATTAAGGTAGTATGCATTTTCATCTTCATATATATTAACCAGGCAATATGCCCTGAAATCGACCGGGTCGGGACAGGCTGCGAAACAACCGTTATATTCGTCGGGATAGAAGACCTGTGCGGCCAGCGCTTCCCACCCTCCTGTAGAACCGCCGTATAGGAAGCGGGCCCATCCTTCGCCGATGCCCCTGAACCGTCTTTCTATTTCGGGTAAAAGCTCATAGGTTATTGCATCGCCGTAGGGACCAAGATTCTCGGAGTTTACCGCATATGAGTCATCATAATACGGATTTGCATGCTGGATCTCAACAATCAGCATTCTCGGGAAATCCTTCGAAATCCATTTTCTGTAAAAATCATAAGCTGTCTGCTGCTGGATAATGTTATATCCCGATATCCGGAATCTTTCACTATAATCAGTTTTCAGCGTTGTATCGGGAGGTTCGGTCCTGAAACCGCCGAAATCGGAAGGGAAATGACCGTGAAAAATGCAGATCGGGTATCTTGCCCCAGGGTGATCATCGAATCCTTCAGGTACCAGTACATGGGCCCCGAGGTGCATCGGTCTTCCCCAGAATTCAGAAAGGAGCTTACTCCCGATCTTTATGTGCCTTACATATTTGGTGTCCTCCGGGTCAGGAAGCGGGGGATTAATGCCATCGAGAATGAAGTTGTGATTCATACTGCCGTTTCCCGTGATTTTAATCTTTACAGGTTTGCTGAAAAGATTTCCAGGCGCCCTCCTCCAGTTCTGCCCCTCACCACGGTCCATCGGAAGTTTCACAGCATGTCCGCCGGCCAGCCTGAATGTTTCATATTTATGCAGCACGGCCTGTAAATAATATTCTCCGGGAGGTATATCTGCCATTGCCGGTAAGGGAGCACCATCCTCATCTCCGTCAAATATCTTTGTTTCTCCTTTTTCCCAGCCTTCAACGTCCATACCGAATACCTGAGCAGAAAGGTAATCGATCCTCACCAGGTTTCTTGGCTCGGAACCGCTGCTGTCGGATATAATCAGCAACAATCTTCCGTCGAATGTATCATTATGCAGTGAATCGGCTATTGAGACACTGAATTTGAATACCGGTAAGTTTTTCTGCTCTTTGCAATTACATATTATCAATAAAGTAATTGCGATTACCGGAAGCAGTACTTTAATTTTTTTTCTCATGCTGTAATTTTAATTTTACTGTTTTTCCCCAAACAGGAAACTTAAGCCATTGATGCCGCGAAAAACGTGGTAATAGTTTCATATTTCATGGATTATTATTAATTTGGATGATTATGCTGTGAAATAATTCTCAATTTATAAAAAAAAGATGAGAGAGAGATTTCAATTTGAGATTATTCCTGCGATAGGGACCCTTGCACTGACAATTACCGGATGTTCAACTGAAAGTGTGGCTGAAAAGCCTAATATAGTCCTTATCATGGCCGACGATATGGGCTATTCCGATATCGGATGCTTCGGGTCAGAGATCAGCACCCCAAACCTTGACTTGCTTGCAGAGCAGGGTATCCGGATGACTCAGTTTTATAATGCATCACGCAGCTGCCCGACCAGGGCTTCCCTTCTAACAGGATTATACCAGCACCAGGCCGGGGTGGGCGATATGGTATCAGATTTGGGCTATCCCTCATACCAGGGTTATCTGAATGATCAGTGCGTAACGCTTGCTGAAGCCCTTAAGATGTCGGGATATAATACCTGCATGTCGGGCAAATGGCATGTTGGAGCAAGACCTGAGGTTCACCCCATGAAGCGTGGTTTTGACCGTTACTTCGGCCTTATTGACGGTGCCGGCAGCTATTTCGAGAGGAGGGCCTACAGGGTTAACCAGCAGCCTCCGCGCTGGATGCTCGACACTGTCGATTATGACCCGCCGGCCACAGGCTTCTACCTTACAGATGCCATAACCGACTATGCATTATCATTCCTGAAAGTTGGCCAGGTTAACAGGAACCCCTTTTTTCTCTACCTTCCTTATACCGCACCTCACTGGCCCTTGCATGCTTTGCCGGAAGATATAGAAAGATACAGGGGTAAATATCAGAAAGGATGGGATTTCTTAAGGGAGGAAAGATACAGACGTTTAATGGAAACGGGGATAATAGACGGATCAGTCAAACTCTCTCCAGGAGATGAAATGGCTCCGGAATGGAATGATCTGTCAGATGAGGAAAAAGATATGTGGGACCTCAGGATGGCAGTCTATGCAGCTATGATCGACAGGATGGATCAGAATATCGGAAGGGTTGTCAATTATCTGACGGAAACAGGTGAACTAAACAATACCCTGATCATCTTCCTGGCCGATAACGGCGGATGTCATGAACCAATTAAGAACCGGGGCAATTATCTGCCTACAACTGCCGAAACAGGTACACGTGAATCATTTGACGCTTATGAATATCCCTGGGCCAATGCCGGCAACACACCATTCCGGATGTTCAAGCACTGGGTTCATGAAGGAGGGATAGCCTCTCCATTTATCGCATTTTATCCGGGATTGATAAAGGGAGGCACAATGTCAGATCAAACGGCTCATATTATAGACATAATGCCCACTCTTATTGAACTGGCAGGAGGTGTTTACCCTGAAACACATAACGGAAAAACGATAAAGCCAATGGAAGGAATAAGCCTGGTCCCTGTTTTTAAAGGTAAAAGCCTCGTAAGAGACACCCCTCTTTTCTGGGAGCATGAGGGCAACAGGGCTGTACGTGACGGAGACTGGAAACTGGTGTCGGCTTATGATTACGGCAAAAAGGAATTTAAGAAGTGGGAACTCTATAACCTGAAGGAAGACAGATCGGAACTTAATGATCTGAGTGAAAAATTCCCGGAAAAACAGTCTGAAATGATCGGGAAGTATGAAGGATGGGCTGAAAGGGCTGGTGTGGTTTCAAAAGAAGTAATTGACAGAAGGTAATTAAATTATAAAAACCCCGACCATGAAAAGATCTATTCTGACTACACTTTTTCTCTGCGCATATATTGCTTTAAGCGCACAGGGATATCCTTTTCAGAATACGAGTCTCCCGGAGAATGAGAGAATAAGGAATCTGATCTCGCTGATGACAATTGATGAGAAGATAAGCTGCCTCTCAACCCGCTTCACCGTTCCGAGGCTTGGAATTTACGGCACACGCACTATTGAAGGACTGCATGGACTCGCTTACAGCGGTACTGCCAACTGGGCAGTAAAAGGCCCCAAGGCTTCACCAACAACCACTTTCCCGCAGGCCTACGGACTTGCTCAGACCTGGGATCCGGAACTGCTCCGGAGAATAGCTGACTGGCAGGCAACTGAGGCCCGTTATCTTGCACAGAGCAAACGATTCGGAACAGGGGGCCTTATTGTCTTTGCGCCGAATGCGGACCTCGGCCGCGATATCAGGTGGGGCAGGACGGAAGAGTGTTTCGGGGAGGATGCCTTCCTCAATTCAGTTATGGTAACGGCCTGGGTAAAAGGACTTCAGGGAGATCACCCTCTTTACTGGAAGACAGCTTCGCTGATGAAACACTTTCTTGCAAACAGCAACGAGAACAACAGGACCTATAACAGCTCCGATTTCGACGACAGGCTATTCAGGGAGTATTATTCATATCCATTCTGGAAAGGGGTGGTGGATGGGGGATCTCAATGCTTTATGGCTGCCTACAACAAATACAACGGAATACCCTGCACAGTCCATCCTGTTCTGCGCAGTGTCACAATGAATGAGTGGGGCCTCAGGGGAATCATTTGTACTGACGGCGGAGCCTATCGTCAATTGCTGACTACACATGATTATTATCCATCACTGGATATTGCTGCTGCAGAGTGTTTTAAAGCAGGCATAACGGTTTTCCTTGATAATTACAGGGCTCCGCTTCAGGAGGCTCTCCAGAGCGGCCTGATTTCAATGAAAGAAATTGACGAGGCAATTTACGGGAACCTGAGGGTGCTCCTGAAACTGGGTCTTATGGATGATTCACCGAATAATCCTTATTCGAACATTGGTATTTCCGACACAATAGCTCCCTGGACAAAACCGGAGGCCTTTGAACTGGTGCGAGAAGCGACGGGCGTGAGGATGTTGACCGCCAGGCAATAACACTCGAGCAGGAGGACCTTGTCAGACTTGTAATGAAAGCCAATCCAAACACTATAATGGTAGTTGTTTCAAGTTTTCCGTATGCCATTAACTGGACCGGAGAGAATGTCCCGGCAATACTTCATGTGAGCCAGTCAAGCCAGGAACTGGGCAATGCAGTCGCCGATGTGATATTTGGCAGGGTGAGTCCGTCGGGCCGCCTCGTGCAGACATGGATAACTTCAATAGATCAGCTTCCGCCAATACTCGATTATAACATTAGGAACGGAAGGACCTACATGTATGATAAAAATGAACCACTTTTCCCCTTTGGTCACGGGCTTACATATACCAGTTTTTCTTATTCTGACTTGAAATTGTCGCGCAAATCAGTTCAGGCAAATGATATCGTTGAAATTACATTTAATGTCAGTAATACCGGTAATTACGACAGCGATGAGGTTGCCCAGCTCTATGTCAGTTTTCCGGATTCAAAGGAGGAAAGGCCCATAAAGGAATTAAAAGGATTTTCACGGGTAATGGTCAGGAAAGGAGAGTCCGAAAGAGTGACCATTTATCTGAAGGCAAATGATCTGATGTACTGGGATGACATTAAACATAGATGGACGCTTGAACCCGGAAGGGTCAGTTTCTTTGTCGGATCCTCTTCTGTTGATAAAAGGCTTGAGGGAGAGATTACCGTACGAGGCCGGAGATAAGAAGCATAGGGCGAGGGGCAGGGAGCGAAGAGCAAGACAGGGCGAGGGTGCGATGGACCGATGGAGCGAAAGGACGGGTCATTCAGTGGTCATTCGATAGTCATTCAATAGTTTAACAATGAATGACAGCGAAGCAAATGACGTCACGCTTGCGGGACAAATGACAGCCGACCCGTCCGCCGGAGCACTGGCGAAGGTGGAAGGCCAAATGACACTATCTTCCGTCTTCCGTCTTCGGTCTTCGGTCTTTTTTAACTTGTTTATCAGCAGAATATTCACTATCTTTAAGAGGATTTCAGGTCATAGTTAATGAACAGCCCCGAATTAAAAGCATTTATACGCAAACACAGTTCTCTTTTCTGGTATATCCCGGAAGATAAGAAGGAGGACCTGAGTCCCGATATAGTTGTAGAGTTTATTTTTAATTACGGGACACTGGATGATGTTAAGACTTTAATCAAAATATTGGGAGTTGAGAATACAGCAAAAATTTTTTTTGCGGCCAGGGGGAGGAAAAAATTAAACTATTATCCTGAGATTTATAATTACTTCTCTCTCTATTTTAAAAGATATGCATAAAGAGATCTTCACTGAAAATCAGCTTAAACTTTTTCCGCTGGTTAAAGCTTTTAAGCGGGAATTCTATCTTGTTGGAGGCACTGCAATAGCTTTATATCTGGGACACAGAAGGTCGATAGATTTCGATTTATTTAAAAGCTCTTCCCTTCATCAAAAAAGAATTATTTCAAAAATATCAGCGTCTCATTTTAAATATAAGGTAACCAGAAGAGTTACGGAACAACTTAATGTGACTATAAATGATGTCTCATTTACTTTCTTTGAGTACCCATATGTAATTGATGCTAAAAACAATTTTGAGGACGTAATGCGTTTGCCTTCCCTAATTGACCTTGCCGCTATGAAGGCATACGCCCTTGGACGAAGATCGAAATGGAAAGATTATGTCGACTTTTATTTTCTTTTAAAAAATAATTTCACCATTAACCAGATTTCTGACCGTGCTGTTGAAATTTACGACCAGATGTTCTCACAAAAGCTATTCAGAGCGCAGTTAAGTTTCTTTAAGGATATAAATTATGATGAACCTGTTGAATGCCTTGAAGAAGCTCCTTCCAGAACTGAAATCCAAAGATTTCTTATCGACAGGGCTATCGATATCGGGATCTGACAAGTTACTTAACCGATGCTATCTGAGATTAATCTGGAAGTAAACTTATTCACGCTTTATAAGACATACCCAGTCCTTTCCGTCGGATGCCGGAGGATTTCCTGTCGGTCTGAAGCCTCCGCCATTAACATTCGTCAGGCTTCCCTTTACCAGATCACCTGCTGTACGGGGATTGTACCACTCCACGGTATATTTACCCTGCGGCAGTCTGATTACAGTCCCTCTGCCTTCAGGAAGATAAATGGAATATACCTCTCCTTCTTTTGCCAGACAATAGCTGTTATTATCTCCAATGATCTCGTTGGCATTTCTCATTTCAGTGAAAGGCAGGTGTTTGTGAAAGAAATCAAGTGCAAACCTGGTCTGGTCCCATAATATGTCGCGACTGCGCCAGTCCTCGCAACTCAGGTCCGAGTGAGGGTAATTATACCCGAAATACCATTCCACCCCTGCTCCCCCGGCCATAAGATTGCCCCAAAGCACCTTGTGCCTAATGGTGTCGTGACCAGGATCAAACTCATCTGGCATTGCCCCTTTCCAGTGCTGGCCAATCTCATCGGAACAAACAACCCATTTGTGATTTGCTTTGGCTGATTCGTTCAGCCAGTATAAGGCATCGCCGTGCACCTCGTTGATATTCCCGCATTGCACGGACGGGCCTTCGACGTTTCTGAATCCCAGGTATTCCGTCATGTCTTTCAGCCTCTGTTGGGGAGCTGCATGTGTATGAATAACGATGAAATTATTATAAGGGTCTGTTTCCCTGAGATAATCAGCCATAAGTTTCGTGTCCCTGTAAGTCTGCCCATAAGGCGACCATTCAGTAGGGTGATGCTCTTCTCCGAGATTCCAGGTTATTCCCAGATGATGTGCAAACCTGGCAACAAGCTCCCTCAGATACAGTTTCCGTTGTACATCGAGGTAGCCGCAATCGAGAAGACATTCATTTTCTGTCTCCTGCAGGACAAAATGTTTCATGATGCCCAGCCTGTCGGCGTGTTCAAATACTATTTTCCACTGGTCGAGTTTACTGCAATCGAAGCGATATCTTTCATTGCGGTCGGTGTAGGGCCATACATCCTCGCCATCTCCCAGAATGTTCATCGTAAGGAAATAGAAGCTGTTCATTCCTTATTTCCATCGGCGGCAAAATAGCCAGGTACAACATATTTTTCCGTACCGTTTGAGAATTCAGCATCGAGCCTGTAATTGGTGAATGGATTCACCGTATCATATTCGCTGGCAAAGGGGCCCGCAAAAGTGAGGGTTAAAGTATGCCATGCCTTCATCTCGCCATCGATGGCGAGTTCTGAGGTCCTTGTACATCTGAGTGCAAGCGGTACTGTAAGCAGTAATAAAATAGAGCTTAGAAATAAATTTGATTTTCTCATTTGATATGATTTAAGTCTGGTGGGTCACGGGAAGGCTATTTTCCGGGGCTGTGTTCACATTCCTGCATAAACCAACAGAGCCAGCCTTGCAGGTTAAAGCCCCACGATCCCCAGCACAGCATGGTTACTATGCAGAGCAATACCGCCAGCGAATAACTTTGTGGTATGAACATTTTCCGTTAAGATTTTAATATGACAGCTAAAGTTATGAAAAAACAATAAATAAGGATGATATTATAAATTATTCGTAAAATATATTAATTTTGCGCCGGATTTCGTTGGAAATAGTTATTATTCTTATAAATTGAAACCTTCATCTGCTAATTTACATAACAAGATGATTAAAATCATGAAGGTTCCATTCGAGCAACTTAATATTCAATTCTATATCTAAGCTATTTTCGAATGAAAAACAATAGTATAAAATTCAAGAGAATTGCGATCAAGGTGGGAAGCAACGTGATAAGTTGTAAAGACGGATCACTCAATGTAGGAAGGATGTTGCGCCTTGTCGAAGATATCGCCGTTCTCTGCAAGCAGGGTAATGAGGTAATATTAATCTCATCGGGAGCAGTCGCGGCAGGCAGGGGCGAGATTATCCCATCAAAGAAGACCAACGAGATAGCGGCAAAACAGATTTGGGCCGCGGTAGGCCAGGTGAAGCTGATGTCTAACTACCAGTTCCTCTTTGGCAAATACGGTATACAGGCAGGTCAGATGCTTGCAACAAAAGAGAGCTTCAGGGACCGCAGGCATTACCTGAACATGAAAAACTGCATTACCGCAATGCTTGAGAACAAGGTCTTGCCTGTAGTCAATGAGAATGATACTGCATCGGTAAATGAGCTTATGTTCACCGATAATGATGAGCTGTCCGGCCTCATCTCCTCTATGATGGATTGCAGAACACTGATAGTTCTTACCAACGTGGATGGAATTTTCAATGCTGTCCCGGGCTGTCCGGGCGCTGAACTGATAAGGGAGGTAGGACCGGAAACAGGTGACCTGAGCCAGTTCATCCTTTCTTCAAAATCCGGACTGGGACGAGGCGGCATGCTGACAAAGTACTCAAATGCCCGCAGAATTGCTGCTGAAGGGATAGATGTGTATATCGCAAATGGCAACCGCGATTCGATTATTTCAGACATAGTTAGGGGGAAAGATGTACCTTACAGCCATTTTATGGCCAGCACCGGCAGGTCAAATGGTGTGAAGAAGTGGCTCACTCATTCCGATACATTTGCACGGGGAGCAGTCTGGATCAACGAAGGTGCCCGGGCCGCTCTGACAGGAGACAAGGCAACCAGTCTTCTGATGATCGGCATAACAAGGGTAGAGGGATATTTCAGGAAGGGTGATATAGTAAGGATACTCGATCAGGAAGGTAATCCCGTCGGGCTTGGGAAATCGCAGTACGATTCAAAGAAGGCTGAGCAAAGCATAGGTGAAAAACGAGGAAAGCCATTAATCCTTTATGATTATATGGTTATTAATGAGAATATTAAGGAGACAGCGCTGGTATAGTAAGCTTGACCCTAAACTGAAACTCAGATGGATCTGTTACCCGTTTTCAGGAAAACTATTAAAGCAAGCAGGTCACTTGCCGGCACAGATGACAGAACGATCAATGAAACCCTTCTGTTGCTTGCCGGGTCAGCCATCGGCAATGCAGGATACATTATTGCAGAGAACAGGAAGGATCTGGATCTGATGGATGAGTCAGATCCGCGCTATGACCGGTTATTGCTGAATGCCGGGCGTATTAACGGAATAGCTGATGATATCAGGAACATTGCCCGGATGGCTTGTCCGACGGGCCGTATCCTTTCCAGGACCATCAGGCCAAACGGCCTTGTAATATCCAGAATATCAGTACCTTTTGGAGTAATAGCTGTGATCTATGAAGCCAGACCGAATGTAACCTTCGATGTGTTCTCCCTTTGCCTTAAGTCAGGAAATGCCTGCATCCTTAAAGGCGGCAGCGATGCATTGAATTCCAACACTGCAATCGTAAACACTATTAAGGAAGTACTCGAAAGATCTGACCTGGATCCTGATATCATTACTCTCCTTCCTGCAGGTCGTGAGGAAGCAGTACAGCTTTTAAATGCAAGGGGTTTTGTTGACCTGATCATTCCAAGAGGCAGCAGGAACCTGATCGATTTTGTCAGGGAAAATGCCACGATCCCGGTAATAGAGACCGGCGCCGGCATCTGCCATACATATTTTGACAGACACGGGGATAGGGAGAAGGGAAGGATTATAGTTAATAATGCCAAAACCCGGCGGGTGAGCGTCTGTAACGCCCTCGACTGCCTCATAATACATGAAGAGCGCTTACAGGATCTTTATTATCTCACTGAACTTTGTGCTGATTCAGACGTTATTATTTATGGTGATAAGAAGGCATACGGTTCCCTCAAGGGAAACTACCCGGAACATCTGCTGAAAAATGCTACCTTTGAATCATTTGGCACTGAGTTCCTTTCATATAAAATGGCTGTAAAGACAGTCGGATCGCTTGAAGAAGCAGTTAAACATATTGATGAATTTGGCTCAAGGCATAGCGAGGCAATAATTTCTGAAGATGAGGAACAGAAAAATAAATTCTTCAGAATGGTTGATGCATCGGCCGTTTACTCCAATGCATCGACCGCATTTACCGACGGGGCTGAATTCGGACTTGGTGCGGAAATCGGGATCTCGACCCAGAAGCTTCACGCGCGCGGACCTATGGCACTTGAGGAGCTGACGACCTACAAATGGATAATCGAGGGCAACGGACAGATCCGGGATTAAAATTACAATGCTGAAAATTTACCGGCATATTACATGTTAAACGACCTTGGATAAAAGAATTATGGTCCTGAACCTGGAAACTACAGAAACATTTTACCGGAACCTTCCTGCGAAGATCAATAGCATAAGGAA
>JAHYJA010000191.1 GCA_019429325.1 Bacteroidales bacterium
AGATGGTACTCCGGGACCGTAACCACCCCAGCATACTTTTCTGGAGCGCGGGTAACGAGAGCGGGGAAGGTGATAATATTTGCGCTGTGATCGATGAGGGTAAAAAACTCGATCCGACCCGCTACTGGATGTATGGGGGCAATGCCTATGCACATCCGTGTGAAGATATAATAGGGCCGAGATATCCTCAGCTCCACAGCCTAATTACCCAGACCTTCCTGGTTCCGGATAGTATAGATCCCAGACCTTCGTTCCTTGATGAATACCTGGCAGTTACAGGTAACGCGGGAGGAGCAATGGATGATTACCGGGAATTGTTTTATAAATATCCCAGGAGTATGGGAGGAGCCATCTGGGACTTTGTCAGCACGGGTATAACACAAAAGGTGAAGTACCTTAAAGACTCATCTCCGAACGATATCCAGGTTAATATTATGGGTAATGCAAAGCTTGTTAACGGCTTTTCGGGAAAGGGAATCGATCTTAACGGTCATGATCAGTGGGTGGAAGTTTACAGGGATGAGGCATTGGAGATATCCGGCGACCAGCTCACACTAAGTCTGTGGGTCTACCCGCGATCGCTCAGCAGTTCGGCAGGGACATTGATAACCAAAGGCAACTACCAGTTCGGGATACACCAGGTCAGAAAAGACTCGCTTCAGTTTTACCTTACAACCAGGCAGAAACAGAGAGTTGCAATACCGCTTCCTGACAACTGGGAGTACAACTGGCACCATGTTACTGCTCATTACGACGGGCAGGCAATGTGGCTCACGATCGATGGAAGAGAGAGTGAGAGAAAACCTGTTTCAGGAAATATTCTTAACACACCATATCCGGTTAATATAGGAAGGAACGTGGAGATCCACGGACAGGAGACAACCGCATATATCTGCGATGCTGTAATTGATCAGGCAGGCATATTTACCGGGGTAATTCAGCCGAACACACTAAAAGAGGCGTCGGCTGAACTCAGGAAAAAAGCCGCCTTATGGCTCGATTTTGAAGAATTATCGGAGGGAGGTGAGTTTTACAGCTACGGCATCGGCGCAAGGACATACGGAAGTATCTGGCCCGACCGGAGGCCGCAGCCTGAGATGTGGCAGTTCAAAAAATCGGGACAGCCGGTATCAGTCAATCTGATATCAGCCGGGAAAGGTGAAGTGGAGATCATTAACCGTTATCTGTTCACGAACCTGGCAGAACTTGATACCAAATGGATGCTTCAGGCCGATGGAAGGACGATCCAGGAAGGGAGACTGGATGCAGGTATTGCTCCGCAAACCTCGCAGAGATTTATTGTTCCGTTTAAAAAACCGGTGATAGAAGAGGGCAGCGAATACAGTCTTCTCCTTACATTCTGCCAGAAGTACGATACTCCCTGGGCAGGAAAAGGTTATGAAATCGCCTGGGAGCAGATGGAACTACCGTGGTACATACCGGTCAGACCGGCAGAAAAACCATTAGCGGCTCTGTTAAATATTATCGAAGATAATGATAAACTGGTTATTGCGGGAAAAGATTTCAGTTATGCCTTCAGCATATCAGAGGGATCACTCATTTCTCTCCGGATCAATGGTATTGAGATGATAAAACAGGGTCCGGCCTTAAATGTATGGCGGGCGCCACTGGCCAATGAAACGGATGAATGGACCTTCAGAGCTTCAAACATCAAACACCAGACTGCCGGCTACGGCAGGGTGGCGGCAACGGAGTGGTATTCAGCCGGTCTCGACAGGATTACAGTTGTTCCCACTGGTTTCTCATGGCAGAAGCAGGATAATGGCACCGTAGTGATAAACACCGGAAGTGTCCACACGCTGGGTACAAGAAGAGGAGCCTTTATTAATAAACTGACATACACGATCGACGGGGATGGGGTGATAACCATCGAAAACTCAGTGACACCTAACGGACAGATGCCTGCATGGCTGCCAAGGGTCGGCCTTGAATGGGTACTTGATAAAGGCCTTTCCAACGTTGAGTGGTATGGTCGTGGTCCGCAGGAGAATTACCCCGACCGTAAAAGCGGATATATGGTGGGTGTTTATAGATCGACTGTAGCCGAAATGTACGAGCCTTACCTCATACCGCAGGATTACGGGCTAAGGACGGATAACCGATGGGTAAGGATAACCGATGAGAAAGGTGCCGGAATAGAGATAAAAGGAGATAAGTTGTTCAATTTCAGTGCCCATCCATACAGTTCCGAAAACCTTACAAAAGCCCTTTATACTTACCATCTGAAACCTTTTGACGGGATCACTTTCAATCTTGATTATGCCACAAGTGGTGTCGGCTGTACAGCCACAGGTGTATTCCCCGAATACCAGGTAATGCCGCAGAGATACGATTTCACCCTCACCGTGCGTCCGGTTACACGCTAACTTAATTATTCAGTTCAAAACTGGCATATAGATTCCCGGCTGACAGCCCGACAGCCTTCCTGAAGCTCTCATTTGCTTCGTCAGTATTGTTCAATCCTTTGAGGCCAAGTCCTTTAAGGAGCCAGGCATTTGACAGTCTGGCATTTTCGGCTTCCTGCTCACCGAATTTGGCGAAGAAATCCACCTCAGCTGAAGCTCTCTGGCTGATCTGACGGTCACCTTCTTCAACCAGGGAATTGAAAATATCAAGCGCCTCTTTCTTCCTGCCCAGCTTCTGTAAGCTTAACCCCTGGTAATATTTGATATAACTGGTCCCCCTTACATTCTGATCAGCCGATAAGGTAAAATAGTTCCTTGCCCTTGACCTGTTTCCAAGCGCTTCGTATGCCAGACCGACATAATAATTAACCTGAACCTCGCGGTTGGCCGATCTTGGTCCCCCGGCCTCTTCGTCAGGTACCTGTGCCAGGAGGAAATGTTCAAGAGCTTTTTTGTAGTCTTTCTCCGCGTAGTATTTATTTCCAAGCATAAGCTGGGCATCAATAATTACTTCCCTTACCCTCGAACTGCCTTCCCGGTAACTGAAATCCCTACCAGTGAGATACTCCACCGCCTTTTCCGGTTTTCCGGCAAGTGTCAGGACCGTTATCTGTCGAACGAAGGAATCATCGCGTTGCTTAACAACTTCGTTGCTCCCTTCGAAAAGGCTCAGCCTTTTGTCTATCGGGGAATTGCTCATCTCATAAAGGGCGTCCAGCTCATTGTAATAAGCAGGTTCATCCCTGTTGAGTGCGATAGCCTTTTCGTATGCAGAAATCGCCTTGTATCCGTCTTCTTCATACCGGTAGTACCCCCATCCGAGGTTTCTCCAGGCAATCGAAAGGTAGGGATCGAACCCGACGGCTTTCTCCCAGCACTCGATCGCTTTCTGAGGCTGGCGGTCGTACAGTAGGTTTCCAAGGTAATACCATGGTTTTGAGTCATACGGGAAATATTTGAGGGATGTTTCCAGTACTTTTACACTCTCCAGGCGGAATGGAAAGACATAATCGACAGGAAGGTCAGATCCCGTCCTGAAGCACTTTGCTGCCTCCTCCTTGTTGCCTTTCAAATCGGCAATATAGCCAAGGTAATAGTCGACCATGGGATTTGTTCCTTTATACCTGCGGAGCACATCTTCTGCTTCGTCATTCAGCCCGTCGTTAAGATACCCGGCTGCCAGTTCAAGGTAGTTCTGGTCGAAATCACGCATCCTTCTGGTTAGAATTGTCAGTCTCCTTTCTGCCTCAGTCCTGTCACCCGACTCCCGCGCAATAAGATAGCCCTCGTTCCCGGCCCTGAAATCGAGCGGATCGCCGCCGATTACAGCCGCCAGAGTGGCTTCAGCACCCTTCAGGTCTCCCAGCCGCCTCTGAACCGAGGCTTTGAGGGCAATGGCGCTATTGTCGCGTGCGTTGGTGGCAAGCGATTCATCCACCTGCGCAAGCGCTTTCTCAAAGTCTCCCTTTATTGATAATATTCTTGCCAGCTCGAGGTAGGCCGCGGAATGATAAGCGTAGTCCCAGGTTGCATGGTAAAGGGTATCAGCAGCCGCATCATACAGTCCGAGAGCTTTAAGTGCCAGACCGTGCAGGTAGAAAGCCTCACAGGTTGAAGGTCTTGTGTAATCCTTTGACAGCCTTTCGATTGCCCTTTTAAAATAGCTCCTTGCAGTCTCAAATTCTCCGTTGAGAAGATGAATATTCCCGACGGCATTGTTCGTCCTGATGTCCCCCGGATCGCGCCTGAGTGCCTCTTCATAGTAGTCCATGGCATTCAATGTCGGATTGTGGAACTGGTCAATCCGGCTGCCTGTAAGATAAAGCTCCTCAACGGTCGGAATATCTTTCGGAGGATCGGGCCTTCTCACCGGATCAGGAAGTTTGTCAGCTTTCAGTGGCGCAAGGGGTTTATATGATACCAGCACCTCTCCGGTCTCAGCGTTGATCATTTCTGTTTTTAGCTCGGTGACATCAAACGGACCTGGCAGCCTGACAGTCTGAGTGAAGGCTTTAGCCGGTGAAATATCGGTTTCTCTTTCAAAAACCGGCTTATCGTTCCATAGCAGCACAATTTTTACCTTTTCAATATGCGAAGTCGAATAATACCCCAGAAATACCGAATTCTTCTCCCTTTTCTCAAGGTTGACTGCACCATTGAGATTGGCATTCTTAAAGCCTCCGATATCCTTTACGGGATACCAGTACTGTCTGAAAATCTTTGTTTCATAGGGTCTTATCCAGCTGTAATCTGGCTGGTTATCTGAAAAGGCCCCCACCATTATTTCCACATAGGGCCCGTCGTTCTCGGTAAGCCTTCCTTCTGTTGCCTGGCCCCTGGGTCCTGAGCCCCATTCCCAGAGTTTTGCCCCTTTTACTATGTTATGATCTCCGATATGAACGGTCCCTGTCTTCTTTCCATGGTCATACCCGCCCATGAAATCCTCCTTCAGATCGTGTGCAAAGAACGAAGCGGAATTGGCAACATTTTTCCACCAGCTGATATCTACTCCGGTAGTGAAGTTATGCCCTGCATACATCTCTGTCGAGAAAGGCCAGTGTGTAAAGCTGTTTTTGGCATGATAGGTCGCCACGTTCACACTGGGCGGGAATATCACCTGGTAATTTTCATTTGTATGAGCCGCAACATTGGCCCAGTACAGGAAAGTATGAGTTAAC
>JAHYJA010000192.1 GCA_019429325.1 Bacteroidales bacterium
GGCAATGTGTGGCCAACTGTGAGGGTTGGAGAGGCTTTCCGCGACGGACTTGATGCTATTTCAATCACCGACCATCTTGAATATCTTCCCAAGAAAGATTACATTCCGGTTGACCACAATGCCTCGTGGAAGATTGCCGAGAGCACAGCCCGGGATTATAATATCATTCTTGTGAAGGGCACTGAGATCACCCGCTCCATGCCTCCCGGCCATTTTAATGCCTTATTCATCAACGATGCTTCTCTTCTTGCTGTAGACTCGGTGTGGGATGCGTTTGCTGCTGCTATGGAACAGGGCGCTTTCATTCACTGGAACCACCCGGGATGGAAATCCCAGCAACCCGATGGTATACCCAGAATGTATGATATGCATTATAAACTGATCGAAAACGGATGGCTCCACGGGATCGAATTCTTCAACTCCTCAGAGTATTATCCCCTGGTAATGACCTTCTGTAAAGAGTATAACCTGGCTGTTCTGGCCAACAGCGATAACCATGGAGTGATAAGTGAGTCCTACAGGGAACCCGAATATACCCACAGACCGATGACGCTTGTATTTTCAAAAGCAAGGACACATGATGCTCTCAGGGAAGCCATGTTTGCAGGCAGGACACTTGCTTATTTCAGGGATAATATTGCAGGAAAGGAGGAGTATGCGAAACCGTTTTTCAACCAGTGCATATCTGTCAGCAAACCTTTTTATCAGACCGATAAAAGCATCTATTTCGAAGTGACGAATAAGTCGGACATACCATTTTACCTTGTCAACGGAGTTGAGGACGCCCCTGCATCGATAACACTGGCGGCAAATTCAGTTACCAGGGTGGTTCTGAGCACCAAAGCAAAAGGACCATTCACCTGGGATGTTAAGAATATAATTACCGGTGAGGACTCTGTTCTGAAGGTGGAGCTGAACCTAAAGTAGGATTGTGTTCCGTCAGAAAGGCATCCAGCCCCTGACAGTCCAGTATGTTCTGAGCACCCTCCCAGCTGATGTAATCGCAGTTCTTAAGAGCCTCGAGTATACGTATTATTGACAACGCCACTTCTGCAGTCTGGCCGGAATTATTTCCTGACACATAGTCAATTGCATCATAGAGTACTGCATTCACTTCCCCGAAGGTCAGGTTTCTGAAGGCGCCGTGCCTGTCAGTCCAGTGCCGGCCGGCAATCGTGTCATTCACATGACTCATGATAAGATATGTTGCCCGGCCGATCAGCTTCAGGTTACTTGGATTGACAGTTGTCATCGTATTGCCGATCACCCTTCCAAGCTTTGCCATCACCCCTGTTGAATGGGTATTTAAAAGCATTTTAAGAGCTATCTGCTTCCTGAGTCCGATCGGATCAGGGAAGGATGGCAGATCAATGTTTATTGTCACATCTGCTGCCAGAGGCTTTTCAGACAGAGATCCCTTTCTCCCATTTACAGTTATTAAAATTACTTTCGCTCCCTTCATCTTAAAGTACTCAGCAAACTTCCTGAATCCCGAACCTGGTACCTCCGATGGAGCATGTTCATCATCCACACAAACAATCACTCCTATATCATCAGGGTGAATAGTGTTCCTTGTTATATTCGATTCAGAGAACGAGAGATCGTAGAATCTTTCCTGATCGTTGCCGGCATTGGCCAAGCTTTTCAGGGCTACACTTTTCAGATAAGGATCATCTATCTCCTCTTCAAAAAATGGTTCATAGAACGATTCTTCCAGTCCCCGGAATCCTCTGCCAAGCAAAGCCTGCCAGGCTTCTTTTATATCCCGGCTCTCTGTCCAGACCTGTATCCACGACCGCCTTGCATCAGCATTTACGGTATCAAGGGGGTAGAGCCTGAAAGTCGGGCTCCTTTCTGTGCTGTCAGTGAAAACCGTTATCAGGGCATCTCCGGCAAAATAGGTTGAAAAACGTCTTTTCGCGTAGGTTTCGGTTTCTGATTCCGTAAACTCTCTCATCGGGTCGATCGTATTATCGACAGATATCTTTACATCCCTGAATGATTTGAGTCTTGAATAAAGATCTGTTTCCGGTACAAAGCCTGCCAGCATCAGTTCCTCAGGGGACAAATACTCCTTCATCACCCTGTAAAGTGCTTCCTCCAGTATTGAACCCAGAACGAATATCTCACTGGTTGTTGCCTGCATCCTTGTCGAACCGGTTATTGCCTGTGGACCGGTGGTCAGATTCAGCTTTGTTATTCCGGGGTTCTGAAGCACGATCCTGCTTCGTTCAAATGGGAGCAGCAGATTGTCAGGGTTGTTATAAACGAAGAACAGATTCCCGGCCGCTTCTGCAATACTCTTCTCATCCGGTTTTCCATACTGGCCGAGAGCCGTCAGAATCGTCCCGATAACAGAAGAGGTTTCTCCTCCCTCCGTCACGCAAAAAACCACATCTCCCTTTTCAATTCCCCGGTCAGTAAGCTGTAGCCTTCCTATCAGCTGAAGGTCCTCAAATCCTTCCAGTGAGCTTATCAGAGCCCTGTCAGCGCCTGTCATTTCTCCAATCAGCTGGTCTTCGATGTCATCAGGCAGATGTTCTGATAGCTTTTCCCACAATCCCGAATTTTTCACTTTCCTCCAGAACGGCCTCCAGAGAGTGCTCTCCATCATCTTTGCCAGCCTGCCTGTTGAACCGCAGCCGTAGAAATATATCTTCCTCTTCCCTTTAATCGCCCGGTATATTGCATTGACTGCTTTTTCTGCAAGTGTAAGATCTTCCGAAAATCTGTCAATCATTTCCGAAATATCCTCATCAACGGCGCGAAGCATTTTCAATCCTTCGCTGGTGTTCTCCCTGATTACTGAGCTTAAAGTCCAGGTTTTAGGATGCCTCTGCTCGGTAAGGAGTGTATAAAGGTGGAATTGCTTCTTATTCTCCACATAATCTATCGATTGCGGTGAAGGTTTTATTCTCAGGTAATCAAGTATTGAATCCTTGCTGTTTTGCTCTGGCATTCCCTTAGTTTTTTATATTTCTAACCACTATTCTGAAGACATAAAACCTGAAGAAGCTGACTTTTGCAATCATTCTGGTCTGATATCCTTCGTGTTATCCTTCGTGTTCCTTCGTGTTCCTTTGTGTTCCTTTGTGTTTCAATGATCTAACTTTTAAACACAAAGGCCTCAAAGTTCCACACAAAGGACACAAAGGATTTTATTTAGAAGCTCTTAAAATCTTTCTTTCGAAAGTTTCCAGACGTCATCTTCTCTAACGATCGGGCGCATTCTGAAACTGTAATCATAATTCCTTTCCAGAAGGCGATACTGCGGGTGGATCATGGCACCCCACGAATCGTCTCCTCCGACTCCCATTTGTCCGTAATCAACGTTCAGTTTCACGAAATCACCTGGTCTGACATCGGTAGTATGAGTATTGGCGCTTTTTGCATCCTTCCGGAATTGCGCCAGGTTTCCCGGCGATTCAAAATCCTCATGTGTATTCCTGAGTGCTGAGAAACAGATGAGCGGATTGCCTGCTATAAGTAAACCTGTCCCATTTTCGTTTGTTAGGGTCAGCCACCTGGTATCGGTTTTATATCCATTCTCCTGCGGTCTGATATAAGGGATGTACTGATCATCAGCCGTACTCTCATAGATCCCCACCTCAGCGGAGGTTTTGCGGTCGGAGTAGTTCTCATGCGGACCGCGGCCGAACCACTTCAGGTTAATAAATTCTTCAGGAAGACTCATCTGCATTCCCATCCTGGGTAACTCCGGAACGGTGCCCGAAACCTTTGAGAACTGATTCCTGACAACAACATCGGCTGATCCGTAAATGGTGTACGAGGTAACGAGACCAGCAATTTTGACACCCTCCGTATCAGGTATATCATACTCAATTGTAACAACCACCCTGCCAAGTTCCGGCCTCAGGATATTCACTCTTCTTACGTTTGTACGCTCACCGGCTTTCCTCCAGACTCCCAGTCTCCTGTCCATCCTGTTCCCGTAATCATTATCGGTTGGCGCTCTCCAGAAATCAGGTTCAGGAGCCTTGCTGATCAGCTCCTTGTTCCTGAAAAGGAATGATTCCATTCTCCCCTTTTCAAGATCAAATACAATTTTCATTTCGTTACCACTTACTTCAAGCTTATTGTCAACGGTATTAGTCTGAAGCACAGCCATTTCGTCACGAACTGCTGATACTGTCCTCCCTTCTGCCGGCAGCCTGAACTGTGCCGTTGCATAAATATGATCCTCAGGGACATAATTCCATCCATCACTTCTTGACACCCTGATATTAAGAAAATATTCAGATCCCGGAGCAGGGTCAATTTTGCTTATGGGGATATCCACAAGCTTCTCTTCCTTAGGTCTGAAATCGGGAAAGGTCAGCTTGCCTGACTGAATTGCTGATCCGTCTGATATTATTTCATAGTCGAAACTGAAGACCGAAAGGTTCGTGAAATCATACTTATTTGTGATCTTAATCAGTCCCCTGGCAAGGTCGACCGGTTCAAAACCAACATACTGATAGACTTTTTTTACTTCGTGCAGACTTGGATGACCCTCCCTGTCGGGCCAGACCAGTCCGTTAATGCAGAAAACTCCATCGCTTGGCATGCCCTCCTCTCCCCAGTCGCCTCCGTATGTCCAGAATTTTTCGCCGTTTTCGTTGGTCTTCAAAAGTCCCTGGTCCACCCAGTCCCAGATAAACCCGCCCTGAAGCTTCGGGTATTTCTCTATCACATCCCAGTAGTCCTGGAGGTTTCCCACGGAATTTCCCATTGCATGGGCATATTCGCAAAGTATAAGCGGACGGTCATTTCTTTCGTCCTTCGCGTATTCTTCAATTTGCCCTATCCTGGCGTACATCGGACACCAGATATCGGTATGGCGTTCTGTTGTGTTGGTGCTCTTCTCAGCCCTTTCGTACTGAACAGGACGTGTTGCATCACGGCCCTTGATCCACTTGTATCCGTTCAGTAAATTATGTCCGTCGCCGACTTCCTTACCCATCGACCAGATTATTACCTA